>CAMJHM010000008.1 GCA_946405515.1 uncultured Fibrobacter sp. | reverse complement strand
AGCGCATCTACGCTACCGGTTTCTCGATGGGTGGCGGTATGAGTAACCACGTGGCTTGCATGATGTCCGATGTCTTCGCCGCAGTTGCTCCGGCAGCTATGGACTTGAACAAGACCAACAGCGCCCAGTGCAAGATGTCTCGTCCGATTTCTGTCATCAACTTCCGCGGCACAAACGACCCGGTCTGCCGTTACCAAGGTGGCGACAGTGGCTTCAATGACGGTTTGAACTTCCTCGGCGCCGAAGGCACCTTCAGGTTCTGGGCCGAAAAGAACGAATGCCAGGGCTCTCCGACCAAGAACTCCAATGGCTGTGACGAATACTCCAACTGCAAGGACGGCACGAAGGTCGTGCTCTGCACCAAGCAGGGCGGTGGCCACGACTACGGTGACGCAAGCATCGGCTGGCCGTTCCTCAAGCAGTTCACACTGCCCGCCAGCTTCGTGAAGTAATATCTATTCTTCATATTCTCTCCTCAGGCGCCCGTCTCCGGGGCGCCTTTTTATATGGTAGCGATGTATTAAGGTGCCACTAGGCAAACGACAGAAACGCCCCGGGTCTCCCCGGGGCGCCGCGTTTTTACGCGTTGGGTGTGGAGTACTTTTTCAAATGCACTCTAAAGGAGCTTTACCTTCAAAGTCTTGGTCGCAGAACCGCAGCGGACCACTGCTATGTAAACTCCCGATTTCAGCGAGGTGAATTGCACGGCACCGGTGCCGCTGCCCGCCTTCCTCGAAACCAGATGCCCGTTAGCATCGTAGAGCATCGCCGTGTAGGCATTGTTCCCAGGGACATTCACCATCAGCGCGAGTGTCGCGCGGGACATTTTCACTTCGTGCACGGACAGCGTTGTCGGCACACGTTCCTGAATCACCGTAGTCGAAGAAGTCGCTTCCAGCTCAAACCAGTCGATGTTCAAGAGGTACGATTCACCACCGGAATACTGCAAAACGAGTTTCTGCTCGCCCGCCGGGAGCTCAATTTCCGTTTCGCTTTCGTACCAGTCGTTCCATCCCGTCGTCTTGGCAGGGTCAACGGTCAACGAACCTAGCGCTTTCCCCGCAGAATCAGCAATCACGACCGTGGACTTTTCTTCGGCTCCGGATGCGACACGGGCACGGACCTTGTACGTCCCAGCGGTAGGCACATTCACGAGGTAGCTAGACCAGTCGCCATCGTTAATCCAGCCCAAGTTGGGCTCGCCTTCTTCGTCGGGCTCAATCTGCACGCCATCCATGGCGATATAGCTTTCGGCCTGAATCTTGCCGGGGATCTTGACTGGTTCGTACGGCTGGTTGGTGAGTTTCAGGTTGCCGTCAAACTCGTAGACCGTGCCGGGGACTGTCGATGTAGAGAACGTATTCGAGCCATTCACGACATTGAGGGTCTGTCCCACAAGCGACTTGATAGAAATGTAGGCCAGCTTGCCGCCCTTCCAAGCCATCGAATCGATTTCGAAACCGCCACGGGCGCGGATGCCCTTGATGCTTCCGTCCTTCCACTGCGAGGGGAGTGCCGGGAGCAGGTTGATTCTGCCGTTGTGGCTCTGCATAAGCATCTCGTTCACGCCGGAGACCGCACCGAAGTTGCCGTCAATCTGGAAAGGCGGATGCGCGTCGAACAGGTTGTTGTACGTCTTACCCGGAGTGAGAAGCATGCGGATCATCTTGTAGGCATGGTCGCCATCGTGCATGCGGGCCCAGAAGTTGATTTTCCAGGCGAGAGACCAGCCGGTCGCATCGTCGCCACGCTGTTCCAGCGTGACGCGGGCACCCTTGATCAAGTCGGGCGTTTCTTCCGGGGTAATCTGGGCGCTCGGGAAAAGGCCGTACAGATGAGAAATGTGACGGTTCTTGTTGTTCGGATCGTCCCAGTCCTGGAGCCATTCCGTAATCTGCCCGTACTTGCCCGTTTTCGTGGGCGGGAGGCGTTTGGCGGTCGCTTCCATCTTGGTACGCACATCCTCGTCGACGCCCAAAATCTTAGAAGCCTCGATGGTGTAGTTCAGCACGTCGCGGATAATCTGGTTGTCCATCGTCGGGCCAAAGCACACGTTGTAGCCGCCGTGGTCATTTTCCGGAGAATCGCTCGGAGCCGTGACCAAGTATTTGTTGCCCGTTTCCGGTTCTTCCACGAGACTGTTCACGAAGAAGAGCGCAGCCCCCTTCATGGTCGAGTAGACATCCTTGAGGTATTCCTTGTCGGTCGGATTAAAGAGGAAGTGTTCCCAAAGGTGCGTGCTGAGCCAGCCGGCACCGCTCGGCCACAGGCCCCAGGCACCGTCAATCGGGGCGGTACGGTTCCAGAGGTCGGTATTGTGGTGTTCCACCCAGCCTTCGTCTACGCCCCAGTGCACCTTGGCAGTCTTTTCACCCTGCGTCACCATGGACTTGATCTTGTCAATCAGCGGCCACACGCATTCGCCGAGGTTGGCCGTTTCAACCGGCCAATAGTTCATTTCAAGGTTGATGTTCGTGGTGTACTTGCTGCCCCAAATCGGGTTCGTGTCCTTGTTCCAGATGCCCTGTAAATTGGCCGGTTGCCCGCCCTTGCGGGAACTTGCGATGAGCAAGTAACGGCCGTACTGGTAATGGAGTTCAACAAGGGAGGGGTCGTTTGTCGAGTTGAAGTTCTTCACGCGGGTGCTGGTGATGTCGCCCGCACTCTTGTCGGGTTCGCCCAATTCCAGCTTGACACGGTTGAAAATCGCCTGGTAATCGGCCAGATGCGTAGCCTTGAGTTCGTCGTAGGATTTGCCTTTGACCTTGCTCATGATGTCGGCGGCGATGGAGCCCGGATTGCCGGAAACATCGTCAAACGCCTTGAAGTTCGTCGCGGTCGTGAGCACGAGCGTCGCAGAGTTCGCGCCTTCCACGGAAATGTTGCCGCCCGACACCGAGACCTTGCCACCGTCGGTAAACACGTTCAAGCGGTTCTGGAACTTGATGGAATTGACAGTCACGTCGTAAATGAGCGTATTGCCTTCCGAAGACATGCTGTTGCTGCGATGCGGGGTCGTCATTGTCGCGCCGAAACTCACGGAGCCGTCCTTGTCGGCCGAGAGATGCACCACGATGACATGGTCCGGGTAGCTTGCAAAATACTCGCGCGTATGCTTCACGCCGCCCACCGAATACGTCGTCTTCGCGATAGCCGTACGGAGGTCGAGTTCGCGACGGTAATCCCCCGCCCCGGTATGAGACGTCGTAATCACGAGGTCGCCCACCGGCTGGAAACTCGCCGGACCCGGGCCAATCATGCGGTCGCTCACAATGGATTCCGCCGCGCGGTAATCGCCGCGGAACAGCGCATCACGCGCATCTTTCAAGTAGTTCGCAGCACCCTGCTTGTTGTTGTCGCCGGGGCCGCCGGACCAAACCGTACTTTCGTTCAGGCCAATATAGTCCTTCGTGACGCCGCCATAGATAAGGCCGCCCATGTAGCCATTGCCAATGGGAAGCGCATTCGTAAACTCAGCACCAGCATCGGTATTGTACCAAAGTGTCAGGGGATTTTCAGCCTGTACCGGAACAACGGTCCCAAGCACAAAGCTAGACAAACAGAAAAATTCGGCGGCAAAGCGCTTAACAAAACCCATACATCCTCCTCATTTAAGGAACCCGCTTTTCGGATATCCCTAAGATATCTTATTATCCCGCTATCTAGAATGCCGCAAAACAATTCTTTTTGGACGAATTATCAATAGGCTCAATAAGCATAAGGAATAAAAAAGCCTCTGGAAATTAATTTGTAACAAAAGACGCCTGCCGGATTTTCCCGACAGGAGCCTTTGTGTATGATGTGTTTAGGAGGTTCTACTTTCTTACAGAAATCCTATACGTCTGTCCGCCATTCTTCGCCTTGACCAGGTAGACTCCGGAACGCTGGACAGCATTGACGGTCTTCTGGTGCAAATCCTCGACACCGAGCGTCGTGAACGAAGACACCAGCCGGCCCTGCATATTGAAGACGACATAGTCCTTGGGCTCGGCATGCCACTGGAGCTTCTGCCCGGCAACATCCGGAATCTGCGTCGTCGTATCCGGTTCAGTACCTGTCGTATCGGGGTCGGAACCCGTCTGTTCGGTATCCACGACTTTTTCGGTCGGGTCTTCCTTCGCATCATTCGTGTAGATGTCCGTCGGGTACTGCGCATCAACAAGGCTCGTTTCCAGATTCTTGAAACCGAGATTCGCATATGCACTCGGATCGTTCAGTTTTTTGCGAATCGGAGCGAGGCGGAACTTGTGACTATATTCGTTCTTCGAGAACAGGCGGTAGGCGTCAAGCGGTTCTGCACCCCAGCTGTTGATGCCGCCGAGGCCCATCTGGTGCAGGTCCACGCGGAGGACGATATCCTTGTTGCGCTTGAGTTCCCACGGGAGCTTCACGTCGGTGAGTTGTTCCGGAGAATAATGCTGGGCGCTGAATTCCATGCGCGGGGAACCCACAATCAACAGGCCCTTGCCCTCGTCGTTGGTGAGGGCCGCCCACTTCACGTCGGTACGCTGACCCGTTTCGCCAATTTCCATGTACATCACGGTCATCGAGTCGGCATAGGTGCCGTACATGCCCATGAAGCTTCCGCGGTTACGGCCGATGTAGTTTTCGTCCGGGCCACGTCCAAAGTAACGCACTCTTTCGTAGCCGCCCGGCACCGTAAAGAGTGTACCGACATTCGGGATGTAGCTCTTGCTGCCGTCGGGGGTAAACTTGTATTCCACGATAACATCGCCGCTACCGTAGATGGTGTAAGTCAGGCTCATGCGCGAAGAACCCACATCCGGGAAAGCGAGCTGGAACGTCACCTGCGTTTCCTGGGCGGAGACTTCCTTCACTTCGGCACCTCTCACGGAGCGCTTCGCCCCCGCATGGCGCCATTCGCCGTGACCGCGTTCCATGTTGAAACCCTTGTCGTTGTCGGTCGGGGCACGCCAGAAGTTCGGGATACCGCCGTCCCGGATAATCGTATCGCCATCAAGCACGTAGCTTGCAATCGTTGCGCTTTTCTGGTCGATGCGGATCTTGAAATCGTCGCCTTCGACAGTGAATTCGTCGGTGCTGCGGGTCACGCGGTGGCCGGGCAAGGAACTGATGTCGATTTGAGCCGACTTGGCCTGGCCCACGTTAATCGCGAACTGCTCGTGAGCAACGCTGAAACCAGTATTCGCCCAGAGCTGGTTCTTCTTCAGGCGGAAATCTACATCGAGATGGTATTCCGAGCCGTTCTTGAACTCAATTTCGGGCATCTTGATAGAAACTTCCTTTTTCTGGTTCGGAGCGATATTCAGCTGGGAACCGTCAATTTTCCCTTCTTTGATGACCTTGCCGTCTTCCTTGATTTGCCAGTAACCATCGAGGAAATCACCTAGGTTCAAGAAGAGATAACGGCTTTCGACGCTGAGCTTGCCCTGCGAAGCGTCCACGTTCCTCACGCGAATCTGGCTGTACTGGTACTTGACTTCCCACATTTCGGGCTGAATCTTGCGATCGGGGAACACGAGACCGTTCGCGCAGAAGTTGTCGTCGTTCTGCCAGTCGCCCCACATGCCGCCAAATTCCCAGTACGGGGTGCCCTTGTGGTGCAAGCCCTGGTCGATAAAGTCCCAGATAAAGCCGCCAAAGGCGCGCGGATTCCTGTAAAAAGCGTCCATGTATTCCTGCAAATCACCCACGGAGTTGCCCATGGCGTGTTCGTATTCGCAAAGCATCACGGGCTTGTTTCCATCGTTGTAACCGTTGATGTAATCGTAACCCCAGTACATCTGGCTCATCACGTCGGCATTGTTGTTGTCGCCCTCGTAATGCACGTAGCGTGTGGAGTCAATCTCGTGGGCACGCTCACGTTCAGAAGCGAACACGTTTCCGTTACCCGCCTCGTTACCCAGCGACCACAGAATAATGCAGGGATGGTTCTTGTCGCGCTGCACCATGCTGTTCAGACGGTCCACCACCGGAGCGCGCCAATCATCGCTACTCTTGGGCAAGTCGCCGTTCGCTCCGTGGCTTTCCACGTTCGCCTCGTCAATCACGTAAATGCCGTACTTGTCGCAAAGATCAAACATCATCGGGTTGTTCGGGTAATGCGACATGCGGAGCGCATTGATGTTGAAGCGCTTCATCAAGATGATGTCTTTTTCCATGCGTTCGTAAGTCACCGCACGGCCGTTATCCGGATCGAGTTCGTGGCGGTTCACGCCGTGGAACTTCACGGGCATGCCGTTCACGAACAGGCGCGGCGCCCCGTTGTCTTTCTTGATTTCCACCTTGCGGAAACCAATCTTGTTACTTTCGACTTGGATAATCTTGCCAGACTTGTCCTTGATGGCGAGCACCGCAGAGTAAAGGTACGGCGTTTCTGCAGACCAACGGTTCGGCTTGCTGAGCGGGAGTTCAAAATGCACGCTCTTTTCGGCACCATTCGGGCCAATGCCCGACACCTTCTGCGAACTGGGGGAAATCACCTCGGCACCGGATGCGTCGTAGAGGGAAAGTTCCACGGTAAATTCGTCGGATTCGGTTCCAGTGGAATTGTAAATCCACGCCGTCGTCTTCAGCAAACCATCCTGGTAGTTGTTGGTGAGCGTTGCGTCAATCTGGAAATCCTGGATATGCACGGGCGGCACCGCATAAATGTACACGTCGCGCATGATGCCCGAAAGACGAATGAAGTCCTGGTCCTCGAGCCAGCTACCATCGCACCAGCGGAACACTTGCACAGAAATGTTGTTCTCACCCTTACGCAGGTACTTGTTGATATCGAATTCGTGACCCGTAAAAGTGTCTTCGCTATAGCCCACGTAATTGCCGTTCACCCACACATAGTAGGCAGATTCCACGCCTTCAAAATGGACGCGGATGCGCTTGCCATCCCACTTTTCGGGAACAGTGAAGGTGCGGCGGTAATGGCCCACCGGGTTGAACTCGGTCGGAGCGCCCGGAGCGGAGACCCTGTTGTTCTGCGCCCACGGATAAACAACGTTGGTATAAATCGGGTGGTCGTAGCCGTGCAGCTGCCAGGAAGACGGCACCGGAAGATCGTCCCATCCCGACACATCGTAATTGTCCTTGTAGAAGTCGTTATTGCGCTGGCTAGGCTTTTCGACATGGAAGAATTTCCACGTACCCGAAAGCGTCTGGTACCATTCCGAAGCGTGGCGGTCCCCCTTGATAGCCTCTTCTACAGTAGAGTACGGCATCGAGGTCACGTGCGGCGTAAGCGTATTCACGCCGAAAATACGCGGCTTGCCATTCCATTCGTCATTAGGCTGGGAATTTGCAGTTGAAACCATCACGGCACAAAATGCCGCACACGACATAAAAGTCGAAAGCGAAAAACCATTCATAACATCCTCTTTGTTTTACACCCTCTAGAAAAATACCCCATTTAAGGATGGATTTTAAAAACGATTATGCAACTAGTGTGGATTTTTTGTCAAAAGGGAAAAGGCTTCTCTAACTGTTCTTTTCCAATCATTTTTTAAACAAGTCTGAATGAGTCCCTGTCCTAGTCAAATACAGTATCAAGTTATCTTTCTCTATTTCATAAATCAACAGCCAGTCGGGCTCAATATGACATTCCCGACATCCCTTGAAATTCCCAGATAGAGCATGATCACGATTCGCTTCTGGCAAAGTTTCACCCGCAGCGAGTTTTTTGATGACATCTGTCATTTTCTGTATGTCATAACCACGTTTTTGAACTAGTTTAAGATCTCACTTAAACTGATTAGTCGGCTTTACAGAATACATTATGCGAGCAACTCCCGCATCATCGTATCGACATCTGTATAAGACTTGCCTTTCGACGGGTCAGCCTTCATTTCTTCAACTTCGCGAAGAGCGGCTTTTGTATCCTCGTTAAAATCATTCTGCGAACATTCCCGTTCAGAACGGAACAAAATGAAATCGAAAAACTCATCGACCTCATCAAAACTGTCTTCAGGCAGTGTTCGTAGTTTTCTTTCTAGAAGTTCCAAGGACATAAAAACCCCATTCAAAGGACATTCTTTTATAAATATACTCTTTTTAGCTCAAAAAGCCAACTCCGGAATTTCTCAAGATGGCGTATTCAAGTTGTTTTGGAGGCTATATTTCGCCGTTTTTTGCAATGTTTGCCCTTGTCATGTAATATTTGAAAAACAACCAATTAGTAACCTCAATTAACGAATTACAAGGAATATTTCCGAAAACAACCTAGATTATTCAGGCACATTAATATATCATCTGTTTTCTTTTTAGATTTCAAGCAAATAATAATGGAAATGGGAATTACCAACTTGAGTCCATTTAATGAAATAAATATCTTTTATATGTAGTTTCTCTATTTTTTCTGAGTGAATTGGATTTTTTATTGTTCCATGAATGGGCGTTGTTTCACTTCCTCTAAAATATTGGTAAATACTATCTTCTTTTTTACTATTTTCTCCACTATAAAAATCACCTTCCTTTGAATCAGAGACTAATGACAAACAATAAGTCTTTTTAAATCCTAAATCGTATTTAACCTCTTCCATGAATTTTATATCTTTAATGAATTGGAACATTCTTTTTGGAACTGCACCATTTGTCGGAAACTTTAATTCAATTGCGTATTTTTCCGAGTTACGTTCATGACCATTGGAAATAACTATGTCCATCTCTTTTTTTGTAAATTTATTCTTTTTCCCACCAAAATATTGAACATTCCTTTCAAATTGAACTTTGTAAACTGAAGATTGGAGGTTTTCTCTTAAGAAAAAACCTAATTCATGCTGCAATGAAAATTCATTATAAATATTTTCATCATTTATATGAATTGGGGTCATAAAATTTCTAATTATTTGTTCAAGTTTAATCATCCGATGGATCCTTCTATGGAATTGTAGTTTAAAGTATATAAAACAATCCTTAAACAAAAACAGGCAGTAGGAAACTCCTTCCTACTGCCTACTGTTTACTGTCTACTTTTTTTATCTCACCTGCACACGCAGGGCTTTGGCGCGCCCGACGCTACGTACAAGGTAAATACCCTGAGCAAAGCCTTCACGCACAAGCGCATTGCGGACGGACTCTCCGCGCAGTTCTACGCGGCCTAAATATTTGCCTGTAAGTCCAAATACGTCGTAAGCAGTTTCCGGGCTCACCTCAAGCCGCACCTTTTCAACCCATTGCGTTGGCGGCAAGGTCTGGTTTGCCGAATCTGCAAACTGGATCCAGTCAACGTTCAAGTAGTCACCCGTAATAAGCAGCCGGATCACATGCTCGCCCTGCTTGAGTTCAACAGTGCCCACATCGATTTCCTTATACACGTCCCAAGTCGAATCGGTTTTCGGGACCGCAACGGTATCTGTAACAGCATCATTGTCCACCAGCAACATGAAGCTGGACGTTTCGGAGGCCGTAGCCACATTCGCCTTGACAAAGTACTTGGCGTCGGCGGGCACGTTCACGGAGTATTCCATCCATTCGCCAGCCTGCGTATAACCAACGGCAAAGCCTTTGCAATCCTTAGTTGCCGCGGAATCGGAGCATTCCAGCCCAACAACATCCACACCATCTTCACGGTAGGCATTTCCCTGGTTGGCAATATCCTTGTCGCTGTAAGAAACGCCCTGGCCGCCTTCGTCGTAATCTTCGGCCTGCACCAAAGCCGGGAACACGAAGGCATTCTTGAACGGAGCCTGCGGAATCGGATTCGAGAAATCAGCCAGCGGGATGTTCGAAATCTTGTCTGCAAGATTCTTGAAATCGCCCTGGAGGCCCGCAGCGGCAGCAACAGACTCGATATAGCCACCGTTGTTGCGTTCCGTAAACTGGCCCGCTTGATTACGACCGACACCACTCGGAGCATTCCTGTAAGAGTTATTCTCAACAGTAAAGCCGCTAGAGCCTTCATCGAGGTAAATCGGGAGAACCCAGTAATCCGACCACTTGGAGGCACTGTAATCGTGGAGATAGTTTTCCTTGATTTCGCTACCAGTGCCCTGGTTAGACAATGTGTAAATCGGGCCGGAATCGCAAAGCAGGCGAGAAATGTGGTGAATATTGTTCTTGTTGACATGGTTGTTGGTCATGGCCGTTTGGTCTTTGGTCCAGCCAAACCCAAGGGAAATTCCTGAATAGTAAGTGTAGGAAATTTCGTTATTTTCAATCACCACATAGCGCGGGTAACCAGCACCGATTCCCACAGCACCCTGGTGTTCGTTTGTCACGTTGGTCACGAGGTTATTGCGAATGGTGTCGCGTGTACTGATTTCTTCCTTGTCGCTCGGATTGTAGGCGATATGAATTTCGGTCGTGGAGTCCTGATAGAACTTGCCAAGCATAATACCTGCAGCGCCAATTTCATAGAACACGTTGCCTTCGATCACGTCATCGTTCGTTCCCGACACAAAGTCAAGGCCAGTTGCGGCCATTTGCGAAAAGGTGCAGTTCTTGACCAAGAAATGGTGAGCGTTTTCGACACGGAAGCCGGCATCGGGACGCCACAGCAAATACTTGTTGCTATTCAACCTTTCCCAATTTCCGCGACCGGGATCCGGAAGGACATCCACATTGAAGTTTGCCGCCTGCAAATCCAAGAAGCCTTCTTCGCTGGGGCGAGTGTAGTTGGAATGAGCAAAGTTTAAGCCTTCAAAAGACATATAACCAACTTTGTTCTTGGTATCCTTACCTAAAACGCTGAACATGGTATTGAGGCGGGGAGCAACCACATTGGCCGTAGCCATGTTTTCGCCAGAACGGGGCTTATAATAAAGCACACTATTCTTTTCATCCAGATACCATTCACCCGGAGCGTCAAGCAAATCGTAGGAGTTCTCTAGATAAAAAACCTGTTGCTTGGGCGGATTGCTCTGGAAGGCCGTGCCAAGCATAGGATATGCGCGATGGAACAGCTTGGTACGTTCAGGATCCTTGGGAATGAGTTTTGCAGTACCGCCGTTCACCTCGGCCTTTTCCAATCGCAAGATGCTTTCGGCCCAGGCGATCATCAGATGGATTTCAACATTCTCGATGTTCTTGATGTTCTTGACGTAGTCCGCAGAAACGTCAAAGGCGCGGCCCGAAGAGTCCACCTTCGTCAGGCGCACGAAATCGTGATCGAAGCTGCCTTCGCCCTTGTCATTTGCAGCAATCGCGTTGGGGAAGCAAGCGCGAACAGCCTTCTTGCCGTTCACGTACAGCTGACGGAATCGACCTTCGACGCCTTCGGCCTTCCAGATATTATTCGTTTCGTCGTGAATTGTCCAGCCCGTAACCGGCATACCTCCCGTAATGAGCGGCATTTCGCCTTTGTAGGCTTTGTAACGCACGTAATGGCCATCCTTGCCGCCGTCGCGTTCGTCAAAGTTCACCGTGCTGTTTAGCTGGTAGGTTCCCTCGCGCAAGTACACGACGATATCGCCCGTCATGGTGCCGTTGATTTCGCGAACGGCCTTCTGCGCCTTGGTGATTGTCTTGAAAGGAGCCGCTTCCGTACCCGGATTAGCGTCGTTGCCCGTGGGTGCAACATAGAAAGTCGCCTGTTCCTGAGCAAAGCCCAAACTACCCACTAAGCAAAACGTTGCAAAAGCAACAAAACCAAACATTCTACACATTGTTTCATCCTCTTTTTGGACCCTTCTATAAGATACCTTTAACAATGTGTTTTTTCACCGAACAGTCGCAAGTTACCATGGACACTTTATCCAAAAGAGGAAAGCGTAAAATAAGAAATCAGGCATTCCGATTTCCCGGAACGCCTGATCTTTGGGATGTGTTTATAGGAATGCTTTTTTACTTGGCCGTATTCACCACATGTACACCGGAAGCGTTACGCACCATGTAGATTCCAGGCCTGTAGCCCGCCATCTTCAAGGATTCCGCAATGGTCCCGCCGGTAACATTCACACGGCCCAAGCGCTTGCCAGACACGGAGAAAACCTCGTAGCGCTGCGACTTTGCAGCATTCACAACCGGAGTTTTAATGGCAAGAGCCGGTTCTGCATTCGGGTCGGTAAATTCCAACCAGTCCACATTCAAGTAGCCGCCCGTAATGAGCAACTTGAGCACATGTTCGCCCTTCTTGAGTTCCACAGAACCGACATCGACGACCTTGTATGTTGTCCACACTGTGTCTATCTTTTCGATAGCCACTGATTCCGTAATTTCCTTGTCGTCTACGAGCAACTGCATCGCAGAAGCATCCGATGCGGTCGCCACATTTGCGGTAATTTTGTACGTCGCATCGGCAGCAACATTGATGGTGTACTCTACCCATTCGCCTTCATTGGTGTAGCCAATGGCAAAGCCTGTGCAGGCTGCCTCGCCACACTTGGAATCGTCAATCGCCACAATGTCGACTTCATCCTGGCGATAGGCTTCGCCCTGGTTTTCGCGGTCGTTGTCGTAGAAGGCCTTGTTGTGGCCACCCACGTCGTAGTTCTCGGCTTCAATCTTGCCCGGCACTGCGGCAGCGACATCATTGTAAGGAGTCTGCGGAACAGCAGAAGCGTTGCTGACCATGTACCAGTAGTCGAAATCAAAACCGCCCTGTTTCACGACAAAGAACAAGTCGTCGACACCGGCCGCATCCGTCAAAGCAAAAGTATGTTCTTCCCACTTGGAACTGGACGGGACATCGATAGTGGCAAGGAGCGCACCCTTTTCGGAGCCCGCATGGATCTCGAGCTTTCCGGCATTACCCTTCGTGCAGATGATGATGCTGTCGGCACCGTCGCCCATGTCCACGGAACGCACCTTCGTATAGAAATTGCTACCCATGTTGGTGAGGTAAACTGCACCATTTTCCGATGCCACATGGTTGATGATGGTGTAGTTGCCGCCTTCGGGATCGCGGGGCTTGTCAATGGTCATGTTGCCCACCCAGGACTTCGTCTCGGCTTCCACGCGTTCAAACGGGTCGAGGTTCTTGACCGGTTTCACGACGCCGTTGTCGGTCGTCTTGAGGGAGGGAATCGTACCGTCCTCATTCCACGTGAATTCTTCGATCGCGGTAGAACGGCTGTAGCCGCCGCCGCTCGCGTTTTTCTGGTTGTGGTAGAAGAAGAAGCTACGGCCCTTGAAATCGATGATGCCGCAGTGGTTCGTAAAGGCATTGCCCTGACCCGGTTCCATGATGATTCCGCCCCAGGTCCACGGGCCCGTCGGGGAATCGCTGGTGGAGTACGAAATCTTTTCGCCCTGGGCGGTGCCGTGGGAAGCGTAAAGCATGTAGTACTTGTTGTTGCGCTTGTGGATCCACGGACCTTCGGTATAGACGGAGTTGCCATTCGGCGAGAAACCACGGCTCATGTCGAACACCTTGATATCGCCGTCGAATTCAATCATGTTTTCTTTGAGCTTGGCGTAATAAAGTTTCGGGTTGCCCCAGTAAAGCCATGCCTGGCCGTCATCGTCAATCCACACGGTCGGATCGATGTAGTCCCAGTTCGGACCGGCAAGGTGCTGGCCGTTACGGGCGTCCTTGAACGGGCCTTCGGGCTTGTCGGCCACGGCGACGTTGATGGCGCGGCCACCGCGGGTCGATTCCACGGTCACATAGTAGTAGTACTTGCCGTTGCGACGGACAACCTGGGCAGCCCAGTCACCGTTCTTCTTGGCATTGCCGCCAAAACTTTCGTTCGAAAGAATAAGCGTGCCCTTGTCGGTCCAGTTCACCATGTCGGTAGTGCAGGAAACGCGCCAGCCGTGCATCGTGAAGAAGTGGCCACCTTCGTCATTACCGGTGTACACGCAGACCGTGTCGCCAAAAACGACCGGAGCCGGGTCTGGAGAATAATATGTCTGGATAATCGGGTTTTCGGCCATTGCCTGCGAACAGAGGCCAAATCCAACAAGGGCAACAGCCCATTTTGCACATTTTACAAAACTCATTGTAACATCCCTTTCGCCATTTAAGCGGCGGTTTTCATAACCCACCCTGTAAAAATACCCCCAAAAAGGGGGCTTTTTTTCATTCAAAAGGCATTTCGCATGGACAAGTTATCAATAATTAGAACATGCGAAAATCAATCATTTTACGCGAATTTGGGCATTCAAGCCACCACCTCGCACCAAATAGACACCACCCGCGTAGCCGGCATTCTTAAGCAACTCCGAAACATCCACACCGGCACCGACGCGCAAGTCCACGCGGCCGAGGAAGCGTCCCGTCATGCTGAACACCTGGAGAGGCTCCGGAGACATGCGCTGCCAGCGGACAGTCCCATGGAGAGCCGCCGAGCTATCCGCCGACACGGACGAATCCGAAGCGGCGACAGGAACCGCCGTGGAATCCTTAGGCGAAGCGGGAGCAACCGAGTCGCCCACAAGGGAATCCGCAGCAAGGGAATCCCCGGAAACGGAGTCCTTGGCGCCCGTATCCGCCACCACGGAATCCTTGAGGGAATCGACAACCACAGGCTCAACCGCCA
Source organism: uncultured Fibrobacter sp. (assembly GCA_946405515.1). Taxonomy (GTDB): domain Bacteria; phylum Fibrobacterota; class Fibrobacteria; order Fibrobacterales; family Fibrobacteraceae; genus Fibrobacter. The sequence continues at coordinate 43,116 of CAMJHM010000008.1, read as the reverse complement.
CGGTGTCCGCCCACGCGCGCTGCATGCGGTCCAGCCCCGACTGGTTCACGACTTCGAGCTTGATGTCAGCCCCCTCGCCCACACGCTTGGTCATGCTGTACCAGTCACCATCGCGGAGGCCCGGCCAGTAGAAACTGCCCATTTCCCAATCGCGCAACTGGTCGCTCATGCCGCGGATATAGGCCGTGAAATAGTTGTTCGGCGGCTGGTTGTAATCCATGTAGTCGTAATGCACGCCGTTCTTTTCGCCGGGGCTCATCGCGCCGCCCCATTCCGTACAGACCGTACGGTCGATATACTTGCCCACCTTGCCCTTGAAGCTTCCTTTCCAGCCATCTTCGGTCGTGATGCTCATGTTCCAGAAGGTGTATTCGTGCACGGCAAAAAGGCAGCCCTCGAAACGCGGGTCATCGGCAATGTCGGGAACATTCCAGGCAAGGCCCGAGCCGTCGAGCAGAATATGGTCGCGCGGCACGTCCGGGAACTTTTCAAGCCACGTCGCATATATTTCGCGGAGTTCCTCCTTACTGTACATGTGCGGCTCGTTGAAGATTTCAAAGTAGGCGTTCGGATGCTCGCCGTACTTTTCGACGAGTCTCGCCCACATTTTCCACCAGTCGTTCATGTCTTTAGGAGGAGCCGGCTGCGCAGGGCCCCAGTAGGCCATCAACAGGCGACCACGCTTCAGCGCTACGTCCAGAACGCCCGAATAGGCGGCAAGGTGCCTAAGCACCGTCGGCTCGTTCACAGGGACGCGCACACTGTTCGTGCCCAGCACTTCCTGGAACTGCCCGATAACGCGTTCTGCCACCACAGAAGCCGACTCGTAGTCGTACGACTGGCTAAGCCCCGAAAGCACAAGCACATCCGAGACAAAGTTATCGCGTTTGTCGGCCCAGTTGACGCCACGAAACTGGCTCGTGACCGCAAAGGAACTCACCGCAAACGAAAAAATAGAAGCTAAGACAATTCCTGCTTTCATACAAACATCCTCATATTGCCAGTAAAAAAGATACTTCTCCCAAAACAAAAAAGGAACCCCCAAAAAGAAGTTCCTATGGACAAGATATCAATGTCCCGATTTTCGGAACAGCGTCGTAGCGTAACTGTAACCGTCGCGCTGGATTCTCAAAACATACGTTCCGTTTTTCATGTCGGCAATGTTAATTCTAAAAGAGGCTTGCCCCGCCGGGAGCGCCTGCGATTTCACCAAGCGGCCGTTCATCGAGAAAATTCTCACGGTATAGCCCAACGAAAGAGGTGTACCCGCCTCAAGTTGCAACTCTCCCCCGTAAATGCGCGCACGCAAGTCGGGACGCACGGGAGTCATCGCAATAGCCGTAGTCTCTACAGTATCTTTCACTTCGGGCTTCGGCTTGTTGCGCAGCAATCGTACGCCAAAGATTCCGCCCACCATGCCCGATTCCGCCTTGAACGTCAACCGGAATTCCTTCTTGCCTTTCACCATGCTGTCTGGAATCGGGTACTTCACGTTCACGAACTCGTCCTTTTTCCACTTGCCCGCAATGTTCTCGGTCACGAGTTTTTCGTTGTCAATCATGATGTCGAAGGTGCGGGTGCAACTTTCGTTCCCCCAGTAACGCACCATGAGTGTCAAGGAATCTTCACTGTTGGTTTCGAGCAGGTAGCTGATAGAACCGCCACTTCCGCCGGAACACTCGCCTGCATCGCGGTAGAATTCACCCTGATGCGTTCCCGAGTTCGAATTTTCGCACTTCATCTGGTGATCCGCTTCGGGCTGTTGCTCGCCGGGCGCTACTTTATCTACAGTCTTGTTATCCAGTTCAAGCGCTTCTTCCTGTTCTTTCTGCAAGCGTTCAAGGATAGAGGGGTCGGTCAGCACCATCCAATACATCATGTAGCGCGCATCATGCACTTCGTAAAACGGTTCCAGCAACAAGTTCGCATCCTTCTTGTTCGCAAACAAATACGGGGCCTTGAAGTGCATCGGTTCGCCCTTCACGGGTTCCACCTTCGAGGGAATATCCTTCTTTTCACTCGCAAGCATCGGAGCTTGATCCAGGGACTGCAACGCACCCGAAGCAATATGGCTCCAGCGCCCGTCATCGGCAACGAGGCCTGTCAAGCCATCCGTCCCCGTTTTTGCCGAAAGCACAATCGGGCCATGCAAAAGCGCCACGTAGTCAGAAACGTTCGGGAGGTCTTCCACATGCGTGTACATCGGGAACAGCACCTCGATTACGTCGCACGACTTCCAGGACTTACCGGCAGAAACATAGCTCGACGGCTCCGATTTTTTCACGACAGTATCGCCATTCACGATGACCTTGAAGGCATCTTCCTTCACCCAGTACGGATGGCGGATTTTCATGTCGAAACTGCCGCTACCCGTAACGGTAAACTTCGCACTTTCGCCCTTCGGGAAGGCCGTTTCCTGCTTAATCGTAACCTTTTTGTCTTTCCAGTTCAGCAGGGAAGCCGCAAACAAGTTCACGTAGAGATTGTCACCGTCCTTCGTGTAGATAAACTGCGAGTATTTCGCGGGGTTTTCCATGCCCGAACCCACGCAGCACCACATAGCCGCATTCACCTTGGAATAGACGCGGTAATGGCGCGGCCTTGCAGGAGTGAAGTACACATAGCCGCCGTGCTCCGGGTGGATTGTCGAGAGGATATGGTTGAACAAGGCGCGTTCGTAGAAGTCCGCCTGCTTGGCATCGTGATCCATATTGAACAGGCGTTCCGTCAGCTTGAGCATGTTGTATGTATTGCACGATTCAGGCCCTTCGCGTTCCTCGACATATTTTTTGTGGTTGTCGAAAGACGGAAAATGTTCCGAAATGCTGTTGCCGCCAATTGCGATGCTGCGATTGTTCACGACTCGGTCCCAGAAGTATTCGGAGCCCTTCACATAGGTTTCGTCGTTCGTGAGTTCGGCAATGCGCGCAAAGCCCACGACCTTCGGGACCTGCGTATTCGCGTGTACGTTCGTGAGGTTGTCATTCCCGGCCGCCATCGCATTCAAAAGCCACTTGTGAGCCCAACGTTTGGCCTCGTCCAAATACTTCTTTTCCTTGGTCAGCGCATAGGCATCGGCATAGACTTCGGCCATGCCACCGTGTTCCGTGCCGAGCATCGATTCCATCTTGGAATCGTTTAGTCCTCCCGTAATCGTGAGTCCCCAGTCGCACAACGCGAGGAACATGTCCTTTGCCTGTTCGTAACCCGCATAGATGTAGGCATCGCGCAAGCCCGCATAGAGTTTGTGGATATTGTACCACGGCACCCAATAACCATTCTGGGCACCCGCATCACCGTTCTTGAACTTGAGCCACATCGCTTTGCCGTTCGGCACGCCGCTGATATAGCCCTTGAAATTCGCTTCCTTGGAATTCTGGTCCTGGATGGTCTTGAGCTCGCTCAGCACGTATTCCAGGCGTTCTTTCACCAGTTCGTCGCCACTGGCCGCATAGTGCATCGCCAAGGCGCTCAGGTAATGGCCCAGCACATGGCCATCAAGACCCGCCCAGTTCGAAAACTTGGTTGCTTTCGGCTTCATGCCCGCTTCTTCGTAGAACGGAGCGATCAATTTGTCCGTATCGTAGCTGAGTAGCGTTTCTACGTTCAAGTCCTGACGCTCCTTCAAAGGGCCGCCAAGCAGTTGCACGTCGCCTAGCGCGAACATGTCGGAATAAAGCAAATCCTGCGAAAAGCCCTGCGTGAAAGACACGCCAAGAGCAACGAGGGCAGCGCAGGCGCTACGCCCAAGGAAATCACCAAACATCATTCACCATCCTTCAGGTTAGAGGCTCGGGGCTCGAGGTTCGAGGCTCGATCGATGAGCAGTGAGCCATGAGGCATGGCAGAGATTGCTTCAGGGCCAAACGCCCTTCGCAATGACAACTAAGGCGAATGCCTCGCCAAAACGCTTGCGTTTCGGCATGGCTGAGCCGACGAGTCATGCGCCTGCGAATGACAAACCCGACGACCTCAAAGGGGCTTTAGCCCCGACCTCACAGCCTCTAGATCCCAGCCCCTAGATCCTAACTCCTATTTACCGTCTACACGTACTCGCTGGGTAACTCCGCTGCCACGCACGAAGTACACACCCTGGGCATAGCCTGCACGGCGCAAACCTTCGGACATCCCGCGCGCCGAGCGAACATCCTGCATTTCCAAACGGCCCAGAAACTTGCCCGTCATACTGAACACCTTGAGCGATTCGGCAGAACCGCGCACAAGGTTCACCTTGCCCAGACGGAGTTCCTCCTCTGTTCCGGGCTCAGGCGTCGGAGTCTCTTCGCTCTTTTCCTCATCACTGAAGTTGACGTAGTCGATGTCCATCCAGTCGCCGGTTACCGTAAAGCGCAGGATATGTTCGCCTTCGGTCAGGTCCACCTTGGCCTCAACCGTATTGTATTCGTCGTAGTTGTCTTCACCGGAGGTCGCCTGCGGAACGGCAATTTCTTCAGTAATGTCCTTGCCGTCCATGGAAAGCTTGAAGCTAGAGGTATTGTTGGCCGAAGCCACGGACGCATTCATGGTGTAAGTTCCCGTTGCGGCAACCTTCACTGTGTATTCGAGCCATTCGCCAGCCTGGTTGAAACCCACGATATAGCCGTCCGCTTTCTTGTAGATATCAACACCCGTCCCTTCGCGATAACTCTTGCCGCCATTGCTTGTGGCGCCGTGGTCTTCAGCATCGGTTTCGCTGTAGGTGGTGTTACCCTGGCCCACGCCGTTAATATCGAAGTCTTCCATTTCGATCTTGCCCGGAATGGCGAGAGCTTCGCCCTTGAACGGTTTGCGCGGAACCGGCTGGACAATCAAGCGGAGCAGTGCAGAACCGTGAGCCGGGAGTTCGATAGAAACGTAGGAAACTGGGCCCAAGTCCTTCTTTTTCCAAGCATCGCGAACTTCCACTTCGCCTTCTACGCCAATGTCCTTAAAATCGCATTCAACGGTCTGGGTAGAGCCATTGTTGTTGAGGAGCGCCACGGCAATATCGCCATTCTTCAATGGCTTTGTCCATACCTGCTTGCCGTCCTTGTCAGAAATGCGATGGCCCTGAACGCCCAGGGAATCCTGGTTAATGCCAATCATGTCCTTGTTCAGGTAGAGCTCCTTGGTCTCATTGCTCATGTTGCGCACGTCGGAACTGATCATAATGGGAGCGGCCATGATAGACCACATCGTCATCTGGGAGCGTTGTTCTTCGTAAGAGAGGCCCCTGTTGCCTACCTCGAGCATGTCCGGGTCGTTCCAGTGGCCGGGCTTTGCAATTTGCCAGTACTTGTTATTGGCATCGATAATTTCGTAAACGCCGCGGTACCAGGAAGAGGAAATCCATTCGGGACCAATATCGAAGGTGGTGCGCCAGAGGTTTGCGATTTTGGGCATCCAATCCTTGTATTCCCACATGCAAATACTGAACACGATATCGCGCCCGGAATTGCGGAGCGCCTTGGACATAGCGGTATAATCTTTTTCCTGGGTACTCGGGTCGGAATCGCAGTTGTCGTACTTCCAGTAGTCAACACCCCATTCAGCGAGCTTCTTGGCATCCTGTTCTTCGTGACCATTGGAGCCGCTTTCACTTTGCCAGTTGCTGTTGTAATGGTGGCAGGTTCGTTTACCGCGGTCACCGTAAAGGCCGAACTTGAGTCCCTTCGCGTGCACGTAATCAGCAATGGCCTTCATGCCGCTCGGGAACGTTTTCGGATTGTTCTGGAGGTTTCCTTGCGCATCGCGCTTGGTATCCATCCAATTATCGTCAAGGTTCAGATAAATATAGCCGGCATCCTTCAAGCCGGATTCGACCATCGCATCGGCAATTTCCTGAATCTGTTTTTCATTGATGTTTTCGTGGAACACGTTCCAGCTGTTCCAACCCAACGGGGGCGTAAGCACCAGACTATCGGGATGTGCGAATGCCTGCACGGCTAGACCCGCCATGGCACACACCCAAAACATGCCAAGGGGCATTTTCTTCAAACCAAACATACTATACACTCCTTTAGTGCTGTTCTTAAATTAAACCCTTTTTACACCAAAAGACGCGCACAAAAAAACTCGGCGTTGATTTTTTATCCACGCCGAGTTCAAGAAGGAACAAAAAATTATCTATAGAGCAAACCGAGCACAACAACCATCAAAGAGAAGAGCAGGATTTGCTTGACAACAGCGGCTTCACTACCTTTCATAGACAACCACCTTTTGCATTAACCGGCGAGAGTTCTTTGTATTGGAGACAACAAAGTATATCCCTCCAGAAGTTTTGTTCTGCGTCATTTTCTCCTTAGTTTTTTCAACGGCCTCAGCCATACTAGCAGCCTTGATTACACCCAGCTTACGGCCCTGCATGTCAACGATTGCAAAGCTGGACTCAGTTTCGGTCGCAAGCGCAAATGCGGGCCTGGCGATAAACGTCGTAGGATCGTCGGCGCTACTCGAGCTGGAGGCAGTCTTGAACTCGACGTAGTCGATGTCGATCCAGTCGTTCGTGATTTCGATCTTCAGTTCGTGTTCACCTTTTTTCAAGGTGGCCTTGCCGCCGCTCACCGTCGTGAAGGTGTCGAAGCCCTTTCCTTCGTTTGCGATTTCGGTACCGATCTGCACATCGTCCATGTAGAGCACGAAGCTGCCCGTGCCGTTTTCGCCAGACACGAGTGCAGAAATATCGTATTCACCATCGGCAGCAACATTTACCGTATACTTAAGCCATTCCGTCTTTTGGTTGTGGCCCACGGCAATGCCCATATTCGGCTGGTAGATATCCACGTCGTCCTTGCGGAACTTGCCGCCTTCGTTACCCTCGCTCAAGTCCATGTAGGCCTTGCCGGCACCGCCCTTGTTGTAGTTCTCGGCTTCGACAGTGCCGGGAATGCTTATGGGAGCGTCGCCATAAGGGCCGTATTCCTCAGGAGGTGCATCAGGAACCGTAGACTGGGTCGGGTCCGTCAAGTTCACCGCCGGAGCATTAGGGTCAAGATCCTTGTTAATCAGCTTGAGCATTTCGGAACAGTAGCGTTTGCCAAGTTCAATCACGCCCGCACGGCCAAAGTGGTAGGGATCTCTGCCATTGCCCTGCAACCCCTTGGAAGATGCCAAGCCAAACTTCTTGAACTTGTTTTTAAGCTGGGCAATACCGCCATTCTTGCTGCCGCAGCAGTTGTTGCCTTCTTGGAGCAATTCGCCTGCCACGAAAGCCACCTCGTTCTCGTCCAGTCCAAGAGCGTCCACGATGTCCTTGTAGGTCTTGTACACGGCATTCTGCCATTCCGTGCCAGATCCGTCGGTTTCGCCCTGGTGGAAGATAAAGCCCTTGATGACGCCCACTTCCTTGGCCTTCTTGCCCAAGTCCACGATTCTCTGGTAGGGGTTGGAATCGTAGTCCCTCGCCCAGTTCTGGATGTAGCTTTCGGCAGAGCTGAAGTAGGCCTTGTACTGGTCCTTGTCAAAAGCCTTGATAGCTACAGCACCGATTGCCACAGGGATAATACCCACAGTGACACCCGGCAACGAATCGACCATAGCGCGGCCGAAGTAGTCCGCCGGGGAGAGATTCTCAGTAGGGTGGAACATCGGGGGAATCGCCGGATACCATTCGCCAGTCTTGATAGACTGAGTCGTCTTACCGCTACGCTGGTTGGCATTGGCATTATGGGAGGCAATCATCAGGAAATTCTTGGGATCGGTCGCCTGGTCTTCTGCAGGCACGATATCGCCGTTACCCGCCATATTGGACTGGCCGTAAGCAATGTAAATATGGAAGTTCGGGTTCGGAGCCGCATTGGTGAGCATCGGGCACAAAAGGATGCCACCAAGAAGCCAGAATAAGATAGGCAAGAACTCAGACATCTTTTTTGGATCCATAACACACCTCACAAGTTTTTTCATAAATTACCCCCAAAATTGCCAAAAACGCGCCAGAAAACGCATATTTTATGGACAAATAGTCAATAAAAGCCACCCCCAAAACGACTTTTCGAAGAATATTCGGCAATTTCGCCATTATTCCGAAAAAAACACCCATTACTCGGTTACACCTAAATATAACCAAGCAACGGGAAATTTCATAGAATAGTTTTTTTTACAAAAGTTTAAAACCGCGAATCAGGCGGCAAAAATTCCTCTTTACAATATTTTTCTGGAAATACATCAAATGGCGTAGCAAAGTTTAGTTTTTTGCCTAGTTCAGGATGAGCATTTGTTTTTTCATCAATAACAAAACGATATTGAATTTTCCCGTTCAATGCGCTTATCGTTATCAAGGTATCGTTTAGTTCGTAACTGAAAAATTCTGCCGTGCGATATTCATGGTCAATCAAGCCTGATGCCGATTTTCTGTCTATAGTGTATAGCAAAGGGTCCTTTATTTTTGACTGGCCTTTTGAATCAAAATCAAATTGAACAAAATATTTGTCATCGCAGAATGTAATAAAGACAAATTTCCCATCTCGTTCGAATATTGCAGGTTTTGCAAACAACCCTTTTTCAAGGGCCCATTGAGTATTCCATTCCAATGATTTTTTTGACCAATACTCTCTAGGAACAAATGCAGCATCACGGATTGTTTCCATTTTCTCATTGCAGTCGGAACTATCACATACGATCGTTTCTTTCAAAATCTGGAACCTTTTTATGGAGTAACGAGTCCATCCATGCTCCTCAACGGGAACAGTAGAACTACATCCCAACAACAGCAACGTAAGTAAACTGATATTACAAATCAAAGCACGCATCATGAAAATCCATATAACGAATGAAATCTATTCCAATATTAGATTGTTAAAAGATTTCCCATCATGCCTTAAATATATACAGATTTTTCGGGAAGCGTACATTTGTACGCATTAGGGGCTATAGCCTAGCGATTTCTTCTACAGAAAGGCCGGAATAAGCGGCAATCTTCTCAACAGGGACATTATCGGCGAGCATAGCCTTCGCCATTTCGCGTTCACGCTCGTTGACCTTCTTGGACGCACGCTCTTCGACCTTCGCGTTGATCTCGTCCGCGAATTCCTCGAATACGCCCTTCACCATGACGTTATGGTCCCATTTTTCGTGATACACTTTCTGGTAAGCCTCGAATTCTTCCTTGCTGAATTTAGACACTTTTGAACTTTCCGTCAACTGTTCAAACTTTTTCTCGTCAAGTTCGGCAGGCAGTTCCTTGAGCTTATCTAGGAAACGCAAGAAGAAAAGCCACTTGCGCAGGCTGGAAGAACCGGGCTCAATGAAGAAGGGGACCTTAGAAAGTTCGATGGCCGTGAAGTTGAACGTGTCCAGAAACTGTTCGCCCGTATCCAAGTCGGTAACCGTAGCGCGGTGGACAATCCGGTCGTCACCAAACATCGTGTGTTGGGTAAGCGCTATGACGTATGTCGGCTTTATGTCGTAATCCCATTCGTCGCCGGGTTCTGCCTGATTCGCGATTATCTCGCTGGCGTAGAAAGCTAGCCTTTTCAGGAAGTGGTCTTGCTTGCGGATTTGCACCTCTATCTCAATGAGGTTGCCCATATCGTCTTCGCAGTGCAAGTCAAAAATGGCCGTGCGGGATTCCCTGCTCCCGCTCAGGTTGTGCGCCACGTTGCGCGTCTTTACCGTTACGATAGGCCGCTTGAGCTGCGGTTCCAGCAGGTCGTTCAGCAGGTTCACAAGGTTTTCACGGCTTGAAGGTTTATCCGGGTCGAAGGCCTTCTTGAAGGCCAAATCCACCAGCAAATTTGCAAACGGGCTCTTTTCGCCCGGTTTTACTATACAGTCCTTAAGCGGCTTGCGCTTGGCCATTGTACATACCCCTGTCGATATTGTTGATGAATATTTCAAACACCGACAATATAAACCGGCAAGAAGCACAAGTCAAGACAAAATAATTTTGCAAAAATAGGTGGACAAAAACTCTGTCTGGAGCGTCATTTAAAAACGTTTCCCGAGGGATTCCTCGTACTCGCGTAGCTTCTTGTAGCCGGGGCTTTCAAGCGGGAGGATTGCCGGATCGAATTTCAGGGGTTTGTAGCCACACGAATCACTCTCTTTTTTCTTCAAAATAATTGTATGACGAGGTTCTGTAGAAGAAAAAGAAATCATATGGAAATCAACAAACAAGGGGAACGATTTCAGTTGCCACCTATTATGACAACAGAATCTTCTGTATATTCATAAAGCCGATCAATAGCATTGCTATCAAACAAGATTATCGAATCCCTATTTTGGCCCCCTTCATATTTAATAGTAATCTTCAGAGAATCTAATTCATAATTCCAAGATATAGGAAAAAAAACAGCACTGTCACCAGAATTTATTTTCACTTGTTTATGCCATACTGAATCATTTGGATTATCCCCTATTCGACTTCGCCCATAATAGTCCCCCTTTATATCAATAGATTCTTGAGCTAAATTATGAACGGAAATTCTTGCGATAAAGGGATCACATCCAATCAAAACAAAAAGTAACACAAGAAGCAAAATATTCGTTAATTTCATTTAAAAACCATACCTTTTAGAGCGCTCTGTAGCATCACGTTCTATAAACATGTTCATGTGTTCTTTACTGACAGCAGCACTTATAGGACTCAAAATCATTACTACAATATATCCAGGGCCAAACAAACGACTCTGTAAAGCATGTCCGTATTCATGACCGAGAATATCATCTTCATCTCGTGTAAGACGATCTCTATGTCCAGCAATAAAAGGACCTGAAGTAAAAGCCCTATCTTTAAAAAGTCTCATTATAGGATGCTTTGGATCATATCTCAATATCGTCGCCCCACGTTCATAAGAGACATCCTCAACAACCCCCATTTCCGATGCAAGAATTCCAATCCCTAAACCAAATGCTGTCTGAATACTTTCCCATGTAAACCGTGAAATCAGTTGCCAAGACATCGCCAAGATGGACTGATTCACGTCTAAAGCAAATAAGCCCCCAATAGTCTTTGCCGTATTAGAAAAATGCATCCCATTTTTAGAATCATATTCACCAATGTTAAATTGATGGCGATATCCATAATTCGCTTCAACCGCATCCGCGCCGCCATCCAAATGTGTCAGCTCCGCATGTAAGCCGTAACCACTCACCCCCGCATACATCCCACGGCCCTCGGCACCGAACAAACCCGCTTCATATCCCGTAGAAATACGAGCTTCTCCCGCATACTGCATATACACTTCCGTGTAGACGGTCATCCCCTGGAAACCACCACCGCGATCAAAGTAAAGACTGCCACCCTGGTCCACACCAACGCAGTTTCCGACCTCGCCGACACAGGCACCTCCATGCGACGAGAGCACCGCCCCGGTATAGGAGTTCATCGAGAAACCAAGCCCAATGTTGATTTCAAGGTAAATATACGGAGTCTGTATAGGAATCTTCGCTTCCACACCCAAATCAAGCGTATTCGAACCATCCTGATGGAACATGTAGGATGTGTTGATTCCGTAGCGTCCCACTTCTGCTGCAGCCCCCACACCAAAGCCCCAACCGTGCTGTTCATCCCAACTTACGACAAGGCCTACACCGCCGGCCCACATACCCGTCGGATCAACATAGTTGAGCGGGTCCCCGCCATAGGTGTACGGGTTCGCGAACTGTCTTGAGGTTCCGAAGCAATGCTCCGGGAGGGCAGCCCTGTCGTACCAGACGTTGTCTGCAGTCCCGGCCCTTGTGGATAAATGGCCCATCATGCCTTAAATATATACAGATTTTTCGGGAAGCGTACATTTGTACGCATTAGGGGCTATAGCCTAGCGATTTCTTCTACAGAAAGGCCGGAATAAGCGGCAATCTTCTCAACAGGGACATTATCGGCAAGCATAGCCTTCGCCATTTCGCGTTTACTTTCAGAAACGCTCTCGGCAACCTTCGCGTTGATCTCATCCGCGAATTCTTCAAAGATGCCATCGACCATAACATTGTGGTCCCATTTTTCGTGATACATTTTTTGGTATACCTCGAATTCTTCCTTGCTGAAGTTAGATACTTTTGAACTTTCTGTCAAGTGTTCGAACTTTTTCTCGTCCAACTCGGCGGGCAGTTCCTTAAGCCGGTTCAGAAAACGAAAGAAAAACAGCCACTTGCTCAAGTCGTCGGATTTCTTTTTGATAAAGAAGGGAACCTTCGAAAGTTCAACAGTCGTAAAATTGTAGGCATCCACAAACTGTGCACCCGTTTCAAGATCGGTAACAGCAGCACGGTGGACAATCCGGTCGTCATCAAACACCTTATGTCGCGCGAATGCAATCACGTACGTGGGTTTTATATCGTAATTCCAATCATCGCCTGGTTCCGACTGGTTCGCGACCATCTCGCTTGCATAAAACGCGAGACGCTTGCGGAAGTTCTTCAGTTTGCGGATCTGTACTTCAATTTCGATGAGATTTCCCATGTCATCCTTGCAATGAAGGTCAAAAATCGCCGTGCGCGACACCTTACTTCCACTCAGGTTGTGCGCCACGTTGCGCGTCTTTACCGTTACGATAGGCCGCTTGAGCTGCGGTTCCAGCAGGTCGTTCAGCAGGTTCACAAGGTTTTCACGGCTTGAAGGTTTATCCGGGTCGAAGGCCTTCTTGAAGGCCAAATCCACCAGCAAATTTGCAAACGGGCTCTTTTCGCCCGGCTTCACAATACAGTCCTTGAGCGGCTTGCGCTTGGCCATTGTACATTCCCCTGTCGATATTGTCGATGAATATTTCAAACACCGACAATATAAACCGGCAAGAAGCACAAGTCAAGCCAAAAATATTTTGCAAAAATAGGCCGACAAAAAAGCTGTTTAAAACGTCCAAAAAAATTAGGGATTCCACACATCAGCCGGCCAACAAATCAAACAGAAGAATACGAAATTTATGGTTTTCTTCCTGATTCATTTTAAAGCTGAAAACATGGACTGTACCATCCTTCTTCTCAAACCGGAATTCAATCTCGTATGACGGAATAGAAGGTGTCACAACATAGATAAAGAAATCCGTATCAAAACCTATCTCAAGAAATATTTTATTCGATCCTATCTTTATTTCTTTTTCCCCATTTTTTAGCATAACCGTCAAATTTACTTTTTGTCCAAACTCATCTATAATGGACGCATCCTCCATAGAAGTCTTCTTTTCAACATGCTTCGGCAGGAAAATCCCATAATCCGAGCCGGTCTTCACCTGTACCACAAAATATTTGTGGTAGGGAACAACGGAATCCCCGACTTCCTCTTGGGTATAAGGGAAATCAGCCATGCAGAAAAGATTTGGATCTTCACACCCCTTTACGTCATAGTCAACAACCCTTTCCAAATAGAAACAGGAAGTCAAGAGAAGCATGAAAGGCAAAAGGATTAAATACACGAACACTTTCATGTTACTGTTAATTTTCTCGTTTGAAATCCCCGTACTTGTGGATAAATTTCCCATCATGCCATAAATATATACAAAAGATCCCCGGCAATGCCAGGGACCCTGCGTAGTATTTTCTTTTCCGCAATTACTTTACGTCAATTTTCAGGGTCTTCCCCTTGGAAGATTTAGCCAGGTAAATTCCGCCGCGTTTGGCAAGCTTTGCCGTACCGGCACGCAGCGACTGCATATCGGAGGCCTCGACCATACCGATATAACCGCCATTCACATCGAACACCTTGTACTTGCCCGAAACTTGAGCGAGTTGAGCGAGGGCAGGCACCGCCGTAGTACCCTCGTCAGCATCGCCAAAGCGGAACCAGTCAACGTTTGCGTAATCCCCAACAATAGTCAAGCGCACGATGTGCTCGCCTTCCTTGAGGTCGACCGTTCCCGCATTAACATCTTCGTAAACGCTCCAGTCCTCGCCCGTCTTGGGAACGGCAACCGTTTCGGTCACATTCACGCCGTCAATCGCGAACTGGATAGCAGAAGATTCGCTGCCCGACGCGGCATGGACAACCAACGGATAGGAGCCCGCCTTCGTCACCTTCACCGAATACTCCAGCCACTCGCCGACCTCGGTATGGCCGATGGCATAGTTGGAGCCGCTCTTCTCAATATCCACTCCGTCTTCGCGATATTCACCGCCCTTGTTCTCGGAGTCATTATCCTTGTAGGCAACGTTACCCTTGCCCGTGCCGGAGATGTCATAATTCTCAGCTTCGATTTTTCCCGGAAGTACCGCCACTTGTCCACCGTAAGGTTGACGCGGCACCGGTTCGGCCGGAGTACCGACTCCCACGAGCGTCACGATGCAGTCCTTGTTCTCCGTGTCACCGGCATCCATGGTAATAGTCACAGAACCGTTCTTCACCTCGACTTCGCCCTCGTCTTTTGCGTTCTTCGCCTCGCTAGTCGTGTACATGTGGAACGTCGCGATTTCTGCACCGGGCACGTTCACGGTTACCGTCTTCTTGTTCTTGTAATCGCGATTCACGAGCACCACGATGACGCTGTCCCCATTGGCGCTCTTGTAGGCACTAGCAAACAGATTCGCTTCGGGCTTCGCAGTCGCCCCCACGCGGACAGCCCCCGGGCGAATAAATCGGGCAAACTGGCTCATCACGTAACCGCGCTTGCTGATTTTGCCGATTTCGTTCTGCGGCACCTGCAGCTTGTTGCCGAAGTCCCTATCCATGATGAGGCCGTAGCAGCGGCGAATGTACCACCAAGTATATTGGTTGAAATTGCCGATGACAAGGCCACGGTGGATTTCGTAAGCCAAATCCATCGCACGCACCGTATCGTAAACAGCCGTATTCGCCTGGTCACCCGTCTTCATGTACTTGCGCCAGTAATTGCCGCTCCCCTGGCTTTCGGTGTAGTGTTCCGTCATCCAGCGTTCCACGCCCTTCTGGTCAGCCAGCTTGTACGCAAAAAAGTCGTCGCCCGTAGAGGCCTGGCTCGCATAGAAGTGCGCCCCGAGGATATCCCAGTTCTTGAGGGCGTTGGCGTCGTTCAGCACCTTGTTGTAAAGGTTCTTGTCGTAGCGGAAAGATTCCGTCGAAATCACCTTGGTGCCGTTCTTGCGCATCTGATCGGCGTAACCCTTGGTGAAGTTGTAGAT
The DNA here is from genome assembly GCA_946405515.1 of uncultured Fibrobacter sp. Classification (GTDB taxonomy): domain Bacteria; phylum Fibrobacterota; class Fibrobacteria; order Fibrobacterales; family Fibrobacteraceae; genus Fibrobacter. The sequence goes on along the minus strand of CAMJHM010000008.1, from coordinate 28,113 downwards.
TTCGTCGGCACTCCAGCAGGCCCATTCACCGCACCAGTCCGGTTCGTTGCTGATGGAAATTGCATACAGGGGAACCCCCTGGTTTTTCATGTATGCCGTAAAGCTGTTCAAGTGATCAACATATTTCTGATAATCCGAAGACCTTATATGCTGATTGGCGCCTGCATAAGGCGATGTCCAGGGCGTCGCATAAAGAATAAAGTCATCGCCAGCATACTTCTTTGCAGATTTTGCTGCAGCGACTTCCTTGTTGAAGTCATTGGAACTGGCGTACACGGGAATACGGAGCGTATTGAGGCCAATCGTGCCCTCGCCCGTTCCGAACGCAAGTTTCGCATCGGCGTCGGAAAGCCCGCCGCCGTTCTGCCACTGGTTATGCACCATACCGCCAAAGCCGCGGATAACCTGGTGTTCTTCGTCCAATTTTACGTCTACCGTGGCCGCATTACCGATGGTAATGAAAACCCCACAAGCAAGGACGATTCTTTTGAGGCCTTTACAAAACATAACATGCCCTTTACACTTAACCGTGGACATTCACGGCTTTTTTTCTAAATCTAACATGCGCAAGAGCACAAATCACATATTTGAAAAATCGTTCCAATGACATTTTGTCAAATTTTGCCACTTCACATTCAATACAAACTAACTAGCACAATATAAAAAAAGAGCCGACATCGCAGCCAGCTCCTTTGCAAGGTAAATATTTATTTTTATTTCAGTTTACTCTTCTTGATACCGAAGAATTCGATATCGTCAATCCAGAACTCGCTCGTCCCGGGCCCACTGAAGAGGGAGAAATGCGTTATATGAGTCTTGACAGCATCCCACCCGCGGTTTTCTCCGTTAGTATCAGAACTGTCAAGCATGTCGGCAGGGGTAACACAGTAACGCCTCCATACGGAATCCAGTTCCAGGTGCGTCCACGACTTGCCGGTAACAACGTCTTCCGTGCTATCCGCATTCACGTCGAACGAGACACTGATATGGTCCGTGCCCTTCGCCCAGAATACCACGGAATCCAAATTGCTGAAATCCACAGGATCTTTGAAGGCGTATCCCATGAGGGCCCAGTTCAGGAGGGAATCGTTCACAGAGCTGAAGTGCGCCACCCAACCTTCACGGTCATCCACCTGTTCAGATTCGAGTTTAGCCGCAGCATATTGGGAAACACCGGTACGCCAACCTCTAACACCACTTTCAAAATCAGCAAACATGGCATAGAAAGGTTCCGGTTCACCTATTTCGAAGGAATTAACCGTTTTCTTCGACTTGATTTCCGCAAACTTCGTCCCGATAGTTCTCATGTCTTCTACATGGGATTCCCAGCCGTTTTCATCTTTGTACGTGCTGTCGGAATAAAGGAACGCAACCACTTCAAGTTTACCTTCCGGCAAAGACTCGAACGAGAACGAACCGGATGTATCAGTCTGAACGGAGTAGTCCAATCCGCGAACAGAGACCGTCACGCCCTCCGTGCCATCCGGGAGGTTCACCTTACCATTCAAGGCGCCCGGTTTCTGGATACGCAGCGGCATCTCGATAAGGCCAGTATCGGCCTCGGTAATCTCTATTTTCTTGAATCCCTTCAACGAATCGTTACGAGCCTCGACCACATAGAAACCGACATTCATCGTCTTGATTTTCAAGACGCCATTTTCGTCTGTCTCGGCATCGACAAAAGTATCAGTTGAAGTATTTGTACCAGCAAGGTAAGAGGCCGAACGGACAAGGACCTTCGTACGCGCCGCAGGAGTGCCATCAGCAAAATGCACAGAAAACGCGACGGAGTTCTCCGTCTCCAAAGACGAGCCGGCAACATCGCTATTCGAACCGCAACCAACCATGCACAGCGCAGCGCCGCACATGACCGTTACTCCTATATTCCACACCCGTTTTCTCATTTTGACTCCTTGTGTCCGTCCCCCATCGAAGCACCCAGGTCTCCTTTGCGGGCAACTGGGTAAAAAGCCATCGAGAGTTGCATAACGCGATCCGGGGATTTCGCCTCGTCAACACGTTTTTGCACCAGTCTGCGGAATTCCCGGAGCATATCCCCGAGGTCTTCGAAGCAGGATTGGTCAACTGACAAAGTAAGTGTAGAAATATTTCGCTCGTTTACAGGGATATTTTCCAAAGCATCACTGGCTAAACCGAGTACTTGCTTCTGGAATTCTCGCACGGCAGAGGCTTTTTCGGGGCCACCGACCGTCAAGTGGGCATCCGTGAGGGCCAACTTGCCCGAGGCAAGCTTCTTCACCAGGCCCACCTCCTTCAAAATTTCAATAGCCTCTTCGGCCTGGGCCTCGGTAATGGGCGGGCAAATGTCACGGGAAATCTGCTTGATATTGACAACGCCACCATTCAGTTCCAGGTAGGCGCGGACAGCGGGAATCCACCAGTTGCGCAGGAGCTTGAGTTCGGCAGCCTCCAAGCTATGACGATCGACATCGCGCAAGGCGAGCGCCTTGGCCATCAGCTCGTCGTGCTTGCTTTTATCCTTGCTTACGGCAGCAGAGTAGAGAAGGTCGAAGTATTCCGCAGAACGCCCCGACAAGTCCAGGAGATCTTTGGCCGACGGCAACGCATGTGCCGGCAGGTGCTGCTTCTTTTGGAGCACGCGATAGAGGTAACTGGAATCCAGCCCCAGCTTATCGCCCATCATCCTGTACGAGTAGAAAGGCATCTCTTCCTTCCGCCTGTCGTAGTAGGATTTCAAGAAGTCGCGGTAGTCCGCTATGTCAGAAAAAGTAACCATCGTCTATAAAGTTATTTTTTTCATGCTTATAAAAGTTTACCCTTCATATCATTTTCTGTGGATGTTTTGTCCAAACCACTGATACGTAGGGCGTGACGATAGTCACACAACGGACCAGATGCATTACACTTCTACCGAAAAATAGATAAAAAAGCCCTTTTCAGGGATACATGACCAAGCATGCGTCACCAAAAAGGGTTGCTCCATCCTCAACGGAAAATTAAATATTTAACGCGTTCCCAAGTATTCGACGGCGAAAATCAACGTAGCGCCGCCAGGAATCGGGCCGGCACCGCGGCTCCCGTAGCCCAGTCCCGGAGGAATCACGAGAATTCTCTTTTCGCCGGGCAACATTCCCTGCACACCGAGTTCCCACCCGCGGATGACGCTCCCGCCACCCAGTGTAAAGCCAAAAGGCTGACCACGGTCACGCGAGCTGTCGAATTTGTAGCCGTTCACCATCCAGCCCGTATAATGGACGCTCACCTTGTCGCCGGACTTGGCCGGTTCGCCCTCGCCCTGCTTGATAATTGCATAGCGCAAGCCCTCGCTGCCCGGTTCCAACTGGAGCGAAGCCGTATCCGGGAAGAAATCCATACGTTCCGCCACCTCGGGATCCACCTCAGAAGAGACAAGTTCCACGCGGAAAACCAGTGTCGAATTCGGAGGAATCATAGAATAAGCCGTAGCGCCATAACCCATAGAAGGCGCCACACGGAGCCAGCGCACGCCGCCTTCGCGCATGCCGTCAAGGCCCTTCTCCCAGCCCTTGATCATCTTGCCTGCGCCAAGCGTGACCTCGAGCGGTTTGCCGAGTTCCTTGGAACTGGCGAACTTGCGGCCAGAAAGGATCCACCCTGTATAATGCACCTTGAGCACCGTGGCGGCCACGGCAGGTTTCCCGGAGCCGGCCTTCTCGTCGTATATTTCAAGGCCCTTGGCGAGGTTCTTCCACTTTAGTTTGTTCACATCCTTCGGGAAAGCATCCGGTTCCATGGGTTTATCAGCATGGACAAGTTCAACTTCGAAAAGAAGGTCGCTATTAGGAGGAATGCCATCTAGCGAATTTTCGCCATAAGCCATCTCCGACGGGACATAAAGCCTGCGGATTTCGCCCACCTTCATCCCCATGAGCCCCTTTTCCCAACCAACAATCACCTGGCCCATGCCAATGTTGAATTCAAGGGGTTCACCGGACTCGTAAGTGTTCGCGAACGGGCCGCGGGGAGCGGATTCTTCGGAAGAATCCGCTGGCGCCCCAGTGGAATCCTTCACAGCAGCAGTATCCGCCTTATTTTTGCCATTTTCAGCAATTTCAGCCTTCTGGGGCGCCGCAGGCGCTAGCAATAGCGCGCTGTCCGCGGCCAAAAAGCCCTTGTAATGAACCTTTATCAACTGACCGGCACGAATCGGATCGCCCGAGCCCTCTTTAATCGTTTCAACCTTATACGGAATAGCCCAAACCACACAAGAAAGCAGCAAAACAATAAAAAGATTTGTTTTAGACATAAAAACTCCTATCTCACAAGATAGAAAATGCTAGTTTTAGAGAGTATTGAAATCGCCATAAACGGAATTGAATATGCTATCAGTCATCATCGTCATCGCGATTATAGTATTGTCGCTCATCCTGGCGGCCATAGGCGCCTATGTTGTCGTGCACAATTCCGACGAGAAAGAAGAAGCCAAACCCATTATCGATGTGTCGGGGCAATATGCGGTCGTCAACCGTTCGGCAAAGGAGCGTCTGATAGCGGTCAAGCCCTCGGAAGCTTCGCTCAGAGCGTGGCTCGAAACGCAGGACCTCACTCCGGAGTCGCGAGAAGATCTCATCCGCCAGTGGAACGAATCCATGGAAGAGACCATCCGCACCATCAACGAAGGCGACAAGAACGGCACTGCCACCTATAGAATAGCGATAGGCCCCAAAGGCAAGAACTACTGCAAATTTGTAGACGAAGACAATTTTATCACCCGCGAACAAATCCGCCACCACGCTGAAATCCTCCCGCCCTATGTGCTGGGTTGCGATTGCAAGCTCATGCCCAGGCATCCCTGGGAAACCCAGAGCAAGGCAGATTGGAAAGCGGTCATTCCCACACACGGAAACTCTTACGACGTCCCCGATTGGAGGCAACTTGCATAAGTCACTACTTGGTTCCCTTATTTTAATCCCCGCACTCTCTTTTGCTGCGGGTTCCGCGATTATCACACTTGAAATGCCTGTCGGTGCCAGACAGCTCGGTATGGGCGAAGTCGGTGCCGCCCTCGCAGACGATGCCACGGCCATGTATTACAACCCTGCCGGCCTGGCCTTCGGCCCTCTCGCCGACGAATGGCGCATATCCTACCCTGCCGATTCCAAGAAGGCGCCCTTCTTCACAAAGATGACCGCCCGTTCAAAAAATGGATTTTTCAGCAAGAGTGAACTCTGGGCCGGTACGGCAAACGGCATCCTGAAGTTCGACAGCGAGCAGTGGTTGGACTACCACTCCGTGACGTTGCAGGGCACCGCAAAAATCAAAGACGTTGTGCGAGTGTTCGTCGGTAGCGAACGCGGCCTCGACGAATACACACGCCAAGTCAAGAAATTCAACAACATCAAAAATGCCGATGACGAATCCCACGTCGTCGAAGTCAACATTCCCTGGAACCTCGTCGTCAAGGATACCATCACGGCAATTCTCTACGAAGACCGCACGGAAAAGCTCTGGGTCGGTACACCCAAGGGACTGTTCCGCTTCGACGGCAAGGCCTGGAAGAGCTACGAGAAAGAACTCGGCGTCCACCATGTCAACACGCTCACAAGCCAGGGCGCATCCGTCTGGATTGGTACGGACGATGGTCTGTTCGTCTACCGTAACGGCGGATTCGAGCAGAAGGGCAAAGTGCTCCCGAGCCAAAAGATCAACGCACTTGTCTGGTCCGAAATGCGCAAGGAACTCTATGTCGCAGTCGACGGCGCAGGTATCGCCCGACTCGTTCCCAAGAAGAGCGTGAACGACAAGGACCGCTGGAGCCTGTTCAACGAAGAAGACGGCATCATGGACCTGAAGCCGACCGCACTCGCCGTAGACAGCTCTGGCCATGTGTGGGCCGCCCACGCCGGTGGTCTCAGCCACTTTACGCTCCGTAAGTGGGAACAGGTCAAATTCGAGAACAACAACATCAACGACATTTCTGTCGATGGCAAGGGAGCCATCTGGATTGCTACCGACAAGGGCGTATGGCGCCATCTGCCGGACTACGCCACCGCAAGCGGGCGCAAGGCCGAACTCGAACGCGGCACCGCCGAACAAGAAGGCGAAGTCAAGTCCGAAGACGAATGGACGCACTACCACTCCGGCAACGGACTTTCGAGCAACAAGGTCTGGGCTGTACTCCCGCAGGGCAACGACGTGTGGTTCAGCACCGCGAACGGCATGGAACAGTTCAAGGATGCCGACTACCAGTTAATCGCCTTCTACGAAAAGCTCCTGCCCATCCTCAACATTCCCGACCTTTACCACCTGTACGGCGGCATGACCATCCCGCTCAACGATTGGGGCACTTTGGGCCTTTCCGTGAATTTCGTGAGTTTCGGTTCTACCGTTGTTTCGGGTGATGTGGATGCAGACGACCTGGTCGCCTACAATAGTTCTGAAATTGTCGGTGGCATCAGCTACGGTACGCGCTTCCCGAACGACTGGGGCTTGGGCCTTTCCGTCAAGTTCTTCTACTCCGACCTGAGTTCCGGCGCTTCTACCGATGAAGACGAAGCCACGACATTCGGTTACGCATTTGACATCGGCCTCCTCAAGAAGAACCTCCTCGTTGACAAGCTGAACCTGGCACTCGTGCTTGCGAACATCGGCCCGAGCGTCTACTACGTCGACAAGACCATCGAAGACCCGATTCCGCTCACATGGCGACTCGGCCTTGCTTACGAGCTGCTCTCTCTCGCTGACTACCGCTGGACCATTGCAGCCGACTACAACCGCGAAACCATCTACGACGATAGCAAGGGTAACCCGGAACCGTTCTATATCGCCTGTTGGAAATCCATCGTGAACCCTGAGAAGAAAAACACCAAGGGCCTAGAAACCGCGAAGAATTCCCTACTGCAGGGTGTGTTTAACGTCGGTACCGAATTCATCTACTCGAATACAATTGCACTCCGCCTCGGTTACCTGTACGACCGGACCGGCCAACGCCAGGAAGTCGACTTCGGTTTCGGCTTCATGCTCAGCGACATGTTGCAGTTCGACTTCGCGACCATCAAAGACGTCGGCGAGAACGACGGCGTGCGCGACGGCCAGATGCGCTTCGGCATGTTGTTTAAGTTCTAGGGGGGCGAGGTCGCTTCGCTTTGAGGTGTGAGATAGACGAGAGAACGCCGCTTCGCGGCTACAGACGAGAGACGAGAGGAAGTAGGACAAATGCGTAAGGCGAGTGCCGCGGTCAAGCTTGCTTGAACATGGCCGAGCCGAGCATTTGGTACTTGAGCGTAGCGAGAGTACTAGTAGACAGTAGGAAGTGGTTAGGGATTAGGATCTAGAATCTAGGGGCTAGGGGCTAGGGGCTAGGGAGAAATATCACGGCTTTGCCGTCTTATATTGACGCACGAAGTGCGTGATTCTTATTCACTAGCCCCTAGTCTCTATTCTCTAGTCTCTATTCTCGAGCCTACTCCACACGTTCCAGTATGATCAGAGCGCGTTCTTGCGTGCTGTTGGGTATTGTGTAGAAATGCTTGCCGACAATCTTGTAGCCAAAATCTTCAGGGTGGAACACCTTGAGTTCGTCGGCAACGGCAGGGCCCTTCATAAAGTACACGCGACCACCGACCTTGAGTGAATTTTCCAAACGCGGCAACGTTTTTTCCATCCATTCGAAAGCGCGGCTGATGACACCATCCACGGGGAGCGTCATGCTACGGCTCGTGACCTTGTGGCCAAACACGTCAATGCCTTTGAGTCCCATCTTCTCGATAACCATGTTCAAAAAATTGATGCGGTTCGGGCGCGGTTCGCACAAAGTAAGGCGAATCTGGGGATTGACGAGTTTCAGCGGAATGCCCGGGAACCCGGCCCCGCTGCCCACATCGATCATGCGGGCGGGCCACTCGGGAACAAACGCGTTGATGAGCGTGCAGTCCGCATAGTGGCGTTCCACCATCGTTTCGAATGCGTTGAGGCGAGTCAAATCCTGATCGTCGTTGTTCGCCCGCAGCAACTGGTGGAATTCCCAAATCTGCTCCAGCGTTTTCCCCTGCAGTTCCACGCCGTAATAATGCAAGAGTTTGTCTAGCCCCGCCAAAGACGGAGTCACGCGCTTGCCGTTAAACAACGGGAATTCCGTACGCGGAGCCTTCATGTGCGGGACAAAGTCCTTTCCCAACGCACTGGCCCCACGAGCGGGCCCTTTTTTCGACCAGGATGATTTAGCCATATGTAAAAAATAGAAAAAGAACGGCCGACCCTGGAAAAAAAATGCTTTTCAAATGTCTATAGACTCAGGAGGCAAAAAATTGAGTCTAGACATCCATAAACCGCATCTATCCATATTCACATTTCTCCTTGCGGCGGCATCCCTTTGCCACGGGCAATCCACAAGCATTGACGAATCCGACGTGTTCGACTGGTGGGACAACGGCATCATTTCTCAAGACGAAGCCGAAGACATCTTGAACCTGCTCGAAGAGGGGAATACGCAAGAGGCATGCGCACTCGCAGAAGTCTATGCGCAGGAAGTCTGTACCGACACAGAAGCGCCCCCTCCCAAGAAAAAGACAACAAGGAAAAAATCCACCCGCGAAGGAACCTCAAATAATCCGGATAAAGGCGCAGATGACGGAGCAAGTCTCACGCCACATGGTTACGCCCTCTGGAAAACCCGAATCGATTCCACAGGGAACCCCGCTAGCACGCGCAGGGAACTCCAAATTACATTCTACCGGTACAGGCTACGCCTGGGTTCACAAAACCTGCTCACCTACCGGGCCCAGCACTACGAGGCGCACTTCGGCGACATATCGACACGCGAGCAGCACAGCCTGATTCCCATAGACACGCTCATGGGGACAGTCGCCTACATCCCGCTAGGGCCATTCCTTTTGGGAGGCTCACTCGATACAGCCTTGGCCAAAAGCGCCCACGCCGAATTCACTTACAGCAAGAACAACATCGCCACCACCTACTGGAACATCCGCGAGAACAACGCGTTCGTTTTGCAGGCAACCACAAGCGAAGCAAATGTTGCCGCCTGGTACCAGATTCACCAAAGCATGCCGATTGTCAAAGTGCAAATACACTCGCGCGAGACGATTAAACAAGCACGGGAACACCAGCGGAACTACCTCATATTCTGGAACACCACGGCCTACTTCCACGGCACACAAGTTCCCGAATACTCGCGGCTCAGTTCCTCCATCCTAAAAAACAAATTGTGGGCCTCGCAGAACATCACCCTATCGGGAACAGGGGAAACCAGAACAAAATTCGGCACTACCGCAAGCCTTTTCGCCCCCATCGATGCCGACACGCTAAGGGCACGTTTCAAGATTACCGCAGAGACCGGCCCAAGGGCAATCCACGCCAAGATCAGCGCCACCTGCCTAGATGCGACAACACGCTGCAAGCAAGACGATTTGGCGGGTAAAGTCATTTCGGAGCACGGCACTGAAAACGTTGTCGCGATAGACGCGGGCGTAAAAGTGAAATATAAGCACGAAAACGGCGACCGGAGCGACTTCGGCAAACCTCGTGTGGAAGCGGGAATGGCCTACATCGAAAAGCCACAAAATCGGCTCCGGATGGCAGTCATTTTACCCAAAGGCGACCCACGGGAAGCAATCACCTTGCGCAACGAAGCCAAAATAAAGTCCAACTGGCTCGAATGTTCGCTCATCGTCGACTTCAAGCAAAGCCGTGTACGGGATATGCACCCCGCACGGGCCTACATCCAGGCAAAAATGGCGTTTTGACGCGAAAAAAGGCAAAAACCGTTCAAACAAAAGCGATGCGGTTACACATGTAAACAGAAATACCCCCCAACAAGGCACTTTACCCCCTCTAGGATATGTAATTTATAGTCAAGCATACATTCCCGGACGCTTCCAGGTCCCCTCCTTTACCTGGAAGCGTCATTTTTTTTAGTTTTTCAGTATGATTGCAACGATTTCTTTTGTCGCGGCGATTGTCGGCGCGATAACTTTTTTACCCTCTATTGCCTTGAATATTGCGCTCGGTTGTGGAGCACCCCTCGGTGATTATGCCATGAACGCCAAGCACAAAGTCGTTCCCAAGGAAATCCGCAGGGCGTTCATCGTCCCCACCGTGATGCAATTCGTGGCCCTGTTCATTCTGCTTTTCGCGGGGCGGGTCTTGCCCGAAATCATTCCCTACATGATTACGCGCATTTTCTGCTTTTTCTTTGCGCTGTACCTCACGTTCTATACGGCAACAGTCCTTTTCAGCACAAGCCTCAAGGAACGTACGGTCATGGGAGTTTTTGCAGTCGCCACGACAATATGTTTTTGGATAGTGGCGTTTGGAACGTTGTACTAAAAGGGATTAGAATCTAGGATCTAGAGGCTAGGGAGAAGATTCTTTTCACTAGCCTCTAATCTCTATTCTCTAGTCTCTCTTTAGTTAGTGGTTAGGAGAATAGAAGAGAAAAATGAATATGAATACTAAAAAAGACATTCAATCGGTAGCGCCGAAACATAATTTCCAGGTGGACCTGGACCGCATCATTCGGCGACTGGAGCGCACCGGCGAGGTGCCGCACCTGCTGCTCCATGCCTGCTGCGCGCCATGCAGCAGCTACACCATCGAATACCTTTCGCAGTATTTCAAGATTACGCTTTTCTATTACAACCCGAACATCGCCCCCAACGAGGAATACCGGCACCGCGTCGCAGAAATCAAGCGTTTCGTCGCGGAATTCAAGACAAAACACCCTGTCACCTTAATCGAAGGCGAATACGACCCCAAGAAATTCTACGACGCCGTGCGCGGCCTCGAAAACGAGCCCGAAGGCGGCAAGCGCTGCCGCAAGTGCTTCGAGCTTCGCCTCGCCGAATCGGCCAGGCTCGCAAAAGAACTCGGCGCAGAATACTTCACCACCACGCTCACCATCAGCCCCATGAAAAACGCCCAGGTACTGAACGAAGTGGCGCAAGAACAATGCGATATCTACGGAATCAAGCGACTCCCCAGCGATTTCAAGAAGAAGGGCGGCTACAAGCGTTCCATACAGCTTTCGGCAGAATACAATCTATACAGGCAGAACTACTGCGGTTGCGTGTACTCGAAGCGCGATGCCGAGGCCCGTGACACCCAGAAGAACGAAGATACGGCCCCCTAGAACCAGTAACCGACTCCAACCTGCAATTTCAGCAGATTGTAATAATCTCCGCCCAGGTACTCTTCGTGTCGGTCGACCACCTTGGTGTGGTATTCACCGTTTTCTTCCCTCATTTCGAATTCCTCGCGCACATTCGTGAGGCAGCGCCTATCCCCGTCCACTAGGTCCGTAAGCTGGAACGAAACGCGCAAATCCACAAAGAGCCCCGACGAGAATTCATGTCCCAAGCCCGCGGTAACGCCCGCTCCAAATTGTTTGTCATCGTAGCATCTTGAGGAGCGGTATTTCTCCGGCCTGGCGTCCTCCTCATGAGCCAGGAGCAAAACATCCACAAACGCACCCGCCTCGAGATAAAGGATGCGAGGAATGCGCCATTGCACCATCACGGGAATATCCAGATAAACAAACGAATTCACGTCATCGCCTTTCCAGCTTTCGCTGCCGCAACCCCAGTCACAATCCGCCGACACATTACCTTCTTCATATGCCCGAAAATCCCGATATTCCACACCCACGGCAGGATGCAGGTACAACTTCTGGCTTATCTTGTACATAACATCAAACGAAAGTTCACCTCCGAACCCGCCTTGCGAGGGATAGATTTCTCGCTCCGCATCCGATATGACGGAATAGATATCCGCCCCAAGGCGGACACCATAGTTCAGCGACGCATTTCCTGCCTTCTCCGCAAAAATGGGACTCGCGAGCAAACACGCCATAAGCAAGATGCCCCATCTAATTTTCACTTTTATCATTCTCTAAGGTTCCTTTTTGTCATTGACTAGATAGCCCACAATCAGACGTCCTTCCCTCGCATCCACATTAAGACCAAGGAATCTTTCATGATTGTCACTATCGCAAGAGATTTCACCATTTACGTAAGTACACGGCAAAATTTTCCACTCCCGAATGAGTTTGCCAACGTCGGATCCGCAATCCACTATATGTTTTCTTTCAGGAGTCATTTCTATACAACCATTCATCTGGCTATTAGGGACAAGCATCATCATGTTATTCCCATTTCTGAGCCCTACATTGAACGACAGCAACAAAGTATCCCCTCTAAAGCTATACGCAGCCCTCACATCATTGTCAAAAAGAATATTTTCATCACTCTGGTCCACAACGGTTTCAAGCGCAAGGAAAATGGAATCGCTATTTACATCGACTTGCATTTCCCCCGACTGCACCAAATTAGCATCGAAATAATAGTTTTCAATTCGGTAGTCCAAATGCGCATCATCACGCCATGGTTCCACGTCAAAGCCAATAAACCTATCACGGCCGCTATTTTCACAGTTCAGTTCCCCGTTTATATATGCACACGGCAAGAACCTCCATTCGCCATCTAGCCGGCCAGCACCCGTCTTCATGCTGTCGCAAACTTGTCCATTTATTAATAGGCAACCGTTCAACGCACTCTCAGCGACAAGCATGATCGTGATTTCACCCGTTTCGGCACCCTCATTGAACGACAGCGACAAAGTATCCCCGTTAAGGTTGTACGCAACCCTCACCGTATCGGCAAAGGAGAAATTTTCATCCCACTTGCCCAAAATCTCATCATGAGGACACTCGTGATTGTTATTAAAAACAAAGACAAGAGAATCGTCAGTTTCATTAGTCAATATCTTACCACTCTGCGCCGAGCATGCTTTTTGATAGGGGGTATCCATCATTTCCTGCGGGTCCAAACCTGGAGCACTATCATGGCTCGTTCCAATCCAATCCTCGGTAAACCCGACACAACCGGACAAGAAAAGAAGGCCCATCACAGCCAGCATAATATTTTTCTTGAATATTTCCTTATTCATTTTCAGCATCCCCCTTCCGACTCAGCGGAAATAGTTGCAAATTCAACCGATAAACCCTATCGTATTTTTTGACCTTCGAAACAATATCCATCACATGCCGCCGGAACTTATTGGCTTCGTCCATGAGCAGCAAATAAGTCTTTTCGTCTGCACCGAAGGTAAGTCCCGAAACATTGCGTTCCTCCTTCGGAATCGTATCCAGCGCATCGGCCGCCAAGAGAGCAAACTGCTTTTGCATCGCCTGTAACGACATGGGGACAGGCACACCGCCATTTGAAATCCAACGATCCGTCTGCCTATAATTCCCGTAGCAATCCCTTTCCAAAAGCCCAAGCCTAAGCATCCGTTCCAAGGAATTGCGCACCTCGCCCGCAGTCGCCTCGGGTATGCAGTTCTTTGCGATTTCAGAAGGCTTCGCTCCCGGCATAATCGGAGCCAGTTCGCGCACAACCAAATTTACCCACGAACCGAAATACTCAACCGCCTCCGCTCCCACAACATGCACTTTGTTCTCTTTCGCCAAAAAGCACATCTTCTCAAAAATACGGAGTCGCGCCACGTCGTCCTGCGCTTCGCAAAAATCAACCATCATGCAAAAGTAGTCCGCCTGGTAGCCGGACAAATTCATGGCTCCGGCCACCCTCGCCGCACCGATACGACTCAATCGAGTTTTTCCGTCACAGACAAGTTTCAAGTAACCGGACGACGAGAATCCCGCAAGTTTCGTGAACTCGCGCCACGAGAAATCGGAAACCCTCTTGCGTTCCTCGTAGAATTCCCGCATATATCGCCGGTAATCTTGATATTCAGTAATCGGATTCATCGTCAGCCCTTTCCCATAATTTATCTATTTCATGAAACAAATAATGCTATTTTTTGCACAAAAATAGGCTTTTTTCTTCAAAAATTAAGCAAATTAAAATCTATATGAAACACACCGTTTCATATAGAGGCGGGCAGGACAAAACACCTGTCCACCGATTCAGGAATAAAGGATTTACTTGTTATACCCGACGGCGTGGTTCAGCATCGGGATTTGCTTTGCACTCAAGCCCAGCAGTTTTTGGATTCCCGGACCGTCCATGCTAGCACGAACTCGCGTCGCAATACCCAGAGCCGAACAATATATCGAAATATTCTGCGAGACAATCCCCGCATCAAAGGCGCCCATGCGTCGGAAATCATCTTCGGTCCCGTAGCCGCCACCGTCAAACTTGGACACGTCACTCACCAGCAAGATAATCACCGGAGTCTTCATGCGTTCGGTAAACAGCGAACGATGGTCGCCCTTCACCACAAGGTTCATCGCATGCGGCTTGGGATCGTACTTGTAAACGTTCTTCTGGTCGAAAATGTAGATGTCGATATCTTGCTTGTTCAATGCAGACGGAGCCGTACGCATCCCCGACTCGGGCCGGTTAATCCCGTTGGCAGCCCAAAGGATATTCCCCAGGTCTTTCACCGGAACCGGACGACCACTAAAGCTGGTACCGGACTTGCGATTTGCAAAAGCCTGCATTACATCTCTGCCCACCTTCTGCGGTGGAGCGTCGAACTTGACCACATCGCCTACTTCCGCAGACAACGCCATCAAAGGCAACATTAGAGCCACAATAGGCAATAATCTCAGTTTCATAAAACCCCCAATTGCAAAGGAAAATACAAAAAAAATACGGGGGTCTAATCCAATATTACAGAAACAGCGCTTTTTTAGGCACTCTCACAAGTTTACAGAGGCTTTCAATGTAAAGGAAATCAAACATTCCATCAACACACCTTTTCCCCATCAAGAAAAAAGGGGAGGGCATTCCATCACGAGCGTTACAAATAAAATCGCAAAATCAAGCAACTTTATATCAAAAATATAACAACTTATTTTTAGAGCTTACCTTATTTTAATATATACAACATAAAGGAGTTTAACCTATATGAAAAGAAATCTCATCATATTTTTAAGCGGTTTGCTAGCCGCATCGGCCAGCGCCGAGGAATCCTTAGTCAAACAGTCTAGCACTGCTGAACAGAAATCCATTGGCATTTCCAGTTCACACATGCAAAAGATCAATGCTTCAACAGATATTCTCGGCCGACACAACTCTAAGGTCGCAAAAACACCGACTGCCTATATTGCGCCCTCAAAGAGCCGGGCATCGCTTGCCAGGACAAGTAATTATGAGCCCGAGATTGCGGCAATAACAGGACGTTACGAGAACTACAAAATCAACAATTCATATGTCCAAAAATATTGGTTTCACGATATACAAATGGACTCCGCCACGTACGTCCAGTGGGCACAACTAATGGACAACAACATTGCCAACATGATTCATTATCAATCAGGCAGTAACTTAAATACAAACACCCCTTTCTATAACTACTATTTCTCGACCTCACAATACGAACACTACGGCCAAGAAAAGACCTATAAGGACGTTCAAAACTACGCGCACCACGTTATTGCCATTGACACACTCTTTAACGTAAACACGCTTCTCAACAAAAACGATCTTTCTTCCGAAGCCCATTCCAAGAATTTCAAGGGAAATGGAATTGGAATTTACATGGCCGAGACGGCTCTACCCAATACCCAAGGCCTTTCATACGTGCCCATAAATATATGCCCTACAGAAACAGGAGCTCAATCAAAAATAGACAATATTAATCACGCCAGCAAAGTTACCAGAATTCTCAATTATTTGGCACCAAATGCAACTGTTTACGCCATTAACAGGGCATGCCTAAATCCCTCGACCTCCGTTTACCCCACAAGACCCGATTTATTCAGCCCAAGTCCTATATACATCGGCAGCCATTCCTACGGACAAAATGCAAACCACTATTATGGCGATATTTCTCAGGAAGTTGACAACTATGTGTACAACACCCGCGTCATCGAGTTTGCAAGTGCAGGAAATGGAGGTCAAGAAACAGGTTCACAACATTACGGAGCGGCAACAGGGAACGAAATTAGTGAAACGGGTCAAGGTTTGAACGTCATTACAGTTGGAGCCGTAATACGCCACAATCATGGAGAAACCCTTGATTACAGGACATCGATCGAAAACCCCAAAATGCCCGTAAACGCCCAAACAAGTTACAGTAGCAATCCAGACGACATCAGCTACGACAAGCCTGAAATCGCCAACTATTCAAACCTATTCTTCAACACAGATCCTGTCTATACCTATCACTACAACAACAAGGAATATTCCTACGCCCCGATTTTCCAAGCCACAAGCGCAGCGACTCCATTCACCGCAGCCATGGTCGCCGATCTGTTACAACAGAAACCCTTCTATAAATGGCACCCCGAAGTCGTAAGGGCACTGTTGATTACCGCCAGTACCAAAAAACTCACTGAAACAGATCACCAGCAAAACGATATCGACAACAACCACAACAAGCTCATTGGCAAAGGCATGCCAAGCTATGCTGCAATGATCAAGCGCAACCGTTCCAGATATTGGCTTGGCAACAACACCGACTTTTTTGAGACGAAGTATATCTCTTACAAGAGAAGAAGTGTCCAAAAGGAAGTCATCACCTTTAACGAGGAGAACATCACCAAAGGCAAGACATACCGAATCGCGATATCTTGGCTTTCCGATGGAGATCGCACCAGGGAACTTGGAGCAATCCCCCAAGACATCGACTTGATGGTCACGCAAAACGGAGCCTCCAACGAAGCTTATTCCACCACAATGAACAACCCCTTTGAATTTGTGGAGTTTAAAGCCGAAAACAACAACAATTTGAACATCACCATCATCCGTCACAGAAATGATGGTGGTCGCGTGATGCTCGGCTATAATCTGTACGAACAGTAATTTTGAGCGAAATTTCTCAATTCCAAGAGAGGCAATCACAAGATTGCCTCTCTTTTTGCTAGAAAGGCTTCTTAAAATTTCTATCTTCTCCTTTATGTACGACCCACGATTTTTACCCATCTGCAAAGAAGACCTGGACGAACTCGGCTGGGACTATGTGGACGTAATTATCGTGAGCGCCGATGCCTACGTAGACCACCCGTGTTTCGGGCATGCCGTAGTGGGCAGGCTCTTTGAGCATGAAGGTTTGCGGGTCGCGATTCTGCCGCAGCCCAACTGGCGCGACGACCTGCGCGATTTCAAGAAACTCGGCAAGCCCCGACTGTTCTTCGCGATTTCAAGCGGCATGGACAGCATGGTGAACCATTACACCGCCGCCAAGCGCCTCCGCAGCGACGACGCGTTCACTCCCGGGAACAAGGCCGGGTTCCGTCCCGATTATGCGACGTACACCTACGCAAAGATTTTAAAGAAGCTCTACCCCGATGTGCCGCTGATGATTGGCGGGCTGGAATCGAGCCTGCGCCGCGTGACGCATTATGACTACTGGAGCGACAAATTAAAGCCGAGCATCCTGTTCGATACGCAGGCGGACCTCCTCGTCTACGGCATGGGCGAAAAGCCCTTGAAAGAGATGGTCAGGTTATTAAAGAAGGGAGTGCCGTTCTCTAGCCTGCATTCCATCCCGCAAACAGCCTATCTTGTGCCCAAGGGGAACATTCCCAAAAGCAACCAGTGGGAAGACTTGCGACTTGCGAGCTACGAGGAATGCACAGCAAGCAAACGCACACAGATGGAAAACTGCCGCAAGGTGGACATCGAATGCAACAAGTGGTTCCAGCGCCGCATATTGCAAGACGTTGCAGAACAGACGGTCGTGATCAACCCCGCGTACCCGCCGCTCGAATACGGCGAACTCGACGAAAGTTTTGAATACCCCTACGCCCGCGAGCCACACCCGCGTTACAAGAAGCGCGGAAACGTGCCTGCATTCGACATGATCAAGTTCAGCATTAACACGCACCGCGGATGTTTCGGCGGTTGCAGTTTCTGCGCCATCAACGCGCACCAGGGCAAGTTCATCGCGAGCCGTAGCCGCGAAAGCATTTTGCGCGAAGTCGATTTGATTACCAAGATGGACGGTTTTGCCGGCACCATCACCGACTTGGGCGGACCGAGCGCCAACATGTACAACATGCGCGGTCGCGACCCGAGCCGTTGCCAAAAATGCGCACGTCCTAGTTGCCTCACGCCCAAGGTTTGCGACAACATGGACACACACCACAAGGAAATCCTGGAACTCTACCGCGAAGTGCGTAACCACCCGAAGGTAAAGCACCTGTTCATTGGCAGTGGCGTGCGTTACGACATGCTGTTGCAGGAGACGGATGATGAAGAACTGCGCAAGGATCACGAGGAATACGCCCGCGAACTCATCGACTACCACGTGAGCGGCCGCCTGAAAGTCGCACCGGAACACACAAGCGACGAAGTCTTGAAACTCATGCGCAAGCCGAGCTTCACTCTGTTCCACAAGTTCAAGGAATTCTTCGACGACGAATGCAAGCGCATCGGCAAGCGCCAGCAGATCATCCCCTACTTCATCAGCAGCCACCCCGGGTGTACCGAGGCCGACATGGCGGAACTCGCCCTCGAGACAAAGCAGCTCGGGTTCCAGCTGGAGCAGGTGCAGGACTTTACGCCCACGCCAATGACAATTGCGACCGAGATGTTCTACAGCGAACTCACACCCGACGGAAAGCCGCTTTACGTGGCAAAGACGCCAGAGCAAAAGAAAAGCCAGCGGCAGTTCTTCTTCTGGTACATTCCGGAGAACCGTCCGCAAATCCGCGCGACGCTTGAACGTTTAAAACTCGGCAAGATTGGACGACTGCTTTTAAGCCGCAGCGCCAAGGCCGAAGGCAAGGAATTCTTCCCGAGCAAAGAACGCGAAGAAAACGCCGACTACCGCGAGCGCGAACAGCAGAAACGCGAACAGCGCTCCGTCACTATCGTACCGAAGAAATCTGGCGAGAAGGGCCGTTGGGAAAACTCCGCCCGCAGGGAACGTCGCGCCGCGCAGTTCGGCGAGGCATCCGGCAACAACCAGCGCCGCGAGGACAACCGCAACGAACGCCGGGAATTCAACCGCGAGGAAGGGCGCCGCGAATTCAATCGCGACCGTCGTGAGGAAGGGCGCCGCGAATTCCATGCCAACCGCGACAGCCGCGATTTTAACAAGAATCGCAGCAACAACGCCCGCGACTTCAACAACCGCAACGAAAAACGCGGCGGCAGTAACGGCGGCAACAGTGGCGAGAACAAAAATTTCTCCCCCGTGCAATTCAGTTCGCGCCGCCGCGGACGATAACCAAAAAATCTTTTACCGCACCGTCACAAGCCGCACCTGCGAACCGCTACGCACAATGTAACGGCCAGCACGCGGCACTTCCAAATTCACAGACGCCCCGTGGGCACGCATAAACGCAATGACATTCCCACGCATATCGAATACGGCAACAGGGTGGTTTTCTGCCACGCCAAAAACGGTAATAAGGCGCGAAGACACATCCAACCGTAACAAGGACACCGCAGGCTTCTGCTTCAATAGAGTAATATCACTGTCTTGGCAACAAGGAAGCGAATCAAACTTAAGGGTGTCGAAATCAAATATCGGGTATCCACCGTGGCGCGTCCAAATTTGGCGGTCGGCTTCCGTCCCACCCGAAGTATTCAAGAAGGTTACTATCGTATCGCTCTGCAGTTCCGCAGTCGTTTTATTGACACCCGCAAAGGCGACCGTATCGTAAGCAACACCGAAAGAAGCGATATTGGCAAGCGTTCCATCAAAGAATTCGGTTTCCACTCGTTTAATGATCTGTGCATAACCGGCAAGCCCTCCTACAACATCGCCCTTTACTTCGGGTGCGGCGCTATAAACGTTTTCCAAAAACCACCCTGCATCATCCATTTTACCAACAATTCCACCAGCAAAGCTTGCGCCACGGGCCAGTTTGCCTTTCGCCTCGACTCGCCCGTGATTATAGGCATCGCTTATTCGGGCCATATAGGAGTCGCCAACAAGACCGCCGACATGCAGGGAATCCGAACTCGTCGCCGAATCCGATGTAATACCAGTCACGTTACCATAGTTAAAAGACTTCTCCAGCGTAAAGCCATTATATATCGTTGGGCGAGACCAATAGCTCATCCGGCCCACGAGTCCCCCCACCATTGTCTCGAACGAACCTTCAGCAGTGACGTTACCATGGTTCCTGAGCATCGTAAAAGTTTCATCCTTATAAGCCGTCAGCCCTTCGCCCATAACACCGCCAACAAACAAAATCAATTCCTTTGCATCACCGCGGGCCTCAACCGAACCCAAATTCAACGCATTAATTACGCTCGCCCAAGCGCAATCACCCAGAATACCGCCAACATAAAGTAGAATCATCTGTTCGTTGCTTTGACACATTGCAGAAACTTTACCGCTGTTAAACAAATCCTTCAAATCCACATGCGTCCTGAGTTTCGTGATATCCGATTCATTAATATGCCGGCCAATAACGCCACCGACATAAGACGAAAAATAAGAAGCCAAAAATCCTGCACCCACTGTTGACGAGTTAATGATAAATTTGGAGGATACGTCCCCATAATTCTGGAGATTTTCGGCATTGCCGACGAGATTACCGACAATGCCGCCGACATAGGCAATGCGGCTCGACAAATCCACTTCGACTTTTCCGCGATTGATACAATTTGCCATAGCAATGCCATCCAACACACGGGATTGCCCCACAACACCGCCAAAATTGGATTCGCCAAACAACCCCGTAACGTCGTTTCTGCTGTACACCTTGGCCGAATTGGAACAACCCAAAATACCGCCCGATGCAGATGCGGCTATACCACCTGCACTTGTGCCCGCACCGACCGAACCGCCGACAACGTTGCTGTTCACAATAAGAGCTGGGCTTTTCGCGGTCGCAGTCACGTACACGGCAATGCCACCGGCGGACACATTGCCCTTGACATCGGTGTTGTAGACATTCACGTTCTTGATAACCGCACTCAGCCTAGTGACAATGGAGGCGACACCGTTAATGGAATCGTTCGCAAAGGAACTGTTCGCAACATTCAAGTCGTGAATCTCGCCCGCGTCCGGGCCGACCGTTTCGAAAAAAGGTTTGTCGGCATTCAATCCGTAAATGGTATACCCGCGTCCGTCGAATTCACCCCAGAACGCTCCCTGGGCAGTACTGCGGCTCCAGAGCTTGGAGCATAGCTTGGACGTATCCGAACCGAACACGATGTCGTTTTTCAAGTAGGCGCGAATAGAGGCATTCGAATCTTGCGCCACAACTACAGAATCCAAAAAGCCGACGAGTTCCTCAGGAGACGTAATTTCGTAATAGATAGAATCTCCGCTGCCCACAGTTTTTGGAATCTTGGCGGAGCCATCCCATGCAGCAAAAGAGAACTGTGCGAATACAGCCAGCGCAAGGAAAAAGGAAAAAGAAAAGGCTTTACTCATTATCACCCCTTCTCCCAAGCACCGTTCTAAATATATACTCTAGATAGCTCTTTTGGCAAGACCCATCTAAGCACAAATTAAGAGCAAGCCAGCACACTCCACCACTCGCCGCTTTCGCGCTCGACTTTCACCTTGAAACCGGCTTCTTCGAACCAACGGAGAATGTAGTCCTTTTCGGTCAGGAGCTGGCCCGAGATGATGAGTTCACCGCCCTTAGCAAGCAAATCCTCGATATCGTCGCGCAGGGGCCAGAGTTCGCTACGGATCATGTTGCAGAGGATGACGTCGAATTTGGCGCCGTCCTTGAACGCATCCAAAAATCCGAGAATGCAGTCGCTCTTGTCGAAGCCGTTGCGTTCGAAGTTTTCGGCAATGCAGGGAATGGTGAGCGGGTCGATTTCCGTGCCCACGGCCATGTTTGCCCCCAGGCGACGGGCGTACATCGCAAGGATACCCGTACCCGTACCGATGTCGAGCACGGTCTTGCCCTTGAAATCAATATTTTCCATGAGAGTCGCACAACTGCTCGTCGTGTCGTGCTCACCGGTACCAAAGGCGGTCTTCGCCTCAAGTTCAAGCACCACGGCCTGCGGGTCATCGGGCGTAAATTCCACCCAAGGCGGGCGTACCCAGAGATGCGGAGAAACAGACACAGGCTGCGCACGGTCGCGCCACCATTTGTCCCAATCCTTCGCAGGCTCGTCGCTCAGCGTAAAATGGTACTGCGGAAACTCGGCCACGATGCGGTCGCGTTCCGCCTTGTCGCCCGTATAAAAGCAAAAGTCCGTACGGCCTTCCGCCTTGGGGTCCAGTTCCTCAAGCGTCGCTACACCCGCTTCAAAGAGCAGGTAGCTCGCCAATTCAAATTCTTCGGCAGGGCAGTAGCCCTCGGCCTTGTACCATGTATCGACTTTCTGCATAATCCAAATTTATGAAAAAAAATGCACCCCCCCGACAAAGAAATATTCTGCAACGCACTTTTTGCGTAGAAAATGTTATATTGATAACATGCTGTACATTCACCAGTTCCCTGACTGGACCCGTTTCCGGTTCGATTCCAAGGCCATCATCAACGAGCTCGGCCAAGTCCGCCTTGAAGAGGGCCGACTTTTGGGTATATCGGAAATGCTCGACGACGACACGCTCGAAGCTGAGACCATGGTGCGCGACATCGTCGCGACATACGCCATCGACGGGCAACAGCTGGACAGCGAAATTGTAAAGGAGCAAGTCAGCAAGAAAGAGAAGGCAGACAACGCCGCCTTCAGGAGCCTCATAGGCGCCATCCGGAATTTCCGCGACAACATTGACGAAGCCCGAATCCTAGGGTGGCACGCAACACTGGCCGGCAAGCCGCAACGCCAGTACCGCAGCGGTCCGGCACAAGTTCTTTCGCGCACCGATAACTCGATCGTGTTCGCAGGGCCCGGCCCGGAACGCCTCCCGCACGAAATGGGAAACTTCATAAAATGGCTCAACACGGCGCAACTGGATTCCGTCCTCAAGGCGGCCATTGCACAATTCTGGTTTCTCACCATCCGTCCCTTCGACGAAGCCAACGGAAAAATCGCAAGAGCCATCACAAACCTGCTCCTCGCCCGTGCCGAATCCTCGGGACATCTGCGGTATTCGCTCAACGAACAAATCCTGAACGATATCGACAATTACTTTAAAATTCTCTCCGCAACGCAATCCGGCAACGGCGACCTCACGGAATGGATTCTGTGGTTCCTCAAGACCTTGCGCAATGCAATACGCGAAGGGCGCTCCGCAATAAAGCCTTACGCCGAAGCCGTCCGATTCAAGGGCAAGAAAGGCGCCGAGGGCATACAGCCTCGTGCCCAAAAAATCATAGATGCAGTCATTGCCGGAAAAATTTCGCAACCATTCAAAGTCACAGATGTCGCCAAATTTACCGGAACAAGTCACGACAGCGCATTACGCGATATCCAGAAACTCATCGCACAAAAACTCGTCGCCCCTAGTAAAAAGGGCGGCCGAAGCACAAGCTACAGCCTCATTCTCTAGATTTTCCTGATCGTATTCTTGTCGATTGCGTTGAAATGGGAAAGTTGCCCATACACGGCCTGCAAAAGCTGCGTCGTGTTCGAAAAACCATGGCCACTGCAAGCCGTCACAATTCCGCTCACAGTTACGCCCACCTCCGGGTGTTCCGCCCAAGAAAGGTGCGTCACCTCGTCGCGGAATTTCTCAGCACGCGACAACACTTCGATTTCCGAATCCGCTTGCATCACATGCACAAAATCGTGATTGCCAAAATAAGCAACGCATTCACCGCCACCCACCAAACCCATTTGGCCAATGAGACGGCCCACATCGCAAATCACGCTATCACAGAAAAACGGCCCGTGCGTTTCCCGGATTTGTTCTATGTTGTTAACACGGTACATCGCGATATAATACCCGTTCCGTTCCAGCCACACAATGTTGCCAAGATAATCCAACAAGTAACGACGATTGCAAAGCCCCGTAAGCGAATCATGCTTCGCCAAAAAATCCAGCTTTCCCACAAGGTTCTTATTTTCCACGAGTTCCTTTTCGTAAGCCCCAAGCAAGTAGCTCCCCAAGGCAAACACCCCCGACCCCAAAACGACAAGGGAAACCGCCATGTCGATGACTTCCATATCAGGAGAAATTTGCGTGACAGTCTGCGGGTAGGCATTGGCGACATAAAAGGTTAGCAAGAAAACAATCAACGAAAGTACAAACAAAATATTCTTCGCCAAACCGGATGGTCCCAAAGAAAGGAGCAATATGCCCGCAACGAAATACAGGGGCATCGCACTCGAAAAACCGCCGCAAGAAAAGAACAACATCGGTTGCAAGAACATGCACAAGACCCCACACATTACTAGATGGCATGGGGCATAAAGGCGAGTTTTGTACGCAAAGGCACTCAATACAATAAACAATATACAACAGCTTGTCCCGACAACAACCGAAGCGAGACCCACACGTTCATATGCCGAAAGGACGGTTGACAAAAACCCGACAACAATGCACAAAACCATAATGACCCAGAAAAGCATTTTTTCTAGGGAGTCCTGTTCGCTCCAGAATTTTTTCAGCCTTTTGATCATTCCTACCTGCACAGGTAAAAAGCCAATCTTAAAAAACCTTTAAAAGCATCCGTATATAAATGTTCTATAAATGCGACATATGCAACAAACTTGTATATAATATAATATAATTCCTCAATATCACGTAGTCAAGTCTCACCATGGCGGCTCTATAAATTTTTCTCCTTAACCCCCTTTTCCCTGCGGTCCTCGGCGAATTGTTTTTTATATTATTATTAACAGACATTCGTCAACGATAGTCGTTTTTAAAAAATTAGATGGTATTATATGCAGGGGACATTTGAGCTAAATAATTTTTATTCACATGAAACCAATGTCTATAATCTAGATGGATTTGAACCACACATTGTCAATACCGAATACTTACGCCTTCTCGGGGTAAAAGCCGTTCCATCCGAAGAAACGCTAGAAGGGCTCATCAGGGGTTCCAAAATTTTCATGGAGCGCATCAAGAGCAGGACGGTCATCCCGGTATCAAAGCTCACGATGGCATACATCGATCCTGACAAGGTGGAAACAGAAATTCACAACTACACGGGCCGCTGCCCCACACTGACTTTCGAGATTAACCCCATCCGCGGCTGCAACGTCGGTTGCCAGTACTGCCTGGTCACGGACGGCGTCCACGAACAACATCTAGTCGCCTACGAGAACTACCACCTATACGTGCGTAAACTCCTAGAAGAGATGAACGGGACCCCGACGCGCCCCATAACAGAAGAAGACATCCACAAGAAAAATCTTTTATTGCAAGACTTGGCAACAGCCATCGAAGAAGCACCCGAACGCAAAAAAGAAATAGAATCTAAAATCGTCGAAATCAGTCGCGGCAAGAACTGGAACCATTACTACTACTTCTCCCCCAAGACCGAAGCATTCCAAGAACCGACCGTGCAAACCGGCATCGCCCACCGCATCTTGAAAGAATTCATCGCTCATTTTGAAAAGTATCCCGATTCAAACGCAAGGTTGTTCATCGCCTCAAAATCCGGGCCCAAGCATCTGCTTTACAAATACGAAGGCGAAACCATCCTCGACCTTTTCGAAAAACTCAAGGGCAAAATGCAGTTCAACACAAGCGTATCAATCATGCCCACGGAGTTCCGTAACTTGTTGGAACCTTACGCAGCCCCCATCGAAGAACGCCTGCAGTCTGTCAAGTTATGCCAAGAACGCGGCATCCAGGCAAATTCGGCACTCATTCAACCCATCATAATGCCGTACCTTACCGACGAGCACATCAAGGATTTTTTTGACAAGCTCCATAACGCAGGGATTGTCAATTACAAGCCGGAATTTCTCACCGCCTGCATGGAAAACCTCGCCATGCTGGGTCAGTGGCTCGGGCATTTCGACAGAAACCTGGAGCGCGAGCTTTACGAAATCTATATCAAGCCCGACAACGCCGACCACAAAAAGCAACGTGGGCGCACAGCACCAGAAAGAGACCTGTGCATCAAGAGCATCCAAAAGATGATGGATTACACCCAAAAGCTGGGCATGACCACAAGCATCTGCTTCTGGGTTCGCAAACAATTGCACATCCCGACTACCCTCATTCCTATCGTCAACGCCAATGGTTTCCAATGCCTTGGTTACCAGTCTAAACTTTTCGCCAAATAAGAGACGCTCATGAACAAGACCTATTGGCAAGTTTGTCAGGAACTCTTCGGCGAAGGGAACGAATACTACCATCATTGGTATCATGAACGCCCCATCATCATTTCGCCCGAACGGACGCAGGAACTACGCCAATTGCATTGCATTTTGTACAAATGCATTGAATACATGGCAAATCACTATACCCAATTCGTAGACAAATACATGCCCCTTTCGCCCAAAGAAATGGAAATATTGGCTTACCAAAGCCAGTTTCCATTTAAAGCGGGCACTTACCGCCCCGATTACTTGATTACACCTGCGGGTGAATTAAAGTTATGCGAAATCACCTCCCGCTTTTTTGCGCATGGAATATTCATGTCGTACTATGCGGAGAGCGCCGCCGATGAATTCATCGCCCGCCATCCAGGCACCCATCGAGATTCCCGATTCGAAGAAATGATGCAATACATGCTCAAAATTGTCGGGGACAAACAAAAAATCTACGTCTTGAAAAGTTCAGACAAGACTTCGGAAATCAAGCTGTACAAACCGTTCTATGAATACTTTGGCAAGACCGTCACCATTTACGAAGCAGACCAAGTAGAAGAGAATATCAACAAGTGGAACGGCAACTTCGTCATCAGTGCGTTAAACCAAAAAGATCTCCTCAGCTATTCCATGGATACAATCAAGGCAATGATTGATTCGGGAATGTACAGCGACTTCCGCACGATATTCCTATCGCACGACAAACGGTTCATGAGAATGTGGTTCGAAGACGATTTTACGGGCAAATTCTTGACAGCAGGAGAATCTCAGTTTATCCGCGAGCATTCCATCCAGACTTATGTTTGCGCCGAGAAAGCAGCCGAAGGCGCAATGGCCGACGCTTATTTGCACAAGGACCATTACATTCTCAAGCACCATTGCCTTGGGAAAAGCGAAAAAGTCTATGCAGGGTCATTAACGACTGATTCCGAATGGAAAGAACTGTTCGATTCCGGAGCAACCAAGGACATGATTATGCAACCGTTCCTGGAGCAACGGAAATTCCCCACGATATGGGAAGGAGCCCCATTTGACGATTACGCCTGCGGCATGATGCTTTGCGTTGACGACAAGTTCTTTGACTCAGGATTGTTCAGGGCTTCGAGTTGTCCAGTTACAAACAAAGTAGATGACCGGAAAATCTGCCCTGTCGCCACGAATTGCGATGAACTCTACCCTTACGGAGACCTGCTGTGATTATCGCCGGAAACCAACCGTATTTTATCCCCTATATTGCATACTGGCAACTCATGACAGCATGTGATTTGTTCTTGATTGGGGACGATTACGCATTCATCAAAGATGGGTGGGTACAACGCAACCGGATATTGCGGCAAGGGAAACCAACCTATTTCGGATTGGAAATCAGTAAAATCAGCCCTAATAGACTAATCAATCAAACGGAACTGATTGAAATCAATTCAACAAAGAAACTGAAAGACCTCTATTACTGTTATCACTCGGCTCCGTTTTTCAATCGAGGATACAGCTTAATGGAAAAAATTTTCTCATTCCCAGAAAAAGACCTCACCGCATTTTTAGTAAACTCCATTGAAATCATCCGTGAATATTTAGGAATAAAGACAAAGATGATGTTCACATCGCAAATCGAAGGGAATTGCCGGTACAAATGTGAACAGCGCATTTTTGATTTTTGCGACAGATTAGGAGGCACCACCTACATCAACGCAATCGGGGGGCAATCGCTATACAAAAAAGACGAATTTGCAGAACACGGAATAGAGCTCAAATTCATCCATTCCCATTGCCGCGAATACAAGCAACTAGGAGGAGCATTCGTCCCCGGGCTTTCTATACTCGACGTCATCATGTTCAATTCTCGCGAAGAAATCGCACAGATGCTGGGCGAATTCACATTGGAGTAAGAAAAAAATGCTAAACGAGAGCTCTTCCGGCGCGCATTTTGCGCAGCCCAGCAAGCCCAAAACGATAAATTGTTTTGCCATTCCACCCGCCAATTTCTACATTTGCACCCGAAAATTTAACGCCTAATAGCTATGAGCTATGAGGTATGAGGTCGCACACTTCGTGTGCTTTGAGCTAAAGAATCGCGCCA
>CAMJHM010000007.1 GCA_946405515.1 uncultured Fibrobacter sp. | reverse complement strand
CGATTTTCGGGTCCAAAAGTCCGGTCGGACGGTTGATCTGTTCGGTGACCACGCCACTAGTTTTCTTGAGTTCGTAATCGCCGGGGGTCGCACTCACAAAAAGCACTTGCTTCGGGTACATGTACTCGAATTCGGCAAAGTTCATCGGGCGGTTGTCGAGAGCGCAGGGGAGGCGGAAACCGTATTGCACGAGCGTGGTTTTGCGGGACTTGTCGCCTTCGGCCATGCCGCCCACTTGCGGGATGCTCACGTGCGATTCGTCAATCATCAAAAGCCAGTCGTCGCCGAAGTAGTCGATGAGCGTGAAGGGGCGTGTACCCGGTGCGCGGTTCTCGATGATGCGGGAGTAGTTTTCGATGCCGCTGCACTGTCCCGTCTCGCGGATCATTTCCATGTCGTAGCGCGTGCGGCTGCTGAGTCGTGCCGATTCCAGCACCTTGCCTTCTTTGTCGAGTTCGGCGAGGCGCTCGGTGAGTTCCACTTGCATGCGTTGCAAAATGCCCGCGCGGCCTTCTTCTTTGGTCACGAAGTGCTTCGCCGGAGCAATCGTCATCTCGTCTAGGTCTTGCGTGACTTCGCCGGTGACGATGTTGAAGCGCACGAGTCGGTCCACCTCGTCGCCGAAAAGTTCAATGCGCAGGCCTTCTTCGTCGTAACTCGGGTGGATTTCGATGACGTCACCGTGCACGCGGAAAGAACCGCGTTCCAGGCTGAAGTCATTTCGCGTATATTGAATGCGTACAAGGTCGTGCAGAATCTTGTCTCGGTCGTAAATGTCACCCTTCTTGATTCGCACCATCAGGTCGAAGTATTCCGACGGGCTGCCCAAACCGTAAATGCAGCTCACGGAAGCGACGATAATTACGTCTCGGCGGGTGAGTAAGTTTGCTGTGGCACGCAGGCGCAATTTGTCGATTTCGTCGTTGATGCTCGCGTCTTTTTCGATGAAGGTGTCCGTGTGTGGGATGTATGCTTCGGGCTGGAAGTAGTCGTAATAGCTGACGAAATATTCCACCGCGTTGTGCGGGAAAAACGCCTTGAATTCCTGATAAAGCTGGGCTGCAAGCGTCTTGTTGTGCGTCAAGATGAGCGTCGGCTTGCCCACGTTCTTGATGACGTTCGCCATCGTGAATGTCTTGCCGGAACCCGTCACGCCGAGGAGCGTCTGGAATTGCTCACCATTCTTGAAACCTTCGGTCAATTCCTCAATCGCTTTTGGCTGGTCACCCGCCGCACCGTAAGGGCTTACGAGTTCAAAGTTCGCGCGCGTGTTGGACTGGAACTGCTTCAGGTGTCCCGGCAAACTTTGTTCGGGCGGTAGCGGTTTCGCTATCGGTTTTGCATACGGGTCGGGGGTGATAGTCTTGCGTGCGCGGGCCATGAGGGAGTGGTTGGTAAACAGTGGTTAGTAAACAGTGGTTGGTAGATCGTAGGTTGTGGGAAATATAGGTTTTCTGTGCTTGTCCGAGGCTTGTCTTTTCTATTATTTGATCTTTCAATGGAGGCCGAATATGGAAGGTAAATCTTATCCTTGTGAAAATTGCAGGTTGCGTGCCCGGTACGATGCAAATCCGAAATCGATTCTCGGACGCTTGTGGCGTTTTCATATCAAGTTCTGCCCGGGCTGGAGGGCTTATTTCAGGAGTCTTCCGCCCGAAAAACAGCAGGATTACATCGAAAGATACGGCTTGAAATAGACTTGTTGTATTTGACGCTATTTCGCAATTTGGCTATATTTGCGCTACTCCTAACAAGGTCGGGCTCGAGTAGCTCAGTTGGATAGAGCAATTGCCTTCTAAGCAATGGGTCGTGGGTTCGAATCCCGCCTCGAGTATGCAACAAAAAAGACTCCCTCTGAAGGGAGCCTTTTTTTGTTGTGAATGTCTTATTTCTTGAACATCTTGTTCAGCGTCGCGCGCAGGTGATTCATGTTCGCGTCGTTCAGTGTTTCGTAGCGGTAGAAAGTGCCGTCTTTTTGAACAAGGTAGACAACGGGGATGTATCCTGTACCATAAGCCGGGCCGAACTTGCCTTCGGAGTCCTGGAATACCGGAATGACTGCATGGAACTGGTCGATGAACAGGCGAATGTCGTTTTTCTTGATGCCGCCGCCTAAGCCAATGGCGATACCGGTGAGTCCGTCGCTTTCATATTCCTTCATCAAGTTCTGGATGATGGGAAAGTGGTGCTGGCAGTGCGGGCACTTGGGGCTGAAGTAGTAGATGAGGAGGGGCTTGTTGCTGAAGTGGCTGAAAAGAATGCCCGGATCGCTGATGCCTGTGAGCGGCTTGGAAAAGTCCATCTTCATGGGCTGGTTCGTGGATGAATCTTGCATCAACTTGACATCCGCCATCTGAGGTTCGGGCGCAAGCTGTGCAAAGGATACACCTATCGCGGCTAGTAAACAAAACAAAAACGACGCAATGCGCATTTAGTACTCCTGAAAAACATAAGAAACCAGAATCACTGATTCTTTGCAAAAACGTAAGATACGAAATTATAGGGTGAAAAAGTTTAGAAAATGAAAAAAAAAGAGGAAAAAAATGGGGTTAAGAGCTACATTTGTCGGTAAAGTGAAGAAAATAACGCTCATTATATTCTTTTTGACGCTCTCCGCACTGGCTGCTGACCGAGTTGATGCGGACGATGTGAATATCCCCCTTCCGAGGCAGGGGGCCTATGCCGGCCGTGGAATGTCGGCCGGGCTTGCAGTGGGCGTTTTCGAACCGACGGAAAATTGCGATTGCCTTGGAGTGTGGCAGGCCCAGGGGGATTTCCTGTATTTTCCGTGGTTGAGTGGCGGTATTGACGTGCGCTTTTTTGGGGGCGACTTGGATAGCGATGTGATGGTGATGTACCAGCGTTATCGTGTTTCGGCCAAGGCTTTTTTCGTGAAGGACTTCTTTGCTCTCTACTTGTCCCCGGTGCTGGGGCTTGAAAATACCAGTATTTCTGAAATTCGCAAAGAACTCCATGGGAAGGGGTACAATCGGGATACTCCTGATAGGAATTCCAAGACCCCGACGGATAGTTTGATTGATTCTGTCGAGGTGAAACGCAGGTCGTGTGAGAAAATGTTCTCCTTGGACGGCTTCTCTGTTGGTGTGGAATTGGGCGGTGGCGTTACCTTGGGGCGCTATTTTGGCTTGACCGGGAGTGCCCTTTACGAGTACAATTTTGTCGAGGCGGT
This sequence comes from uncultured Fibrobacter sp., assembly GCA_946405515.1. Lineage (GTDB taxonomy): Bacteria > Fibrobacterota > Fibrobacteria > Fibrobacterales > Fibrobacteraceae > Fibrobacter. The sequence continues at coordinate 57,799 of CAMJHM010000007.1, read as the reverse complement.
ACAGTTGACCTTGACCCCCGGTTTGGCCTTTGACCTCCGGCAAGTGTGGGACTGGCCGCGTGAAAAAATGCGTTCCATGTGGCTGTCTTTTGAGATTGGTTTCCAGCGATATTTCAACAGAGGCGTGGATTCTTGGTCAAAATCGGCTGTTGTCGGCATCCAGTTGGGCATGTAAATTGCCTGAATATTGACAAAAAACGCCTAATTTCTATATTTGCCGCACCGGATTTATTCCGGAACCCTCCCGGGGCCAATGTCGGTTCCCGGGCGATAGACCAAAGGGACTCATTATGAGACAATACGAAACGATGGTTATCATCGACGCTATGATCTCTGACGACGCCATCAATGCGGAAGTCGAGAACATCGGTGCCATGATCACCAACGGTGGCGGTGAAATTCTCCGTCGCGACGACTGGGGCAAGCGCAAGCTCGCCTATTCCATCAAAAAGCGCCAGCACGGCTACTATGTGATTTTCTACTACAAGGCCGAAGCCTCTGTAGTGGCTAACATGGAAGCCGCCCTCAAGCTGAACGACAACGCTCTCCGCTGGATGACCCTCGCTGATTATCCGATGAGCGAAATTGTTTACGATCAGAACCTGGCTCAGACCACCGAAGATATCGTGCCGGTCGACGCCGAAGACGGGGAGGCTGAATAATGGCTTTTGAAGATAAGAAACAGGGTCCGCGTATCCGCCGCAAGAAGACTTGCTGGTTCACGGAAAATAACGTCAAGTTCATTGACTACAAGGACGAGAAAACTCTCCGTCGCTTCATCTCTGAACGTGGCAAGATCATCCCGCGCCGCATTTCTGGCACGTCTGCCAAGTATCAGCGTATGCTGAACGAGGCTATCAAGCGCGCTCGCCAGATGGCTATTCTCCCGTTCGTTTCGGACAGCTTGCGCTAATAGGAGGAACTAGACTATGGAAATTATTCTTAAGGCCAATGTTCCCCATTTGGGCAAGATGCTTGACGTTGTGAAGGTTAAGGACGGCTATGCCCGTAACTTCCTCTTCCCGCGCAAGCTCGCTGTTCGTGCTACTAAGGAAGCCAAGCTCGAAATCGAAAACAACCGCGCTGCTGTTGAAGCCCAGTTCCAGAAGGAACTCGCTGCTGCCGGTGATGTGGCTGCCAAGCTTTCTCAGATTTCTGTGAATCTTGAACGCCGCGTCGTGGAAGGCGAACGTCTGTACGGTTCTGTGACTGCTGCTGACATTGCCGACGCTATCACCAAGCAGGGTGTCAAGGTGACCCGCGCTCAGGTTGCTCTCGAAGAGCCGATCAAGCAGCTCGGTGTCTACACCGTGACCATCAAGGTGTTCAGCGACGTCGAAGCTCAGGTCAAGGTTTGGGTGGTTGCTGAGAAGTAATTAATTCTCAAAACACCTAAAAGTTGAAAAAAGCGTCTCCGTTTTCACGGAGACGTTTTTTATTATAACCAACAAACTTTATTATCTGTCTACAGTCTACTTCCTACTGTCTACTGCCTACTGTCTACTTCCAACTTTTCCTACTGTCTCGCCGCCAATTCCTCAGGCGTGCGTGCGAGGATGTCCCAGTCGCCGCGCTTGATAATCTTGTAGGCGTAGCCCTGCTCGGTGAGGAACAGCTGGCGGTTCATCGCGAATTCCTGTTCCTTGGAATCTTGCGTCACGATGCTGTAGAAGTGCGCGGCACCGCCGTCGCTCTTGGGGCGCAGCACGCGGCCGAGGCGCTGGGCTTCTTCTTGGCGGCTGCCGAACGTACCCGAAATCTGGATGAGCACGTTTGCGTCGGGCAGGTCGATGGCGAAGTTGCCGACTTTGGAGACCATGAGGTTCTTGAGGCTCCCGTCGCGGAAGGCTGCGTACAACTTTTCGCGGTCCTTGTTCGGAGTCTTGCCCGTGATGAGCGGGATGTCGAGTTCCTTGGAGAGCGATTCGAGCTGGTCGATGTACTGGCCGATGATGAGTACGCGGTCGTCGGGCTTGTCAAAGTACTTGAGCAGACGTTCCACGATGTCCGTTTTCTCGGGGTTTGTGGAGGCAAGCGTAATCTTTTCGCGCACCGGTGCAAGCGCATACTTCATCTTGAGTTCGGCTTCCATCGGGATGCGGATTTCGTTACAGTCGGCGGTGGCGATCCAGCCCTGGGCTTCCAATATGCGCCACGGGATGTCGTACTTCTTGGGGCCGATAAGGCTGAATACTTCGGTTTCCTTGTGGTCTTCGCGGACGAGCGTCGCGGTGAGGCCGAGGCGGCGCGTGGCCTGCATTTCGGTACTCAGGCGGAACACGGGCGCGGGCAACAGGTGTACCTCGTCGTAAATCATGAGACCCCACTTCTGCTGGCTGAACAGCGGGAAGTTCGCGAGTTCCTTTTTGACTTCTTCGTCAGAAAAGTCGTCGAGCTCGGTTTCGGGCTTTTCGTTTTCCGCTTTCTTCGCGCGCTTGCGCTGGGTCAAAATCTGGTAGGTGGCCACGGTCACGGGGCCGATTTCCTTGACTTCGCCGGAGTATTCTTTCACCTGGTCGATGGTGAGGTCCGTCTTGTCGCAAATTTCGCGGATCCACTGGCGCGAGGCCGAAATGTTCGGAGTGAGGATCAAAGTCTTCGTTTGTACTAAGGCCATCGTTGCAAGGCCGATGACGGTCTTACCCGAACCGCAAGGGAGCACGATGACGCCCGAACCGCCCTTTTCGGAACCGCTCGCATAGAACACTTGGGCGGCTTCTTTCTGGTAGTCGCGGAGTTCGAACTTCTTGCCGCTGAGCGTCGTCTCGCGCAGGTGGATGGGCAGCGGGTCGCCCACGGTGTAGCCGGCGAGGTCCTCTACAGGGAACCCGGCGTTGGTGAGGGCCATCTTGAGGTGACCGCGGCGTTCCGGGTCCACGATAGCACTGGTGTCACCGAGGAATTCGATGACGAACGGTTCGACTTCCTTGAGCTTGCATATTTCGGTGAACATGTACTGGTCGTCGGATTCGATAATCAGTCTGTCGCCGTCTTTCTTGAGGCGCAGGAGGCCGTAGCGGGCCATGTAGTCTTCGACTTCCGTGATGACCGTCTGCGGGATGGGGTAACGGCTCTGGCTTTCGAGGCGTTCGATGACGTCCGGTGCGCGCAGTCCGGTTGCGGCTGCGTTCCAGAGGCTTAAGTGCGATATTTTGTAAGTATGCAGGTGTTCCGGGCTCTTGACGAGTTCGGTAAAGGGGGCTATCGCGTCGCGTGCTGCTTCGTAGGAGGGGGCATCGACCTCGACCATGATTTCGAGGTTGCTCTGTACAATAATGGCGCCATTCGGATTCATAGGCGCCAAATTTAGAAAAAAAAGTGCTCGGTGTTTAGTGTTGCAGACGTGAAAAATAAAAACCCCGATTCCGTAGCGGAATCGGGGCTTTCGAGCCACCCAGCAGATTTGAACTGCCGACCTGCTGATTACGAATCAGCTGCTCTACCAGCTGAGCTAGAGTGGCATAGCGGGGCAAAAGTTAGTAATAAGGCTCCCTTTTGTCAAGATTGGCTGACAAAGGAACTTTTTTTTTCTATGATTGGGTCACAAATTTTAAAATGGACGTCTATTATGGCTAACGAATCTACTACCAATAACTCCGAACTCAAGGAATTTTTTGTTACCCACGGTACAAAGCTCGCTATCGTCTTGGTCGTCATCATGGCCATCGTCGTGGGTGTTGTGCAATATAAGGAATACCGCCAGGGCGCTCTCGATGCCCAGGCCGAAAATCTCGGTCTCGGTATGACTTACCTCTATGCTGGCGAAAAGGACAGCGCTTTGGCTGAGTTCGAATCCAAGATGAACTCTGGCAAGCTCGAAGGCCTCGCCTTGGCCAAGGCCGCTCTCTACAGCGCAAACATCAAGTACGAAAACAACGACTTCGATGCTGCTGAGTCCCTGTTCCAGAAGGCTCTTGACAATGCTGGTTCTTCTGCCCTGGTCCGTTCTGCCGCCATGCATGGTATCGCTTCTGTGAAGATGGAAAAGGGTGACTACACCGCCGCTGCCGGTCTCCTCGAAAAGTTTGTGGGTGAATTCGGCAAGCGTACGGGTGACCTCCAGGATCGTTACGAAAAGGACGAACCGGTGGACGAAACTCCGATGGTCGCCGACGCCATGTGGAAGCTCACGCTCGTTTACGACAAGTTGGGCCAGGCTGACAAGGCCAAGGCTACTGCCGAACGCATCCTCAAGGTCTACGGCGATAACCAGCAGTTCGCTGACAAAGCGTCCAAGTTCCTCGGAAAGTAATTCCCGAAAACGTTTACGATTTTTCCCCGGTTATGCCGGGGAATTTTTTTGTTTTTGGATTACTGGTGGGCGAACGCCCAGCCGATAACAAAGATGGCGTAGTAGCCGACAATCCAGAAAATGTCCGATGCCACGACCGGTGCTCCCCAGCGCAAACTCTTCTTGTTCGGGATGAACCCGCACAGGAGCCCCGCGATGAACCCGTACAGGTGGGCGAGGATGTCGGCGTGTTCGCCGAGCCCGACAAACGTGGCGAGCGAGGCCGCTCCGCAAAGGGGCGCGAACCGGCGCAGCAGCCCGTGACTCTCCTTGGGCATCAGGCGGAATTCCATCACGGAGAGTGCGCCGATGGCGGCAAATACGAACGTGGAAAAACCGAGACTGCGGAAGTCCGTCTGGACAGTTGCTGCGACGCAGAAGTTCGCTAGTGCGCTTGATACGGCGAGGAACGGGACCACTTTCGCGAGAGAAATTCTGTAGCTCATCATGCTAAGCACGAGGTAGCCCGTGAGCAGGTTGCCTCCGAGGTGCCTTGAATCTCCGTGCAGTGTGAGTGCCGTGATGCAGCGCCACCATTGCCCGTTCATGACTTTGTCTGCATCGGAAAGGCCTTCGCTTTCGATGCCGGGAATGATGCCGGAGAACTGGATCAATGTAACGACCGTCGGAACAAGTAAGACCCAGATGGGTTGGAAACTTGCTTTGAGCGGGAGTGGTGCGTTGACTTCCCTTGGTGGGTTTTCGCGGTGGTATAGCCTGATTTGAAAACGTGCGCGCTTTTGGTCGTCGAGTTCGACGAATATCTGGAAGGGCCCGTCGGGGGAGTGCTCCAGCCGGTGCGAAATTCCTTGTGACAAAAGAACAAGACTTTCGTCGCGAATTTGTTTGTAACCGCCTTCGCTGATGCGAATTTCGGTGGGCTCGAGCTCTTCTTCTGCTGGTTGTGCTGCAATTGTTTGCTCTGCGGCTGGTTCTGTTGTGGCCGGTTGTGCTGTAATCGGTTGTGCCTCGGGCGTCGGCTGCGGTTCTGTGGGCCTGCGCCTGACCATGGGACTCATGAATCTGGACATGCTAACCTACCTTTGCCGCAGAGGTCAAGGCGAAGTGCCCGTCCGCTGTTTTGCATTCGGCGCGGAGGTAGGCGTAGTCTTCGAAGTCCATCGTGATGTCGGAGGAGGCGCGTGCAAGCACCATGCTGTGCATGTCTACGACTTCCTTGTCTGCTATCTTGCCATCGAGTTTGCGCTTCCTGCCGAAAATGCGGATGTAGCGGAAGCAGCCGCCCATGTCGTTTGTGCAGCGAGCATGGAAATGAATGCGCTTGCCGTCGCGTTCCCACCATAGCGCCGGTCCGTCGGTAATGTAGCAGTTGTCACCCGCGAACGCCTCGTTCAAACTCTCCAGCGAAAGCCCTTCCCCCGAGCCTCGGGCCTCTCGTCTCTCGTCTAAATCAACTTCTCTCTCGTCTCTCGTCTCTCGTCTCTCGTCTAAATCAACTTCTCTCTCGTCTCTCGTCTCTCGTCTCTCGTTTAAATCAACTTTTCTCTCGTCTCTCGTCTCTCGTCTCTCGTCTAATTTCACCACCGTCCGAACTTTCCCGAACACGTGGTCTCTCGAATACTTGAGCGTAAACAGCGGGAACCCGACTGCAGTGGTGTCGTTCAAGTCACCATGTGCATCGTTCCCGCCGATGGGGAGCAAATAGTTTTCTTTGCCGAGTTCGTCAATCCACCATTGCCGTCCGAGCATGAACCCTTCGTCTTGCATCCCGTTCCAAAACTGGATGCCGCGAATCTTGTGCGTCGCGTCCAGGTTCAAATCCTTGTGGCTCCAGTAGCCGCGACGGAATACAAATTTCTCGATGATTCCCATCGGTTGCATGGGATGGGCCGCGAAGCAGTGCGCCTTTGTTGCCGAAAGGTGTCCCAGGATTTTCCGGGTGGGCATGTTGTCGAGCCAGTAACGCCCGCAGTCGCCGAGGCCCGGCAGGTATTCGTCGGGAGCGAGGACGGTCATGTGGACGTTTTCGCCCTTGGAGTTACCGGCAGAGACCTCCTCGCCGGCGAGCAGCAGCGGGTAGCTTTCCGGGAGCGCCGCAATCTCGTCCCTGAGCGCCTGGAACCTGGGCATGGGCGATTCGGCCTCGCGTGTGTAGTCTTCGGCGGTGAATGCAAAATCGTAGGCGTGGTCCGTGCAGCACACGAAATCGAGGCCGACCGCTTTTGCCGCCTGCTGGAAAACTTCGGGTGTGGCGCCGAATTCTACGTGGTCGGCGGAGTAGTGTGTGTGGCAGTGCATCTCGCCAGCGACATATCCGGGCGCCTTGGGGAGCGCTTCGGAAAGCACTTGCAAAGTAAGCGGTTCGGCTCGTAGCCCCGGCAAACTCCAGCGCTTGAACGTGCGTCCCTTTCCGTCGGAGGCTCGCTTTACTTTGATTTCTGCATAAATGCAGTAGCGGCCCGGCTGAACCCCTTCGAGGGGGAGCGGGTGAAATTCAAATTGTTGCGTCGCTTCGATATTGAGTTGAATCTCCCGTACATCCCATGCGGATCTGGGGGCATCCTGTGCGGCGATGGTTACCTTGGCCTGTTCCAGAGTGACGGGGAAGCGGTTCGCGTCGCGCAAAACGATCCAGAGCACGGGTGTTTCCCCGGGAACCGCTTGGAATGCCATGTCGAAAATGATTTCGGGCCATGCTCTGTACAGGAGTGACCACGGCAACTTGAACTTGAAGTGCGTCTCTGCGTAATGCAGCTTTTCCCAAGGTGCGAAAATCATCAGGGCCCCGCGTTTTTCGTCGAGGTTTCTGTCGCCTTTTCTTCTTGTTTCTTGGGCTCTTTCTTGGGTTCGCTAGGGGCGCTCGGTGTTGTTGCGGGAGGCACCGTGTCTATCGACGCTTTCTTTGTGGTGTCAGTGACTGCTGTTGTGTCAGTGATTTTTCCGGTTGTATCGGTGGGAGCGGCTGTTGTATCGACCGTAGCTTTTATCGTTGTATCCGCAGGGGTGGCTGTCGTATCGGAGACCGTCTGTTTCGTTGTATTTACAGGGGCCGTTGTCGAATCGGCCGTTTTTGCGGTCGGCTTGCTTGCCTTTACGTCTTTGCCTTTGACGGTCTTGGTGCTGTCTTTACTCTTGACCTTGCTGCTATCGCTAGCTGTAGAGTCTTGTTCTATCTTGGGATAGTCCCATAAGCTGAAGCCCACGCGAATCTGCAGTTGCAAACCGCCGACATTCCACTTGGCTTTGTCTGTTGGCCCGTCTGGCACGATGTCTGCAAAACTCTTTTTCGATCTGACGGGGATAGAACTGTAACCGATGTCGCCAAATACGTTGAATCCCTTCCAGCTGGTAATCAGGTAGCCAATACTGAAACCGAATCCTCCGCCGTAAAGGGGTGTTTCTGCTGCAATTTTTCCCCAGGTTGAATATATTTCGGTGCCGGGGAGTACCCAGTACCAGCGGACAGCAACGCTGAACAAACTTTCCCCAGTGAGGGACATCAGGTTAGTAGGGATGGCAAGACGATATTCCAAGAACAGTGGCATGCCCTGTATGGTGTATTCGTAATGATGGCTCTTGTTTTTCCTATCTGTGAGCACGACGGATTCGTGGTCGTAAACAAACGAGAGCCCGAGGCTGAAAAAGTTATCCCGAAAAGGCTGAAATTGCAGCCCCCCGCTGATGGGGAAGCAAAAGTTGACCTTTTGAAAATCCTGCTTGGCGACTGTCAGCGATTCGCTTTCGGTGAGGGCCTGGCTGTAGAATTCTCTGTAGATGGTATCAACGGTATTTTGGAAGTATTGGCGTTCTCCAAAGTCCAGAAAAGAGATTGCCGGTTGTAGGAATATGGATATGCGCCCGTTGTCGTGTTCGACTTTATCCGCATCGGCGAAGACCATTGCCGCAAAGAGCAATACGTAGAGAACAGTCTTCAGAAACTCCGGCCTTCTCATTTTGCGAACCTAGTTCGTCATTTCCTTTTCTTCTTTTTGGACGCGGTTCTTCTCGGCGTCTTTCTTCAGCTTTTTCTCGAATTTGGCTTCGGCCTTCGCAATTTTCTTTTCTGTTTTTTCAATCTTTTTCAATACATCCGCATCTTGGCCAAGGTCGTTGCGGGCAATTTCCAAGTACGAACGGGCCGCATCAAACTGGTCCAGCTCGGTGTAGGCCTCTGTAATCATGAAGAGGGATTCCTGCTTGCGTTTGGACTTGGGATAGGTTGTCAGGAATTCCTTCAGGTAGATGACTGTGGCCTGGGGCTTGTCCATGCGCATGTAGAGGCGGGCCGTCTGGAATTCTTTTTCGGCCAGACGTTCGACGAGTTGGTCGTAGTAATAGTTTACCGAGTCACGGAGCGGAGTCTCAGGATAGCTGTCCAGGTAGCGTTCAAAGTCCTTCATTGCTGTTGTCGTGTTGCTCTCGTCGCGGGAAACCTTGAATTCCATGTTGTACGACGAAACGGCTTTACGGTAGGCCGCTATCTCTGCAAATGGGGAACCGGGGAAATTCAGTACAAAACTGCCGTATTCTCCACGGGCTTCGATCCATTCTTCGAGATTGAAGTAACTTTCGGCAAGGAGAAATTGGCTCTTTTCTAGGTAGCCCGTACCGGCGCACAAGGAGAGAATGTCTTCAAGTTTGTCTTGTGCACGCCCGTACTTACCCTTCTTGAACAAGCCTTCGGCGACCTCGTATTTTTCGCGGCAAAATTCAGTGTGGCTCTTTTTGTCTTTGCCCGAACCGGCACAACCGACTAGGAGCGCTGCGCAGAAGAAAAACGTGAAGAAGAGGGTACACTTTTTAAATATGGTCATTTTTTTTCTTTGGTTAATTCTACTTTTTGGATGTAAAGTAGCAAAAAGAAGACCGACAGAAAAATGATTTTAGTCCGCTATGTGTTGAAAGAGCTGATTGCGCCCTTCCTGGCGTCACTTTTCGGCATTACGTTTTTGTTCGTAGTCGATTTTCTTGTCAAAATATTGGACAATGTCCTTTCGAAGGGGCTTCCGGCTTCGACGGTTCTTGAAATTTTCGTCTTGAACCTCGCTTGGATGTTGTCGCTCTCTATCCCGATGGCTGTTCTTGTGTCGTGCCTCATGGCGTTTGGACGTATGTCGGGAGATCAGGAAATTACCGCTGTAAAGGCGGCTGGTGTTTCTCCGGTATCTTTGATTCGTCCTGTTTTTATCGTGGGTATGTTGCTCTCGGTCCTCCTGATGTTGTTCAACAACTGGGTGCTTCCCGAGGCGAATCACCGTTCCGTCGAATTGATGAACGCCGTATCCCGAAAAAAGCCGCATGTGTTTATCGATGCTGGCAAGTTGATCACGCAGTTCCCAGATGTCCAGCTCTGGGTGAGCCGCATTGACCCGTCGTCGGGAACGCTTTATGGAATTCAAGTTTTTGAACTGGAACACAAGGGCCCACCGCGAATTGTGTATGCCGACAGCGCTTCGATGGAATATGTCGATAACGGCGCTACCTTGATGTTCAAACTCCGTAGTGGAGAAACTCATGTTGTCGATGCCGACGACCCTAGCAACTATTTCCGTATAAGGTTCTTTGCACAGGACCTGGCCCTCAAGAACGTGGACGACCGTCTTGAACGCCGTAGCCGCAGTTACAGGAGTGACCGTGAAATGCCTGTCGAGATGATGCTCGACGTGGTTCACGATGCCGAGGCCCGGTACGATACCGCCTTTATCGAAGCAAAGGAGCGCAGACTCTCCTCCCTGCATGAGTTACGGACTCGCTTGGAACTCGACACGATTGTTCCGTCCGAAGTAAAGTCTTCGTATGAGGCCGACGATTCCAGCAAGGTCCGACGTTCCCTCACTAAACTCCGTATGTCCGAGATGTCGGTGCTCAGAACAACAGAACGCCTGTACGGGCGAATGGAATCAGAAAAGAAACGTTCTGCACAATATCTTGTTGAAATTCACAAGAAATTCAGCACGTCGGCTGCTTGTTTGGTCTTTATCCTCATTGGAGCCCCGCTGGGAATTATGGCCCGCAAGGGGGGGATTGGTACGGGTATCATCTATAGTCTCGCGTTCTTTGTCATATTTTGGGTTTGTCTCATCGGTGGCGAAAACTTGGCTGACCGCCTCATTATTTCGCCGGAATTGGCCATGTGGGCCCCGAACATCATCATTGGCGCCTTCGGCATATTTATCACGATAGCGATGGTCCGTGACCGTTTCTCGGGTGATTCGAAGTTCTTCCGTGCGGTTCGCAAAGTGGGACGCATATTTACCTTCTTTACGAGGAGGTTCGGATGAGATTCCCAAGGTACCTTGTTTGGAATTTCATGAAGATGTTCCTCATCGTGGTGATCGGGGCGATTCTTGTCTTTGCGATGATCGACTTCGTGGGCAACATCAAGACTTGGCTTGCTCGCGACATGAAGGATGTCGGCGATTACTACCTGAGCTATTTGCCCTACATGGTGTACTTGATTTCTCCGGTGGCTCTGTTTATTGCGGTTCTTGCATCTGTGGGTAACATGGCGCGTCATCTCGAAATGAGTGCGATGCAAAGTTCCGGGCAAAATCCTCTCAAGACGTTACTGCCTATCTTCTTCATTGGTATTCTCGTTTCTGTGGGCTCGTACGAGATGAGCGAACTCTGGCTCCCCGATGCGAATCACAGGCGATTCGAAATCATGGAGACGAACGCCCAGAAACGGAAAAATCCGCGAATCAAGGAAAAACAGAATTTCACGTTTATCGATAACGAAAAGGCGAGCTGGTTTTTCAAGTTTTATTCGGGAAGCAAGAAGATGGGGCGCGATGTCGTGCTTTTGCTCCGCGATGAGGGCCGCCTTGTGGAACGCTTCGATGCGCGCGTTGTCCGTTGGATCGAGGAGGACAGCACAAACACTGGGTATTGGCGCATGGAAAATGGCCATCGGCGGATATTCCGCAAAGATGGTACGGTAAGCGTTTCCTCTTATATGCGGGAATCTCTTGCGAATAGGTTGAGTACGCACCCGGATGACTTGATTAATGAACGCCAACTGCCAGACGAGATGGACTCCAAGATGGTCAAGCAGCGTATTGACGTGCTCCGGCGTTCTGGTGAAGATACCCGCGTCATGGAAACGGCTCTCCATTTCAAGCGCTCTGCGCACTGGATGAACCTGGTTGTGCTGCTTATTGGAGCTGCCCTGTGCCACCGATATAGTCGATCGGGAGGGCTTTCTCAAAAGTTCGGGGTTGGCCTTTTGATTGTGTTTAGCTATTATATCCTGGAAAGAATCGGTTTGAAAATGGGCGAGAACGGAGCGTTGACTCCGCTTGTCGCAGCATGGGTGAGTCATTGTGTTTATGCACTTTTGGCGTCGGTCATGCTTTACCGTTCATTCCGTTTGTAAGGGGAAGTTGTATGTCGGATATATTGTTTGTTTTGTCGGGGCTCCTGCTAGGGCTTGCCTTTAAGGGCGGCATGTGGTTGTTCCTGATTCCGTTTGCCGGGGTGGCCTGTGCACTGGCCTTCATGAACCGTCCTCGGCTCCCTGGGGGGAAGACCGCCAACATTCCGGTGGTGACCAAGGCTATCCGCGCTACGGGGCTTGTCCCTGCGACGACTCCTGACTTGCGTTCCGAATACAAAGATGTCAAGCAGGAATACAATGAACCGAATTCGACATTGAAGGTGAACCAGGTCTGGAACCGAGCCGATGCCGATATCGACAAAGCTTTTCGTGATTTGCTCATTGCTCTCAAGGGGCTTGTTCCTGCATCGAATTCCTTGCTTATCCTTTCTCGTGTTTCTCCTCGCGAATGGGGCGTCCGTTCTTTCTATAACGATGGAACCACGCAGATAGCGAGTGACATGAAAATTGGTGAAAATTCCGGGATTTTGGGCCAACTCTTCCGCCCTGGGGTGGACCGCCTGCTCGAAGGCGACCTTACGGGAGGCAAGGCGCTGCTTTACTATCTGGACAACCCGAGCATCAAATCCATTGTGGCCGTCCCTGTGTTCGACCGCAACAAGAATCGCTCCGGTGCGTTGATTATCGACTCCATTTACCCGAACGCCTTCAATTCCAATACGGCTCTTGCTCTCTCTTACATAGCAAATAACATCGACATGCTTGGCTACAAGAGCTACGCTTCGGCCAAGAACTACATTGAACAGCAGCAGTTCAGCGTCTTGTACTATTACCAGCGCAAGTTCTTCCAGACGATGACGGTCAAGGATATCTACAAGCAGATTTTCGAATACGTCAAGGAAAACATTCCTTTCGATCGTCTTTTGGTTCTCGCTTTGGATAAACCGAACGAAAATATCGGCCATGTGGTATTCTGTGACGGTGTGGATTCCGAGCAGTTTGTCAACAAGCAGTTCTCCCTGAACGACAAGGGTATCTGCGTGCTGGCCCTTTTGCGCAACCGCCTTGTGGAGCGCGATTTCAGCAACGGATTCAGCGAATATGTGCCGCGCCTCGACAACCAGGAAAAGCGCAATATGGATTTGTTGCAGTTGCTGGTGATGCCGGTCCCGACCGAGGCGAGCGCCGAGATGGCGGAACTGGCGATATGCCTCGAAAGCCGTTTCCCGGGCCGTTATTCCGAACACGAAAAGGAACTGCTCAAGGCGTTTGCCGGCGTGGCCGGGTTTGCCTACGACCGTGCCCGTAAATTCGAACACGGCAAGGATCTCGCCATGCGCGATGGCCTGACCGGGCTTATCAACCACCGTACTTTGCACGAAAGTTTCCGTACAGAAAAGATTAGAGCCGATCGGCAAGGGTACAATATCGGCGTGCTCATGATGGACATTGACCATTTCAAGCGCGTCAACGATACTTATGGCCATCCTGTCGGCGATATTGTCATCAAGGGCATTGCCGATGCCATCAGCGGAGAAATTCGCAAGGAAATCGACGTGGTGGCCCGCTACGGTGGCGAGGAATTCGTCGTCGGCCTTGTCGATACGACTCCCGAGGGCATGATTGAAACGGCGGAACGCATTCGCAAGGCTGTGGGTAAACTGGAGTTCGATGTACACCAGTCAGAACCGCTCCGCGTTACGGTAAGTATTGGTGCCTATCTTGTGTCTCCGACATTCCACGACATGAAGGCGGCCTTGAATAATGCCGACCAGGCCCTGTACAAGGCCAAGGAAGGTGGCCGCAACCAAGTTATTGAATACAAGTTAGAGCAGTAATATGTTTACCGTTGTCGATTGGGCTGTCCTTGCCGCTTACCTGTTGTTTTCTTTGGCTATAGGCCTTTGGGTTTCTCGTGGCAACAAGAATCTCAAGGAATACATGTTCGGTGGTGGGGCAATCCCATGGGTTGCCGTGGGGATTAGCCTTATTGCGACTTCCGTGAGCGCGACGACGTTCCTCGGGGCGCCTGCCGATGTTTATGGTGACAACATGACTTTCCTCATGTTCCAAATCGGTGCGCTTTTGAGCATTGTCGTGGTGGGTTTCGTATTCATCCCGCGTTTCCGTACGGCAGGCATAAACAGCGCTTATGAATTGTTCGAGGTTCGCTTTGGTTCCAAGGCGGTGCGCCGCTTGGCTGCTGTTTTCTATTGCATGCACTTGCTGCTTCGCACGGGAATCCTGCTTTACGCTCCGTCCCTTGTGCTTGCACAAATCCTGCACGTGGACTTGAAACTGGCGATAATCGTTTCGGCGGCGGTGGCCATTTTCTATACCTGGTTCGGGGGCATCAAGGCCGTCATCTGGACCGATGTGATGCAGTTCTGCGTGTTCTTTGGCGGTGGTGTATTGGTGCTCGTGCTGATTTCGAATGCCGTAGGCGGCTTTGGCGAAATGGCCGCCCTTGCAAGCGAGGCGGGCAAGACCAAGTGGTGGGATGCCTCGATGGATATTTCCAACGCGCGTACGCTGATTTCTGCCGGCTTTGCCTATGCGATTTTGGAGATTGCTATCCGCGGGTGTGACCAGCAGTTTGTACAACGTTATTTGAGCTGCAAGGATGTGAAGGCCGCAAACCGTTCCAGCGTCCTTTCTATGGTGCTGGGCTGCGCTGTCTCAATTCTCTTTTACTGGGTGGGCGCTGCGCTTTACGTTTATTACAAGATGGCTCATGTCGCCACTCTCCCCGAAGGGATTGGCCAGAATGACGTGTTCCCATACTATATCGTGAACTGCCTTCCCGTGGGAGTCACTGGCCTCATCGTTGCGGCCATCTGCGCTGCCGCCATGAGCAGCCTTTCGGGGGCAATCAACTCGCTCAGCAATACATCGGAACACGATTTTTTGGGCTGGGAAGAATCGAAGGGCATGGGTGGCCTCAAACGCGCAAAAATTTGGACGGTCATTTGGGGCGTACTCGGTGTGTTTTTTGCGCTCTTTGCCGCCACACAGCAGGGGAGCCTTCTCAAAAATGCGCTCTTCTTTACAGGGCTGTTTACGGGGCCGCTCCTTGGCATGTTCTTGCTCGCGTTCTTTGTGAAGGGCCTCAAGAGTTGGCAGGTGGTTGTTTCCGTATTTTGCGGCATGGCAAGCCTCGTGCTTATCCAGGGCATTCCCGTGTTTGGCGTACCCGCGGTCCTCGGCGGCATTTTCAGCTGGCCGTGGATGCCCTTCATCAGTATGACCACTACCGTGATTGTCGCTGTTGTGCTTAAGTATGTGGCGCTCCTATTTGCGAAGAAATAAAGGCCTTATTCTAAGTTAGACTATAAAATCCAGTAAAATTCTTTTTGCCGAATGCCTTATGCTTTCGGCTTTCTTTTTTGTTTAAATTGAAAAATGAACTACAACAGGGAGGTTCCTATGCAGAACAAAGTATCATACGTTGTCATAATCGTACTCGCGTTCGTGTGTCTCGTTCTTTCACTCAGTGTCGGGCGCGCATCCGACGTTGCTGCACAACCGAAGGTATCGTCCCTGGAGCCGGTTCCGGAAGAAGGTGGCCTGCCTTCTGGTGGCGTGGCTGTTTCGAGCGAAGAGAAAAAAAACTTTTTAGCCGACGAGTACGTCACCAGTTTCAATATAGTTCTAAAGGACAAAAACAAGGACGTCGCCTATAAACGCCTGAATGAGAGCCGCGAAAAGATTCTCGCCTTGCTACAGAAATATTCTGTGGGTCCGCAGGAGTATGAACTTCTCGGCACGTCGCTCAAGAAGGACTGGGATTATGCGGATGGCAAGAGGTATTTCTTGGGGTATACGGCATCGCAGAATGTGAAGGTGATTTTGCATAGCAAGCAGGAGTCGGATTCCCTGGAATTCGACTTGACCAGTTTTGCGTTTGTCGATGACGCATCCACGCAGTCGCGGCTCAAGAATGCCGAAGCCCTGGAAGTCGATGTAATCAAGAGCGCCTGCAAGAAGGCATCCCGCTTGGCGGAAGAAAATGCGCAGAGTGTAGGAGCGAAGGTCGGGAAGGTGATTTCTGTGGAAGGATCTTCGGAGGTAGAGAAGTTGAGTACCTCGGATTCCGTAGAAGTTTCGGCGTCGGTTTCGGCGACGCTTTCCCTGAACGGTGTGGAAAATAGCGGGAAGTCGTATGTCCAGGTTTCCCAGATCGAAAATAAGAAGTTCCTTGCAGACAAGTTTATTGTGACCGCGAATATCATGTTTGACGGCGCCGACAAGGAAGCGCTTTTTAAGGATATGGCCGCACGCCGGGGTGATGTAGTGCAGATTGCGAAAGACCTGGGCGTTGCAGAATCGGAGATAGAAGCGCAGTCTATGATGCTACGCAAAAAGCAGAAGTATGAGTTCTACGGCAATGAATCCCAAAAGAAAGCCTTCAGGGCCACCCAGAGGATTACGGTCAACTTTACGTCCAAGGATGCCGCCGGGGCGTTCTTGGATGGAATCGTCGGCCTTGAAAACGTTAACGTGCTTAATGCCATGCCTGTCCTGAAGAACGAGGATTCGCTCAGGGTTCAGGTTACAAACATTGCCGGCAAAAAGGCGATGGCCCGCGCCAAGGCGATTGCCGAGGGCTTTGACGGCTCCCTGGGCAAGGTCGTTGCGGTAAGCAACAAGCCTTTAGACGAAATCGGGATGACCCTCCTTGGTGCCCGCGATGGAGCCATGTACAGGGGAAAAACTGCGCGGGCTCATAATCTTCTGTTGTCGAATTCTCCACCGGATTCCAAGATGAACATCGCCGATTCCGTGTCTGTTTCGGCATACCTGTCCGTCATGGCCGAGATTGAGTAGCTCCTCAAAACTACTGCTCAAATTTTTTCCATTTGTCAACCCTTTTCCCCGAAAAAAGTTCCTTTTTGAGGAGGTAAAAAGGGGATGAAATGCTAACTATTTGTTCTTCACGGAGTTAACGATTTTCGGAAAAATCGTGTATTTTTGGATTGTTTGTAAAATTTTACATATATCCGTTTTTGTCGCACAATTATTACAAAAAAATTATCTTATTTTCCGAAAATCTATGCAAATTCTCATTTCTTTTATTATCTTAATACCTACATCTTGTGGATGTTGATTGGACATATACACAAGATATTGTAATTTTGGAACGTTTTCCAGGGTGGACCACCACAAGAGGACGGACCTGAAAGGAAAGACGATGATTTTAACTGTGAAGAAGCGCGACGGCCGCGAAATGCCGTTCAACATCGAGAAGATTGCCGACGCTATCGTCAAGGCTTTCCGAGCTTCCGGCGAATTGAACGAACAAATTAAGGCTTCCCAGGATCAGCTGAATCTTTTGGGCAGTGACGACGTTTTGAGCAGTACTGCTCTCAAGGTTGCTGCCGACGCTGTGGGGCATCTCGAGGCCGCCAACAAGACGCAGCCGGACATCGAAGAAATTCAGGATGCCGTTGAAAAGGCTCTCACCGAGGGCGGCTATGCCGATACCGCCAAGAGCTACATCTTGTACCGCGCTGAGCGTACCCGCATCCGCGAAGTCAATACTCGCCTCATGCACACGCTCCGCGACATCACCTTTAGTTCTGCGAAGGAATCCGACCTTAAGCGCGAAAATGCGAATATCGACGGTGATACCGCCATGGGCACCATGCTCAAGTATGGTAGCGAATCGGCCAAGCATTTCTACACGATGATGATGCTCAAGCCCGAGCACAGCCGCGCTCACATGGATGGCGACATCCATATCCACGATTTGGATTTCTACTCGCTTACCATGACGTGCTGCCAGATCGACTTGAAGAAGTTGTTCAAGAACGGCTTCAACACGGGTCACGGCCATCTGCGTGAGCCCAAGGATATCCGCAGCTACGCGGCCCTTGCTGCTATTGCCATTCAGAGTAACCAGAACGACCAGCATGGTGGCCAGTCCATCCCGAACTTCGACTATGCCATGGCCGACGGTGTGCGCATCACGTACCGCAAGGCTTATCTTTCCAACATGGTCAAGGCGCTCATCCTCCTGACCGGCAAGACAGAAGAAGAAATCCAGCCGGTTGTGAAGAAACTCCATACCGAAATGGCCGAAATGGGCATGGTCGCGACTCTCGTGCCGAACGAAAAGTTCCAGGAAGCTGAAGCCCGCGAACTTTCCAAGACCTTCGACGCCGATACGGTTAAGAAGGCGCAGACGTTTGCCGAGAAGATGGCCTACGAAGAAACGGACAAGACGACGTTCCAGGCAATGGAAGCGTTTGTCCACAATTTGAACTCCATGCACAGCCGTGCCGGTGCGCAGACTCCGTTCAGCAGCATCAACTACGGCATGTGTACCGAGCCCGAAGCCCGTATGGCCATGAAGAACCTGTTGCTCACGACCGAAGAAGGCCTGGGTGGCGGTGAAACGGCTATCTTCCCGATCCAGATTTTCCGCGTGAAGGAAGGCGTCAGCATGAATCCGGGTGACCCGAACTACGACCTGTTCAAGCTTGCCTGCCGCGTGAGTGCAAAGCGCCTGTTCCCGAATTTCAGCTTCCAGGACGCTCCGTACAACCTGCAGTACTACAAGCCGGGCCATCCCGAAACCGAAATTGCCTATATGGGCTGCCGTACCCGCGTTATCGGTAACACTTACGACCCGACTCGCGAAATCAGTTTCGGCCGTGGTAACTTGAGCTTTACTTCTATCAACTTGCCGCGTATCGCTATCAAGATGAAGTCCGTGGACCTGTTCTTCAAGGAACTCGACCGCATGCTTCAGCTGGTGAGCGACCAGCTCATGGAACGCTTTGCCGTCCAGAGCCGCCGCAAGGTCAAGAACTTCCCGTTCCTCATGGGACAGGGCGTGTGGATTGATTCCGACAAGCTCGGCTGGGAAGACACCGTGGGCGAAGTCATCAAGCACGGTACGCTTTCGATCGGCTTTATCGGCCTTGCCGAAACATTGGTGATGCTGACGGGCAAGCACCACGGCGAATCCGAAGAATCCCAGAAGCTCGGCCTCAAGATTATCGGCCACATGCGCGAATTCTGCGACAAGGAATCCGAACGTCTCGGCCTCAACTTCAGCTTGCTCGCAACGCCTGCCGAAGGCCTTTCCGGTCGTTTCGTGCGCATGGACAAGAAGAAGTTCGGTATTATCCCGGGCGTTACCGACCGCGATTACTACACCAACTCCTTCCACGTTCCGGTGTACTACAAGATTTCGGCTTTCAAGAAGCTTTCTCTGGAAGCCCCGTACCATGCTCTCACCAACGCTGGCCACATCAGCTATATCGAACTTGACGGCGATCCGACCCAGAATTTGGATGCCTTCGAAAAGATTGTGCACCACATGGCAAAATCCGGTATCGGCTATGGTTCCATCAACCATCCGGTGGACCGCGACCCGGTTTGCGGATTCGTTGGCGTGATTGGCGACTGCTGCCCGCGTTGCGGCCGTAGCGAAGGTCATGCGATTTCGCCGGAAAAGATCGAGGAACTGCGCAAACTTTATCCGGGCATGCCCGCATTTAAGGGTATCAGGTAAATTTTATAAACAAGGAGAAATGAAATGTCAGAGAAAGAAATGAGCAAGTATGGTGAAGGCGTCGGTTTCGAACGCATTCGCCGCATCACCGGCTACCTGGTCGGTACTGTGGACCGTTTCAACAACGCCAAGCGCGCCGAAGTGAACGATCGCGTGAAGCACGGTGTGTAAATGGAAACTGTGTATCCTCGTCTCCGCATAGCGGGGATTGTTCCTGAATCCTTTGTCGATGGCCCGGGCATTCGCCTGACGGTCTTTGTCCAGGGTTGTCCTCATCATTGCCCTGGTTGCCATAATCCCCAGACTCACGATTTCGAGGGTGGGCATTTTATCGACCGCGAGGATATTCTGGACATGATTGAGGAAAATCCGTTGCTCGATGGTATTACCTTCAGTGGCGGTGAACCTTTTGCCCAGGCGGCGGGGCTTGTTCCATTGGCCCGTGAGGTTAAGGAACGGGGCTTCCACCTGATGATTTACACTGGCTATACGTACGAGAGGCTTATGGAATTGTCTCCGGAGCATCCCGAATTGCTGGAACTGCTGTCTTTTGCCGATGTACTCGTCGACGGACCGTTCATTCTGGCGAAGCGTTCCCTGGAACTCAAGTTCCGTGGCTCGACCAACCAGCGCCTCATTGACGTGCAGGAAAGCCTCTCTGCAGGCCATGTCGTGCTGCACCAGATGCAGGTTGACGAGATGGCCGAACATCCGGAGTGGGTGTTGCAGAACTAGGCTGGTCCTATCAAGAATTTTAAAGGGATTTCGGCTAGGCGCCGGAATTCCTTTTTTTGTGGAGCGGACATTTGTATATTTTTTGATGTTGCTTAACAAGGCTTTTTTTATGGTGGTCCTATGCACTTATTACGCCTTTTCCTGATTCTGTCCATTGCGGTGTCTTTTGGCTTTGCGCAAACGGCTCCGAAAACCTCCAATCAAACCAGCGCGGTGCCGCACACGCCCGCTATTTCGATATCTCCCGAAGAAGCGATGATTTTGATGGCGCTGTTGCAGAGTCCTGTGTTCAAGGACAATTTTATACAATCTTGCACTACGCAGTCTGAGGAATGGCTGGGTTCTTCTCAGGCCAACAAATCGTGCAAGTGCGCGTTCAACCGCCTTGTGGGAGAAAAACAATTTATGAGCAAACTCATCGGCTCTGTCTCCATGGACGGAAGCGGTATCGATTTTCAGAAGTGGGGGTACGAGGTCGTTGCTCCGTGTCTTCCGAAGGATTATCCTGCCGAAACAGACAACGCTTTTATAAAGGAATGCTTGAAACAGAAGGATTTGGACCAAGCGACTTGTGGATGTGTGCTCAATGCCGTCAAGAAGGATTATACGGTCCATTCCTTGATAAAGAGGGTTTTCGAAGACCAGAAAGGCTTGGAAACAGACATCAATCTCAAAACAGCACAGTGCCTTTCCAAGTAAGATCTGTATAGACGATTATTTTTTCAAAAGTCTGAGAATCCCCTGCTTATTGTATTCAGGAGAATCCTTCGGGAATGGATTCTTGGCCTCTTGGCGCAGCACGTAGACTTCGCCTTCGCCAATGTCCACCTCGGAGCCGGACTTGGCGGGAATGCCGTCGCCATAGATGGCGTCTGCAGCTAGGAGCAATGCGCTTTCTGCATTCTCGACCGATTTCGACAAACAGAGGTCGGGTAAAGAGAACGCCGCCATGCCCAGCGTATAGACAACATTGTCCCCTTCCACGAAGTTAATCCACGTGTCCATGGGGAATTCCGCATCGCCGAGTACTTCACGGAAACGGGCTGCCGTCCAGGCAGTTCCGGATTGTTGCATGTACACACCGAGAGCACCTGCCGCAAGAATTTTCAAAATGGCTGAATCCACTTGGCTTACGTCGTCGATGGACTTGACTTCGCCCAAGAGGAACAGGAGCGACTTGTGCGCATCGATCGCCGCAGATTCTTCGGGAGTGACGGTGTCGTTTTCGGCAAACAGGCCCGAGAGCCCCGCTGCGGCGGCCTGGCGCACCACGTTAAATTGCACGCCGCAACCCGGAATGAGAACGTTTGCGGTATCCTTGTCGATAGAGACGAAGTCCGTAACCTTGAACGGTTCGTCGCAGGCGACGTTCAGCGGGAACGCAAGTACAAATTGAGGCATGTCAGTTTCTCCTTAAAATTTGGGTAACGGCATCTGACAAAAGCGTGTTTTTGGAATGTCGGGGTAATTCCACGACATCTGTCCGTTGTAGAACTTTATTCAGCGAATCTACGGACAAGGAACCTTCTTCTATAGACACCGCGAAACCTGCAGCAGAAAGATTCTCGGCCAAGACAACCTGCTCGTACTGGCCCGGCGTAGGGACAAAGATGCATTTTGCTCCAAGTACTGCCATATCCATGACTGTACTGTAGCCGCCACGCGAAATAACCCAATCGGCCTTGGAAATCACCTCTGCGAATTCTTGTGTTGGTAGGTGATTATAAAATGTCACGTTCCCTGCGGTCCAACTCTTTCGCGTAGAATCAGGCTTGCCTAGAATGACCACATGCTTGCCGGGAATCTGCGGAAGCACGGAACTGAGCCTGGAGGCGAACCTGGAACGGGCCGGTTCCACACCGGACACGACTGCGACAATGTTCAAGTCTTTCTCTGTAGGCTGGATAGACGGAAGCATGGAGAAGCGCGAAAGCGGCCCCACAAACTTGAGCGGGCGCGGACAACGCTCGACATGGGACAAACTCCCCGCATAACCAGGAAACTCAGGTACATCCGGTACCCAGACTTCGTCAAATCGCGACATAACCGAAGCGTGCCATGCGGCACCGAACGCCTCGAACATCCGTAACATTTTCGGGAAGGCAATCCGGCACTGGTGCGTCATGTAGACGTTCTTCGCCTTGCGGGAACGGAATGCGAAACGATTATCCGAAACGATGATGTCGTAGCTATGTCGCTCGACCATTTCTTCGGCGTAATGGTGCTCCGCGCTCATGACAGCTCGCAAGTGGGCGCTGTTTTTCAACAGCCAGAACGCCATGTTGTAGCCGTGTTTAGGATAGACAATGTTGTAAGACGGAGCCAGGCGCTGCCGCACATCGGGAAACATTTCGCGCAAAATGGCGGCGTTCCCCCTAGTCACGGCCAGTTCCACGTCGCAGCCCTTTTCCAGGAACTCACGGACAACCGGCGCACACCGCGTCGCGTGCCCAAGACCCCAGTCCAGCGGCGCGACGAGAGCCTTCACTTATTTGGCCTCCAGCCAGGCGTTAGCCCAGTCGCCATGGTCGCAGTTCTTCTCGTCGCCCATGTCGATACGGAGTTCAAGGCGCGAAGCACCGCTGATATCCACATCGATACTCTTTTTCTGCGTCGAGTAGAGCCTTTCGGAATGATAAACTTCGCGACCATCTGCCATGACGATGAAATGCACGCCATCGCCGCAAGCACTTTCGTCGTCCAGACCGATAACGGCGTGGAATACGGAATACGGGCGATTCAGGGAATAACTAATCTTGGAATTCGCATGGCTACCGATTCCGTAGCGGAACACTTCCTTGTCAATCGTCAGGCGGTGGTGCTCCACGGACTCGTTCTTTTCGGGATTGCCCCATTCCTGCGAGAATCCATCCCATGTCAGGTTGGAAAGCAACTCCACATTTTCGCCAGGCACAAAGAAGTCCTTGACCAGGTGGACGGTATCGTCATCCGGCATGATGCAATCGAACATCGCCCTGTTCAAACCCTTATGAATCTTCGTAGAATCCAAAGAAACGACATCTTCGGATTGGGAAACAACGAGTTCCTCAACCAATTCTCCGTTCAGAGAATACTTGCAAGGAATTGTCTCCGGGAATTTTTTGTTGATGACAAAGTTCCCGCTATCCGGCTCGGAGACGAGGAATTTCATCGTGTAGTCGGATACACCCTTCTTCGCATTCATCTTGTAGACAGCGAGCGGATAGCCAAACAGCTTGGGTTCGAGCAGAACGCGCTCGTTCTTGTAGTTATCGAGAATCTCGTCAATTTGGTCTGTCGTCTTGAAACCGACCACACGGCTCTTGCGGTTGAGTTCGCCATACCCGTCTTGGCCACGGACCAAGTAGATGTTCCCGTCGGAAACCTGCATCCAGTTAGCGAAAGTTTCCGTATCCCAGCCCATGAAGGTCCTTTCGCTAAAAGCACTGTGGCCCTGCGCAAGCATCTGCCACGGACGAGCGTAGATGTAAATCGAGTTCGGGGGGAGCGTCGCGATGTACTTGTTCAAATAATCTTCTTCGGCCAGGAGCTTATTCTTGTAGTAAAGCATATTGGCGCGATAGCTATTCACATGGAAGAACATCAAACCAAAAGTCATGATAGCGGCAATAGCGACAGTAATGCCTGCGGCACCGTTATCATTCATCTTAGTGCAGAACTTGAGCGCATCGTAAAGGCCGAGTGCCATAATCAACGCAAACATCGGGAGCGCCACCAGCACGTAACGCTGGTTGATGTCGATGGTGAACGTACCCGACACGTTGAACATGATGACGAAAATCTGGAGGCAGAAGAAGATGCCGAGAACTGCACCGCGCCAATAACGGCGATGAACGATCAGGCGGAACAGCAACCAGGCCGTTGCCGCAAGCAGTAGGATGGTGAACGACGTGTAGAACGGATTTTCCATGACCCCGGCCAGGTTGGGATCGTCCTTGAGGTTCAGCATCACTTCAAGATTAGTTTTGAGGTTGAACCAGAAGTTGCTGAAGGAATGTGCCGCATGTTCGCCTCCCTGGAAGTCGTAACCACGGTAGGCGGCCATTGTGTTCACAGACGGCCAGCTCACGAAAATCACGGAAAGCACGAACGCGGGGAGACGGTAAGGCCTTTCGAGGAAATAGCGATAGTAGAAAAGCGCAAACGGGATAAATGCGAATACGGTTTCTTGACGTGTCTGTGCAAAGAAACCGAGCAGCGGAACTGTGAACAGGAAATGTTTCCAGGTAACTTTGCTCGGGGGAACAAACGCATACCAAGCCATAAGCACGGCGAGCAAGCAAATGTACAGGACTTCTGTAGATGCCGAGCGGGCCTGCAACAGATAAATCGGCATGCCGCCCAAGAAGGCGACCGCGGCAAGCGCCACTTTCTCGTTCTTGAACCATTTCGATAAGGCGAGGAAGAATGCGATGAGGCTCAAGATGAAGAACGGATAGTTCACCAGCAAGGCCGTGTCACGATTCGGGGGCATGATGTTGAAGACGAGCGAATAGACAAACGCAAGCGCCTTGCCCTTGAAGTTGTTCACCTCGACCTTGCAATCAAGCACTCCGTCTTTCCAGATGCCTTCGTTACAGACGCCACCGGAATGCTGGAAATACATCTGGAGGCCCATAGATTCCCAACTGGTCTCGTCACTCAGCACACGGTGCGTGTTGCTGATGTTGCTGAACATGAAGATGGAGAACGCCGCCAAGATGATGGCTAGCCAGCAGAACGACTTGCCTGACGGTAAGAAGGACTTGCCGTTCTTGACTGCATAGGGTATGTTGACGACTGCACCGACGACCAACAGGATAAACGTGAGGAGGATGCTGATGTACCCCCACTCGATATCCCAGTGGCGTGCGTACGGGACCGTTAAATTGTTAAAAATGAGGAATGCGAGAACAAGGATTCCTAAGGTCGTTCCGGCAGCAATTGCCGCCCCACGACCCAATCCTAGGGACTGAAGAATGTTTTTCATAGTATCGCAAATTTAGTTTTTTGCGAACTACGTATTGGAGATGCCGAGGCGTTCCATGGCAATTTTCTTGCCGGTCTGTACATCGGCCTTGCCGCTACCCAATTTGGGGAGCTCATCCACCTTCACGACAGCACCCGGGAGCATGAGCGGCGGGAGGCCTACCTCTTTGAGCATCGCCTTCACCTCGTCTTCGGACTTGTCGCCTGCGAATACGAGTACGATTTTTTCGCCCTTACTCCCATCGGGAACGGCCACCGCGAAATGGTCAATTTCGTCGAATAAAGCACATTCCGAAATTTTGAAGTCAACAGAACCGAGACTCACCATTTCGCCACCGAGTTTCGCAAAACGGCTGTAGCGGTCCACAATCGTGAGGTAGCCGTCTTCGTCCACATGGCCCTTGTCACCTGTCTTGTACCAGCGTTTGCCGTTGATAACAGCAATCGCCTGCGTCGTCCTATCCGGGTCTTTCAAATAACCCTTCATGATTTGAGCGCCACCGATAAGGATAAGACCGTCTTCGCCAACGCCAAGTTCTTCCATGGTGTCGGGGTCCACGATGCGGAACTGCGTTCCGGGGAGTGGAGCGCCGACAGTTCCCGGCTTGTTGCCCTCGATAACGGTCTTGTAGTCGTCCATGAGCACATCCTTCGTGTTCACTGCTGCCACCGGAGTCGTTTCTGTACAACCGAAGCCTTCAAAAATTTCCAATTTGAATTTAGTGCGATACAGCTGGCGCACGTCTTCACGAATTTTCTCGGCTCCGGCGTAGATAGCACGCACATGCGAGAACATCAGCGGGTGTACAGCGCGGTTCAGGCCCCACATGCGCAGGAACGTACCCGTCGCCACCATGATACTCACCTTGAACTGAGCGCACATGCGCGAAACAAGACGCGCATCCGTCGGGTCGGGGCAAGTCGCCACCGGTACACCTTCTACAAGGCACAACATCGTCGTAATTGAAAATCCGAATGCATGGAACAGCGGGAGCGAACCGAGGAACACGTCCTCCGCACTCGGCAACAACACGCTTTCACACTGCTTGATATTGCCCATCAAGTTCAAGTGCGTGAGTTCCACACCCTTCGGGCGGCCTTCGGAACCAGAACTGAAAATAATCGTTGCCACATCGTCGAGGCTGACCTTTTTAAAGAAGCGCAGTTCCAAATACCAAGCCGGCAGAATCAACACGCGCAAGAAATTCTTCACAAGTGTCGACTTATGGAGTTGCGTTTTCAGGTCTTCCATGTAATAGACTTTGTACTTGTCAAGCAACACCTCCATCGGGAGGCCTTTCTGCTTGAGCTTTTCGATAAACACGCGTGCGGTAATAATCGTCTTCACGTCAGCTACGTCGCAGCAGTATGCCATCGTCTCGGGCGTGTTGGTGTAGTTCAAGTTGTAGACGGTCTTGCCACGAATAAGGCAGGCCATGTTCACGATGATGCCTGGGCCAGACGGCGGAATGAGTACGCCCACCTGCTTTTCGCCCTTCGTGAGTTTGTCTATTATTCCTGCAAAAGAGAGTGCTGCTGTGGCAAGCGCATTCGCCGAAAGGTGGTTTCCGTCGGGGCTATACACCGAGGGCCCGCTCCCGACATGTTTCACCGTACGGATCCATGCCGATGCCACCGGGCGCAGCTTGCGGATATAAGTTGTCCACGCCGTAATGGAAAGTTCCTGCACGGAGCGTTTCACCATCATAGGTGTTGAATCGAGCGGCAGTTCTTTGCCAAAGGCAACCGAGATTATGCGGCCACCACTGTGAACCAAATCCTTGAAGCCCGCATCGGCCATGGAGTAACTGCTGCCCCAAAGTCCCTGCACGTAGAACGGCAACAGCTTGACTCGCGATACATCTTTTATTGCAGCCGAGTAATCCAAGCGGAAACGGCTCATGTTGCCCGTAGCGGTCATCGCATTTTCGGGGAACATCACCACAGCTTCGCCACGCAGGAGCGCCTTGCGAGCCTCTTCCATAGCGGGGCCAGGATTTGCAATGTCGAGGTCAATCGTCTTCATCTGCGAAAGCAGGAGCCTCACGTACCATTTCTCAAACGGCCTACGCGTAATGACAAACCGCAGCGGTCTCGGACTCGCCATCTGGATCATTGCCCAATCGATGTACGAAATGTGGTTACCCACCATGAGCACAGGCCCTTCCCAGGGGATGTTCTGCACGCCCGTAACAAGGAACTTGTAATGCATCGAAAGCGCCGAACGCAACAATTGGCGGAGCAACGTCTGCGGCATTGCCCAAAGAGCCCACACCGTACCAGCAAGGCAGAAAATACCGAGTGCCATAAACAATGTCATCCGGTCTACTGCGAAATAGCGGATAGCGGCAACGGCCATAATCTCGAAAACGAGGATGCAAAGATTCTGCGCCACATTACTGAGCGAAAGCACATGCCCCGCCGAACGCGGCTTGGTGTTGTAGAGGAGCATCGCGAACATGGGGAGCATGTAGATGCCGCCACAGAAACCAAGCAGTGTGAAAGCGATAGCGTTGTAAGGGCGCCCGATGAACGGAATCAGGAACATGAGAATCGAAGCTCCTGCTGTTCCCATAGGGATAAGGCCCGTCTCGATAAAGTCTCGGGACATCTTCATCGCGAACACGAACCCGATAACCAAGCCAATGACCGTCCCGAAAATCGCATAGTTCGCCAGCACATCCTGATTGAACAGCGAGCCCGAACTGAACTGGTCTTGGATGACAAAGACCATGAGGAAAATCATCATCCAGAACATCGAAAGGCCGATGATAGACTGGCGGAGCGCATGGTTCCTCCAGACCTTCGCCATTTTACGGCGCATGAACAACAAGTTCCAGTAGCGGCCCCACGGGAATTTGAGGTCACTGTCGTAAGCCCCGATATGTGGCAGGCACAGCGCGGCAAAGAATCCGATTAATTGCAATCCACCGAGAGCATAAAGCGCCTGTAGAACAACACCCGCCTTCACGGCAAAAGCAAGTGCCACTCCCGCAAATATCATCGCGGAGAATGTGAC
The DNA here is from genome assembly GCA_946405515.1 of uncultured Fibrobacter sp. Classification (GTDB taxonomy): domain Bacteria; phylum Fibrobacterota; class Fibrobacteria; order Fibrobacterales; family Fibrobacteraceae; genus Fibrobacter. The sequence goes on along the minus strand of CAMJHM010000007.1, from coordinate 29,967 downwards.
AATCATGAGGATGCCGCTTCCCTTCACCAGAGAACGCACCCCCACCAATTCTTTTATGTAGCCGTTCTTGGCGGGGCTCTGGAATGCCTGTAGCACAAAGAAGATGCCGGTTGCCGAAAGCATCATAGCCAAGTTCGAGAGGTACGCTCCGGTACAAAAAAGCCCCACCGCAGGGAGGGACAGGAAAGTCGTCCAGAAAAGGACCTTTTCTTTGGGATACTTGTCAGAGAAGAAACCCGCAGGAGTTAGCAACAACACGCAGGGCAATAGGAATAGCAAGTGGAAGGCATAGAACTCCCACGAGCCCGTCGCTGTGAACCCAAGGCGGTTGAGTGCAAATTCCATGTAAGCGAGAATTGCCGTTGATACAGTCACCTGCGTGAACGCAAGGATGTAGAAGGAAGAATAGCTCCTGATCTTTTTCATTTACGGTACTTCCTATAATACATGACGGAGGTATCTGAAAAAAATAGATTTTTGTAGCCTCAGTATCCGCTTTGTAAGCAGTTCATAAGAATTGGACCGTTTAGAACCTTAAAAAGAACAAAAAAAACACCATCTAGATAGATGGTGTTTTTTAGAGCGGGAAAAGGGACTCGGACCCTCGACCCCGACCTTGGCAAGGTCGTGCTCTACCAACTGAGCTATTCCCGCGGGGTGCCCCAATTATAGATAATTATTTTTGGGTTGTCAAGGGGTATGGAGAGAAAAAATTAAAATTTCTTTCTTTTTTCCCCTTAATTCGAAAAAACCTTCCTTGTGACAGTAATATCCGTGGGGGAGAGGGAGCGGAAGTTTGATATAGAGGTCTTCCGAAATCAAAAAATCCTTCCCGAGTTTGGTGCAAAGGCTCTGAATGCGGCTGGTTGTGTTCAGTACGTCGCCATGGTAGGCCATTTCGCTGCCGAAATTCCCGACTTCTGTGGAAATCACCTTGCCGCAGTGCGCTCCGGCCTTGAACGAGGGGGCCACGCCATATTTTTTCATGAAGCGGGGCTTGGTCCTTTCGAGGCATACTGCGAAATCGTAGAAACAGTTGATGGGGCGGGCGTGCCTCTTGCAGTCGGAAGTTTTCCAGGTGAGGAAAGCCCCGTCTCCGGCAATCTGGTATATATCCCCGCGGTTTTCCGCGCAACAGTTCGAGAGTAATCTGTAGTAGTCCTTCATGAAGCTACTGTATTTGACATGGCCGAGTTCTTCGGCAAATTCCGTTGAGTGGCGCAAGTCGATAAACATGAATATCAAGTCTTCTTCTACGGGGTCCTGGTATTTACCTAGGAGCGTGTTGATAAACACTCGTGTGCCGAATTTCTTGTGTACGGAATTCGAGAAGGTGAAAAAGTGGGCTAGAATGAATAACAGCGCTATTGTGGTAATGCTTTCCGAGGACGAAAATGCCTCTGCGACCTTGGCAAGCCCGTGGTCCGTGATGAACTGGCTAGAATTAGTGCTCATATCCCAGAGGAGGACGCATAGTGCATAGTTTATACTGATGTTTGCGATAAAGTAGAGCGAGCGTATGAGTAGTGCCGTGGGTACGCTGCGGTGGTCCATCTCGTCTTGGAGGACGACCACATCGTATATCCCGTGAGAGAGCCCCACGAATATGGAAAGTTGCAGCATGAAGAACATCTTGGAGAGGCTGAATTCACCGAATGCGGTCATGCCGAGTGCCGATATGCAGACTGTCGCCAGAATCCATCCTGCAATGTAGTTGCAGATGGCTCTGAATTTGCGAGCTGTCATTCTGTTTACGAACATAGGCTAATGGATAAACAGTGGCAGGCACCAGATGATGAAGATGAGGAGAATATCGGCTGACGACTCTTTGAAAAAAAGCGAGGAAAACAGCAGCAAGAACGCACCAGCTAAGGACAGGAAAAGATAGAACCTGAGCCATTTCCGAAACTTTCTCGGAGTTTTTGCAAAAAAGTTACCGACCATATGCCCCTATATAACTAAATTTTCGTGTAAACGAAAAGATTTTTTCGGGATTGTCCCCAAAAGGGCTGGAAAAGCCAAAGACGGTGGCTTGTTATGCTTGGAATATATATACATGTGCCTTTTTGCAGGAAGATTTGCGACTATTGCGATTTCTGTGTGATGCCCGTGCCTCATTCCAGGCTTTTTTTTGAATATACGGATTTAATTATTCGCGAGATACAAGGCTTTGCGCAGAATAATCCAGGCGTGCTGGAGTCTGCGGCAACACTTTACCTGGGGGGTGGAACACCGTCACTGTTGCCGGGGGAGTGTCTTGTGCGGTTGTTCAATGCGCTAAGTTCTCTCGGTGTTGATGTGCATAGCCTCCGCGAAGTCTCGATGGAGTTCAATCCTGAATCGTGCAACGAATCTACCATAACGCTTGCTCGCGAGTGCGGCGTAGGGCGCATCAGCCTTGGGCTCCAGTCGTTCCATGGTGATATCTTGGAACGCATCGGTCGGCATCATTCCGTAGAAGAAGGAATTCGGGCGCTTGAACTGCTTTGTATGCAACCGGAGGTAGAGGTCAATGGCGACCTCATGTTCAACTTGCCGGGGCAATCCGTTGCAGAATTCCTGGAAGACTTGGATTATCTGGCCAGTTTCCCGCTAGAACACGTGAGTTTTTACGGACTCACTGTTGCAGACCGTACGCGTCTTGGTCACCGGATTGCGCGGAACGAACTGTATGTAGATGAGAATTTGTACGGAGAAATGTATCTCAAGGGCGTGGACCTGCTCAAAGAGCGGGGGTTCGATCGGTACGAGGTTTCCAACTTTTGCCGTGCGGGTAAATGGAGTGTCCACAACAAAAACTATTGGGATCGCGGGGAATACATTGGATTTGGGCCGGGCGCACACTCCTATTTTAAAGGACTGCGTTACCATGCACCAGAAATTTATCCGGGATGGAGAAAGTTTGTTCTAAATGGAATGCCGAAGGACTTACTTTGCATAGATTCCTTGACTCCAGACGACATCTGGACGGAGCGGGTCTGGCTTTCTTTGAGGCAAAGTTCCGGCTTGGACTTGGAAATTTTGCGCAGCGACGGCATCGAATTGAAGGAATCCTCTTATTCAAAATGGCTCAAAAACGGCTGCTTGGAAAAGGAGGGGAACACTCTCCGGCTGGTGGGCAATGGCTGGGTGGTTATGGATTCCATTGTGACCGATGTTCTAAACGGATATATTCCAATTTGAACTGATTGAACTTGAAATTTTCGTTTTTTTGCGATTTTCGGCTCTTTTTCCCACATTTGGGGTAATCTTCAAAAATCGGTGTGATATTCGCCTCACCTTCGTTGGTAAACAAAACTTATCCTTACCAAAAGATATATATTGGTATTTGTAGTTTTTTCATTGTTGGAGCCCTGAATGAGATTGCATTTCGTGCGTATCGTTAAGTATTCTGCATTGTTCCTGCTTATGGCGGGTACGTGCTCTTTTGCGGTCCCCCAAATAGACTGCATCGATTACGAAGGTAAACCGAGTTCCTACTGCAAGTATTCCCGTATCGAATCCTCGCGTAGGTTCAACCTGTACACGATGGACGAGGGCGTGCAGGTCAAGAAGGATGCCCAGGGGCTCCCGACCAATTCTAGGCGCAATGTCGATTTTTACGTCTATGCTCCGAAGGCCGACAACGATTCTCTTGAAATTGTCTTGAAACCCGATACGGCCGTCGTGAACATGATGAAGGTGAATTCCTTGGATTCCGGTTTCCGCTGGTTCGGTATCACGGCTTCGTACCCGGTGTTCAACATCCCTGTGGGGACCTCGGTTGGTCCGACTGCAGATCCTGAAATTGTCGCCTACTACAACTTCTATGCTCCGGCTATCCAGTATTGCTGGACGCGTGAATGCGATAGCGTTGTCACTCAAGCCTCCGATTTGAACATTGATGTGGGCGAATCCGCTACGCTTTATGCTCGTGTTTACATTCCGGTCGGCCCGGATTCTGGCGCTACGGATTCAACGCTCGAAAAGACTTTCTACTTCTCGACGCAGGGCGCTGGGGACAACCTGCAGTTCCAAACGCTGGCCGGTGAAAAACTTCCCGAACGCAAGGGCTTGGGAATCCAGCTTGATTTCACTCCCGAAGATCACGGTATCGTGGGTTTTGTCGTGATGGCTATCGATACGGGCCGTACCGACCCCGGCGAGGCATTCAAACTCAGCGGTTATCCTGAATCTTTTGACGACAAGGGTAAGGCAACGTTTATCGTGAATGCTGCTTTCCCGGGTAAATTGACAATCAACGACCGCAATCTCCCGCATCTCGACAGTGCCGCCGTGTTTGATACGGATGGCGATGGCATCGGGGATAAGATTTCGGCTTGGTTCAGTGGCGACCGCGATTCCGTGGTGCTTACAGATTTTGCTTACAGCTGGCCCGATCAGGACAACTTCGGAAAATGGCATTCTTATAATGACGAACAGGGCAAGGCTGGAAAGCTGAAAACAGAAATGGATTTTGAATCGCTCAATATGTCGGCTTCGGGCAACGATGCTTTGGGGGCTCTGAAGGTGGCGGTCCAGTCCCAGTTTACGGGAATCGACGATACGCTGCGTACCGACTTGATTGACCATATCGGTGCAGTCATTCAGACGGCATCCATTCTGTATGGCGAGGATGACTCCGATATTCTCATCATCAAGTTCAACAAGGACATTGACACCTCGTGGAACAAGGGCAAGGGCTTTGTCTTGAATGGCAAGGAAATTGCCGAAGAAGCCATTGAGAAAAATGGTGACGAGTGGCGTTTCAAGGTGGATAAGGGCGTCGTGAAAGTGGGCGATATGATTCGCATCTCGATTGATGGCGGCATCCAGGCTGCCGACGGCAACAAGACCGGGAAGAACCGTGAAGTGCCGGTGCGCAATGCCGGTGGCATTTACGCGACCAACGAGAACAACGGATTCTACGACCGCAACGGCGATGGCACTATGGACAGCGCCTCCATCGGTTTCTTGAGCCCACTTACGGACGACGATCTCAAGACAACGTCCATTTCGCTGTACTGGCTGGATTCTAAGAGCGAAGTCCATGAACTCAAGTTCAAGAACTTGGATTCTCTGCTCAAGAAAGGCGTGATTTCGCTTTCGGAAGATCGAACCATCATCGGTTTCGATTTGGACGATTCCAAGTACGATATAAAGAAGATGCTTACCGACATCGACTCGACGAATGCCGTGCTGAACAAGGCTTACGGCTATGCCAAGATGACGAATACGATTTCTATTGCGGGTCACAAGGATTCCACCGTGACGACGATGCTCGGCATGCACGACCGTATGTCGCCGGTTATCTCGGGAACGTTCTTGAGCCCTGAGTCTTTCCAGAAGGCTACGCCGGATGTGTTCACCGTGACCTTTACTGAACCGGTGGATACGACCGCTTTTGAGCTTTCTAAAGAAGATCTTGCATTCTACGTTGATGGCAAGTGGGTCCATTATGGGCTGGGCACGCACAGTTGGTCCAATGACGGCAAGACATTGAAACTGTTCTTGGAAGCTGGCGTAGACCTTTCCGACCGAATGAATCCGGCGGATTCTGTCAAGTTCAGCAATTATGATAAGAGCTTTACCGACCTCGAGGGCAACTGCGTTCGCGAAGAAGCTCCGACCGTGATGGTCGAAGGCGACCCGCGTGTCATTGTGAAGACGACTGCTCTTGCAACCTTGGAACGTGCGGTGCTCTTGGCCGATAAGGCCGCTTTCACGGAGCGTTTTGTCGAAGAAGATGTCCGCATGGATTCCGAAATGAAGAAATCGTTGGGAGTCCTTCTGGATATTGGATTCTCGACAATCATGAAATCTGATACTGCCGGAGGCGAACAACTGGACCTCGAAAAGATTGGCCTCCGTTGGGAATTGGACGTGTTTACAAACTTGGGCGGCTATGTGGCGAACGCTTCGGGTGACATTCGCTGCAGTGACAAGTCCTTTGGTGGAAACTGTTTCGAGAATGCTCGCAAGTTGTACTTGCGTTGGAACATGCGTTCAAGTAACGGACGCAAGGTTGGCGTCGGTGTGTACGTCGCCAAGTTGAGGGTGAAGGTTTTTGGAGCCAAGGAATCGTTTAAAGTGGAAAGAATTTATAACTGGGGCATCCGTGCCGGTTCGGACGGCATGACGCTCGGTGATTGATTTTTTGGAGGATAGAGCTATGATGAAGATGGCAAAATGGTTAATTTCCGTTGGCGTGCTAGGATGCGCATCTTTCGCTCTTGGTGCTTCCGGATACGGCGAACCTTCCAATCCCGCTACGGGTATTTGGATTCAGCAGGTTGGCGATATCGTCCCGCATGCGGCGACGACAGAAACGCTGTATTATACGAAATACGCGCAGAATGACCGCGTCAAGAGCCTGGACTATTACTATGACGGTAATGGTTACTTGCAATTGAAAAACAAGAGGATCCTTTGTACGGAAGGTGATGGCATGAGCGGTGCCGATGGTATCGTGCATCACCCGGATGGTAGCCTGATTGTCGCAGCTCAGGGGTCCACCGTTTACAAAGTGAGTAAGACGGCGGGGGCGGGTAGTAAAAAGTGCATCGTTGCCTCTTCTACGACCTCGTCCGGTGTTTGGCACTTGATGGTCGACCCGAGCCAGAAGTATGTGTGGGCAGCCGGTATTCCGGGTAAGTTGCACAGAATACAGATTACCAAGGACAAACCGAACAGTTTCGACAACCAGGGGTATCGTGTGAGGTTGACGAAAACGTCGGGCGACCGCGTGTTCCATGATTCTCTTGCAACCTTGATTTGGGATAAGGAAGGGAACGCCTTCTTTACGTATTCCAATTACTTTGGCGGTGGTTGTGAAAAGTACGAAGACGACAGCAATTCCCCTGTAGGTTACAATTTCACTACTTGTGAAGCTGATGAGAAAAAGAAAGCTGCCGCAAAGGCTTATTTTGGCTACATCACGGATACGACCAAGGTGTATGTGCAGAACAAGACGATGTCCGATACGCTCCATGCTCCCATCGGGGACAGCGCAATTACCAAGATGAAGGTCAAGATATTGATTGACTCTCTTGAAGGTGCCCATGGTGGTACTTACGACCCGTATTCCAACACGATATTTGTGTTTGGTGGTGCAAGGATTGTGCAAATCAAGCCCCAGAGAAAGAACGGGAAGATGACGGCTACCATTGTGGGAACTATCGACCTGCATGACTACTTCTTTGATGATTCGTATGAGAACTTGACTGAACCCAGAACGAATGACCATGTGGGTTGGCGTCTTGACCAGGGAACGGTTGACGGTCACGGACATCTTTTTGTGGCTTCCAATACCGGCCACATGGTGTTTGTCGATTACACTTCCAACTCGCAGAAGTATATTACGGATAACATTTTGGTCCATGTCCAGTGGATTGACAACTGGCTCGATGACCTTGCTCCGCTTGATGTCGTCGAAGAAATCCGTTCTAGCGCAAACCAGGGACATGACAATCTTTCCAGCAGTTCCATGGGCATCAGCTCTAGCAGGCAGGAATACAGCTCTAGCTCCAAGCCGAAATCTAGCAGTTCGAGCAAGAAGGTCTCGAGCAGCTCCAAGACGAGCAGTTCTTCTGGCGGCGGTAACGGCGGTGGCAACACCAGCAGTTCCAAGGTGACGAGCTCTTCTAGCGGTGGCAATGGCGGTAACGGTGGCTCCAGCAGTTCCGGCAAGAATAATTCTTCTAGTGGCGGTAACGGTAACACCAGCTCCGGTGGTAACGGTGGTGGCAACTCCAGCAGCTCGGGTAAGACGGGTTCTTCCAGCGGTGGCAATGGCGGTAACGGTGGCTCCAGCGGTAGGGATGGCAACGGTGACGACTTCCCGGATAATCCCGGCTCTAGCGGTAACGATGGTAACGGTGACGACTTCCCGGATGCTTCCAGTTCAAGCCGCGTGTACGTTGGCTTTGATGACTACGAGGACGAAAAGGGCTCGCTCGACTTCTATCCGTCGAACGACAACTACGAAGATGGCGATTCGCTCGTTTCCGAAGTGGGTGTCATGATTCCTGTTGATTCTCCGGAAGGAACTCCGGGCACAATCAAGGTGGGCGAGAACATCTACAAGAAGAACAACAACCCGATTTCCAAGATGGACCTCCGCTACGGCAGCGGACTTGATTCGGCTCAGGTGGGCCAGGTCGTGGCCATTGTTCTTGATTCCTCTAAGGTCAAGAAGATTTTCGGCGATTCCATAAAGTCTCTCACGGTGATTCCTAGAGGCGATGTGGAATTGGTGAATCCGGATGATGCTAGCCGCCCTGATTCCATTGTATTCAATGCAGATGGCTCCGTGGTTATTTGGGTGACCGCCGATACTATCGTTGAAAAGGGTAGCATCTACGTTGTGGGCGATGGCAAAGTGGCTATCATCGATAACATCAACTTCTACGATCCGATTCCGGATGCCATTATCGGTTTCGTCAAGGATACGGATGGTGACAAGGTCCTAGATTTCCAGGAAATCCTTCTCAAGGATACCGTTCCTTCGACTATAACTGTGAAGTCTATTGAGGTTGTCCTCAAGGGTAAAACCCAGAAGGTACACAGCGTTATAGAGTTGAATGCATCCCGCGACAGGCTATCTATGGATGTGTCCGACTTGACCTTCCCGGATAAGTTCCCCAAGGATGATGCCTATGCCATTATTACTTACGAAACAGAAAACGGAACGTGTTATGCCCGTAAGGTCAAATTGATCGAGGTGGGCGACAACGTTATCAATTCTGCGTTTGCTATTCGTGACAAGTCGGGCAAGGATTCCTTGTTCATCAAATTCAATATTGACCTTGTCCCTGCAGACATCAACAATCCTGACATGCTTATCATGATTAAGCAGGAACTGGACCGTCACGGATTTAACCTGGACGATATTTCCAATGTGTATATGCCCAGCCGCAATATGGTGGTGCTGGTGGGCAAGAAACTGGGCCTTGTCGGCGACGACAAGGACAGCGTCTCGCTTTACCCGAACGTCACCTTCCAGAATCTCCAGTACATCACTTCTGATGAGTACGACCGCGAGGTCCCTGTAAAGGTGATTGACCGCGTGCCTTCTGTGAAGAACGTGGAGTATTGGGATACCGATGGCGATGGCGTTCTGGACAAGATCGTAACCAACTTCTCGAAGAACGTCAGCAGCGAGGATCTGGAGATGTTGCACATGTCCTTCCCGTGGTACAGTTTCCGTGGCCTCCTGATCCAGTTGATGGCTAGCCCGGACGAACTGGCTCTTGATCCGGATGACTCTACTCGCATTGTTTGGAACGTGCGCAGCAGTACGCAGCTGACGACTGGCGTGACCAGCATCAGCGATGATCTGCCTCCTGCAACCATTTACACCTATTACGATGTTTTGGGCGAGACGTTTGTCAACGAAGAAAATGCAACGATTGTAGACAAGATGCCGCCGGTCATTGTGGGTGCTGTGCTCAATTACGGCAAGAAGGTGGATTCCTTGGCGGTCACCTTCTCCGAAGTGGTGCAGTATCAGGATTTGGAAGGGCGCGACTACTTCCGCTATATCCATGGCAAGGATGTTATCGACTTGTTGCCGACAAGCATCCTGTGGTCTAGCGATGGCCGTATTGCGACCTTGGTCCTCGATGGAAGCGTTGCGACGATTCTGCCGGGCGACTCGCTCATGGTGGTTCGCGGCTCGAAGGACGATATCAAGGATAACTACGGCAACGTTGCTGGTGAGAAACCGTCGCCTGTTGTCATCGCGGGCTTGCTGAACCACTTGGTGGAATCTACCAAGATGGGCCACTTCGATGACGCCGACGATATGTACCGCACGCTGAGTTCCGTGAACCTGCGCTATGTGCCGAGCACCACGACTAAGGAAGACCTCGAGAAAGAAGGCGCTCTGGGCCAGTTGGTGCAGTTGGGTGAGCGGTTCGTGCCACAACTTGTCGACCGTGCGCAGATATCGGCCGACGGTACGGTTGACCCGTCTGTGCTCGATTCCCTGAAGCCCGAGAACATCTTCATCACCTTCGTGGTGAACTACTACGATCACCTTGGCCAGTACGTGAACGATACCTCTATCACCGTGCAGTGCAATAGCTGGAAGTTCGGCGGCAACTGCTTGGATACGGACAAGAAGGTGTTCGTGAACTGGAACTTCAAGGACCACAACGGCCGCTTCGTCGGTACGGGTGTTTACATGGTCCAGTTTAAGATGGTCGTCCGCTACGAGAAGAAGAAGATCGAAGAAGAAGTCAAGGACAAGTGGGGCGTACGCCGCAGCAAGAAGCGCAAAAAATAATCAGCCTGCTGCTTGATAGTTGAATAAAAGGTTGTCCTGTGCTCCGGCCAGGACTCCTTTTTTATATCCCTAGCCTCGTCCCTCGAGCCTCGAACCTCGAACCTCGCGCCTACTTCTTAAATCGCATGTAAAGGCCTTGGATTTCACTCCGGAAGGCGCGGAATAGTGTAAGCCCTTTGAGATTGTCGGCGAAAAAGTCAACGTCCAGTTCGTCAGGCGCCTCGACGTCTGCTTCTTCCATGTCCGTTGTCATCTGGATGTAGTTTGTGGGGTCGTTGACGGCGACGGTAGCCATGGTGTAATCCTGTTTTACAGGTATCGAAAAGGATACTGTGAAATCTAGGGCGAGCTTGCCGTTTTTCATCGCTGCCTTGAAATTCTTTACGCCTTTGGCCGGGAGAAATTCTGTCCCCACCAGGACATAGTTGTAGTAGTTGCTCGAGGCGATGGGGCCCAGTATGCCGTTCTTGAGCTGTTCCGTTTCTTTTGCCGAAAGCTGGCCGTTACCGTCGGAGTCGGCGGAGGCGAACGTCGCTGCGCTGTACATCTCGTCGTACACCCAGTGGTTGTTTATGCCGACGAGCCCATTGCCGTCGAATACGGCAACGATGGTTGCGTCGACGAACACATGCGGGTGCGCCACGGCCATGGCCGTAAGGCCGGCTGTGAGCAGCATGGCGGATTTTAATGTTCTGCGCACGTGTTTCCTCGTCGAATAAAAAAGGTGGGGCCCAAGGGGCTCCACCAGAAATATATAAAACAGCGGCTCGCTATTTATTGATCGCAGCGAGGAAGGCGTCCTTCTTTTCTTGGAGGAAGTCCTTGCTGTTGTACTTGCGGATGCGGCGGAGGGCTTGGTCGCGCAACTGACGTACACGTTCGTGGGAAATGTTCATGGATTCACCCACTTCGCGCAACGTCTGCGGAGCTTCCTGGTTGATGCCGAAGATACCCGTGATGACCTTCGCTTCGCGTTCGGGGAGCTGCTCCATGAGATCCTTGGCCAGGGCTTCGACGCTCTGGATTTCGGAGTCGGCTTCCGGGTTGGAGGCGGCGTTGTCCGGGAGGACTTCGGCATAGGTGGCCTTGGAGTCGGCCTTGAGCGGGCTGTCGAAGGAAACGCCGCGCTGTCCAATCTGGATGAGCTCGCGGATTTCTTCGTTGATTTCTTTACCGCGGGACTGCTCGTGCAAAGCCTTGCGCACGCGGAGGTGCTGGTTTGCCGGCAAGCGGATGAGGTTGCCCTGTTCGTTGATGGCGCGCGTGATGTACGCCTTGATCCACCAGACGCCGTAGCTGATGAACTTGAGACCGCGGGTGTGTTCGAAAGATTCGATGGCGCGGACAAGCCCCATGGCCCCTTCGCTCACCAGGTCCGGCAGCGGAATGGGGCATCCACGGTACTGGATGGCCACTTTGAGCACAAAGCGCATGTTAGCGGAAATCAACCTCTTGCGGGCAATCTTGTCGCCTTCCTTGGCTCTCTGGAACAGAATCTGTTCTTCTTCTCTAGAAAGAGGCGCGGTGCGACGAATATCTTCAAGGTAACGTTTAAGTGTGGTATCAGTAGAATCAATATGCATTGCGAAAAAATCCTTAGCTATAATATCCATTATTTTCTAAGCAAGTAACGTGCCAATCGTGTAAATTTTTCCAAAGAAAGTTTACGAAAAGGTTATTTTCCCCCTAATTCACCCGATTAGGCGATTGTTGACCCGTTCCGAGCCGAAAAAAAGTCTATAGTTGTCATTAAAACGTTACAATGTAGTAAAAATTATACAAAAATAAAGGGGGTGTTAGGCTGGTCTACGTATCTGCCGTGGCGGAGAAAGGCGTTTTTACAGGAATGGTGTACGTAATCTTCCATTTATTCGTATATTTTGCGCGTTATGTCAATTAAAGAGCCCGATCAATCCGTATGGAATCGCTTTTGGCAGCGGAAGAACGACATGGACAAGGTCTATCCGTCGTCTCCGTCTATCATGAATGCGATAAAGAAGAATTTTAAGCTGGAAGGCCTGAAGGTGCTGGAAGTCGGTGCGGGTACGGGCCGCGACAGTGCCGAACTGGCGCGTCTCGGCGCTGATGTCTATGTCCTTGATTTTGCAGAGAATAGCCTCAAGATTGTAGATGCGCTCCGTGCCAAGGAAAATCTCTACGACAACCTGAAACTGGTGCGTGGCGATGCTTTCAAGGCGCCTTTCCCTGATTGCACTTTTGACCTCGTGTTCCACCAGGGTTTGGCCGAACATTTCAAGGACTCGCTCCCGTTGCTCCAGGAAAACTACAGAATCCTGAAGCATGGCGGATGCTGCCTTTGTGACGTGCCGCAGACGGTTCACCCGTACACGGTCATCAAGCATATCCTGATTGCGATGGACAAGTGGTTTGCCGGCTGGGAAAAGCAGTTCACCATGCCGCAGCTCAAGAAGCTCATGAAGGACGCCGGTTTCGTTTGCGAATACGCTTATGGGGACTGGATGCGCCCGAATCTGTATTACCGCATGCTCCGTGAGTTGGGCTTCAAGGTGGGCGTGGAATTGCCGAAGTACCCGTTGCAGGGGACCATTTATCAGAAGGCGAAGGACGCCTTGCTGGACGCTTTGCAGTCCAATTCTTTGATGCACTACACGCAGCTCTGCATTGGTGTGCTGGGCCGCAAGCCGTAATGGTCGTACAATCCCGTGAATATCCTCGTCGTCAATTACCGTGACAGAATGCATCCGGCCGCCGGCGGCGCGGAAAAGCACCTGCATCGTATCTTTGCTCGAATCGCCGCCATGGGGCACAAGGTTGTGCTGCTCACGACGATGTTCGATGGCGCGAAGGACCGCGAAATTGTCGATGGTATCCAAGTGGTGCGTAGCGGGGGAGACTTGCTGTTCCAACTGACAGTGGCGCGCATGGCGAGAAAACTCGACCGCGAATTCCAATTCGACGTAGTGTACGAAGACCTCAATAAACTGCCGCTGTTTACACCGATTCTTTTTAAGAAACCGGTGCTCGTGCAGATGCACCATCTTTGGCGCTCTTCCATTTTCGCCGAAGCCTCGTTCCCGGTGGCGTTAGGCGTTTGGGCGTTCGAACGCGTGATTCCGTTTTTCTACCGCAAGCAGCGCTTTGTCGTGGTGAGCCCGAGTACCAAGGCGGAACTTGCCGGGATGGGTGTTGCCGAAAACCGCATCGATGTGGTTTATAATGGGTCCGATCCGGTAGAACGTCCAGAAATCCCGGCTCCGTTGACTCCGTATTTTTTGTGGCTGTCCAGGGTGCACCGTTACAAGGGCATCTGGGTGGCGCTCCAAGCGTTCGAGATTTTTGCTAAGAAACAACCCGAGGTGAAACTTGTTGTTGCAGGGAGCGGCCCGCTGCTCAAGCAGTTGCCCGCTTGGATTGATGCGCGTGGGCTTTCGAACCGTGTTGAAATTACCGGATACGTGACCGCAGAACGCAAGCGCGAATTGATGGCTGGCGCTGTCGCCTTGTTGCAGACAAGTTATAAGGAAGGTTGGGGCTTGACTGTGGTCGAAGCGGCCCAACTGGATACTCCCACAATTGCCTCCGATGTCCCCGGACTCCGGGACAGCGTTCAAGATGGCACGACGGGAATCCTGTTCCCTGCAGGGGATGCTGCCGCCTGTGCCGCTGCAATGGAATCCGTTTATTCTAATGCTGGGCTCCGCAATTCGCTTGCGGCGGCTGCAAAGGAATTTGCAAGTACGTTTAGCTGGGACGATGCGGCGAATAAAACTCTTGCCTTGCTGGAACGAACAGCCGGCGGGGAGGATGCAAAATGAGAATGTCTCCCAAGTTAAAGTCTACGTTGGTGTTCTGCCTCAAGTTGTTGGTGACACTTATTCCTGCTTATTTTGTTTATAACAACATTGTCAAGGCCCCGGACTGGAGTATCGATGACTTGTACACGCTGTTCTCCTGGAATAGTGTGCTGCCGTTTGCGCTTGCCATCCTTTGCATGTTCCTCTCGAATTTTTCGGCTTGTCTTCAGTGGAAACTGCTGCTCGAAAAGCAGGGCGTGAAACTTTCGTATTGGCGCCTGCTCAAGCTGTACTATGTTGGGCTGTTCTTCAACAACTTCATGCCGGGCAATGTCGGTGGCGACGTGAAGAAGGTGTACGACATCCGCATGCAGGGCGGGCAAGATACCGTGGGGGCCGGGCTTACGGCGACGTTCTTCGACCGGTTGTTCGGGCTCTTCTTTATTACTTTGTTTGCTATTGCGGTGGGCTTGCTGTTCTTTATGCACGATGCGGCGCAGCGCGCCTTCATGTGGCCATCCCTTTGGATTTTCTTTGGGTTCTGCGTGCTGTTCGCTTCGCTGTTCAGTCGCCGTCTGGGACTTTTGCTCAATAAGATTCTCTGCCGAATCCTTCCCGAAAAGATTGGACTCCGGTTAACGCACATGTTCAGGCGTTTCCAGAGCTTTAGGACGGTCAATCTGTGGCTTGCCATTACAGGGCTTTCGGCGGTGACGCAGTCGCTGCGTATTTTCGTCCACTACTTCTGCGGCATGGCCGTGGGCGTAGACTTGACGATGTCTTGGTATTTCTACTATATCCCGCTGGTCGCCATCGTGAGTGCGCTCCCGATTTCGATTGGCGGTTTTGGCCCCCGCGAACTTTTGGCCCAATCCTTGTTCGCCCGTGCCGGTGTCCCTGGGCTTGAGTCCGTGGTTATCCAGCTGCTTGCGTACTTCGTGAGCTTGCTGCTCAGCCTGTTCGGGGCGCTTGGATTCTTGCTCGGCGGTCGTCCTGCCGGTAAAACGTCGGAATCGTAACATTCCTTGGTACGCGCTAACGGCGCGGTCGCCTGTTGATTTATCCACCATTGGGGCAAAGCCCCGTTCGACAGGAGACGTCATGGATATCGATGGCATTTTGTCTGGCCTGAATTCTGACCAGCGCGCTGCAGTTTTACATGATTTCGAGAAAGGTTCCCAGTTGCTTGTGCTCGCCGGTGCGGGTTCCGGAAAGACTTCGGTTCTCACGAAGAGAATCCAGTACAGGATTGCATCGGGGATGGCTCCCGAAAAAATCCTTGCGCTCACGTTTACGGCGAAAGCAGCCGCCGAGATGCGCGAGCGCGTGCAGGCGCTTTTCCCGGATGCGGGCGTGCGCTTGTGTACGTTCCATTCGCTTGCTCTTTTTATGCTCCGGCAAGTTATCGGGGGGAGGCGCGCTTACGAAATGTTGGGGTTTAAGGCAGCGCCTACGCCACGGGATTCCTCGGACCGGGAATTTTTGGCGAAACTTTCCAAGCTCCACATCAAGGCGTTCAGCCGCGAGGACTTGTTCTCCGACAGTGTGCCGGCTTCGGTGGCTGCGAAACTTGAGGGCGTACGTGCCGAGGTTCTTGAATCCGGGCAGGTCGTGTTTGACGACCTGATTCACTTGGCGATAAGGCTCCTTGCGACGAACGAGGAAGCTTGTGCCTTTTTCCACGAAATGTGGGAAGATATCATGGTGGACGAATACCAGGACATCAATCCGCCGCAGTACAGGATGGTGCGCTTGCTCCTTGGCGACCGGAAGAACCTGTTCGTGGTGGGGGACGATGACCAGGCTATTTACGGGTTTCGTGGGGCAGACATTGGCAATATCAATCGTTTTTGCGACGACTTCAAGGATTGTACGATTATCCGACTGGAATGGAACTACCGCTCGGTGCCGGGAGTACTCCACTTTGCAAACGGAATATTTACGAACAAGCCGCTCCGGCTGCGGAAGGTGCTGCGGGCGGGCAACTCCCGTGGCTCGGGCGGGAATCCGCTGTTCCGGGAGAACCGGGATGTGGAAATCTGGGAAAGCGACAATCCGGTCGAGGAAATGATGCGGATTATAGCGCGTATGAAGGAACTTCGCGAGGGGTACGACCTGGAATGGAAGAATTTTGCCATTCTCGTGCGGTATAACAGGTTGCGCCTGTATTACGAGGAAGCGCTTCGCGATGCGCTCATCCCGGTGGCGGGTGTTGCCGAGGACGAAGGGGAAACGGTGGAAAATGGTGTGCATATCGAGACGGTTCATGCCTCCAAAGGGTTGCAATATGCGGTTGTGTTCTATGCGGGGCTTGCGGAGGGGCTGACGCCGGGAGCGTGCGAGGGAAACAGACGGCAGCGCCATGCACAACTTGATGAAGAACGCCGATTATTTTATGTGGGGGTAACCCGTGCCGAGGCGTACCTGATTTTGTTATATTGTCGGAGGAGGTTCTGGAAAGGGCGCCTACGTAATATGCGCCGATCCCGATTCCTCCCGAAACAAATAAAGGATGAAGGGTTTATGCGAATGCCACTTTTTTTGTTTAGGATACGCGTTGTTGTCGGTGCGCTTGGTTATATGTTCTTGCATATACCACTTTTCCTTTATATGTCCCTTTTCAAGCGCAAGGATGCGGACCGGTGGCTGGAGTACAAGATCCAGTGCTTCTCCAAGTTCTGCATGAAGATTCTCTCTGCCAGGCTGGCCGTCTTGGATCAGGCGAACTTGGCCAAGGTGGATTGGACGCGCCCGGTATTTGTCATGGGTAACCACGGCTCCTATGTGGATATCCCTGTGGTATTCCTCGCTCTCGAACGCAAGACAGGGTTCATCGCGAAATCCGACCTTTTGAGAATCCCGTTCCTTGGCTTCTGGATGAAGCGTGTTGGTTGTATATGCGTAGACCGCCAGAAAAGCGGCGCTGCAAAGACTGTCCACGAGGCTGTCCGGAATAATCTGAAATCGGCCCCGCTTATTTTTGTGTTCCCCGAGGGGACGCGCAGCAAAACGGGCAAGCTTTCGCCGTTCAAGAGCGGCGGCTTCCGCTTCTCTGTTGAATCTGACGCCATCGTGCTCCCCATCGTGATCAAGGGGACCAGGCAGGTCTGGGAAGGCCGTACCGCGTGGGGCCTCGGCGATGTATCTGTGCGCATTCTCGAACCGATTGACGTGGCCGCCCTCAAGAAGGAACGCGGCGGCGTGCTCGACCCCAAGAAGGACCTCATGCCGATGGTGCGCAAGGCCATGGAGGACAACCTGTGATCGGTGTGTTCGATTCGGGGTTCGGCGGGCTGACCATACTGCGCGACTTGCGCAAGGTGCTTCCGCAGTACGATTACCTGTACCTGGGCGACAACGCCCGTGCGCCTTATGGCTCCCGCAGCTTCGAGACGATTTACCGCTATACGTTGCAGGCCGTGCGCGAATTGTTCGCCCGCGGGTGCCCGCTGGTCATCCTCGCTTGCAACACGGCGAGCGCGAAGGCTTTGCGCAGCATACAGCAGCAGGTCTTGCCGGTGGAATTCCCGGACAGGCGCGTGCTCGGCATCGTGCGGCCCACGGCCGAGGAAATCGGGAAATTTTCCAAGACGGGCCATATCGGCATCTTCGGGACGTCCGGGACCGTGTCGTCGGGGAGCTACCTCCTCGAAATAGAGCATTTTTACCCGGAACTGAAGGTGACCCAGCATGCCTGCCCCATGTGGGTGCCGCTCGTGGAATATGGCGAGCGCGGTACGGAAGGGGCGAAGTTCTTCGTGAAGAAGGACGTGGATGCCCTCCTGGCCGCCGATCCGGATATCGACACCGTGCTGCTGGCCTGTACCCATTATCCGCTTTTGAAGGACGAAATCCTGGCCGCACTGCCCCCGCATGTCCGCCTCGTTTTCCAGGGGGATATCGTCGCGGGCAAGACCGTGGACTACCTGGAACGCCATCCGGAGATGGAAGTCCGGCTGTCGAAGAACGGGAAATGTTCCTTTTTGACGACCGATACCGCTAAATTTTTCGAAAAAGGCGCTTTTTTGTTCGGAATGTCGGATATTTCGGCGGAGTCATTGACTTTTTAGCGCACAATATGTATTTTGCAGACGTAATCAACGAACCGTTCTCGGTCCGCTTGTATTTTTGTTATTAAGAAAGGATAGAAAATGCCGAAGACTCAGATTAACCTCGAAGGATGGCAGGACTACCGTGGCAACATGGCAGGAAGCTTGCTTTACGTTGAAACCAGTCACCAGTCCGAAGTCCCTGTTCGCGACCAGATGAATGAAAACGGCAAGGGCTTTTTCTACGAGCCGAACTACGAGACCAGCACCTATGGCCTCATGAGCTGCTGCAACGTGAAGAATATTAATGCCATTGTCAAGGCGAAGAGCCGCTACATCCTCTTCGGGACCCGCTACGAGGGCCTGAGCGATTCCGAACTGCGCAACAAGTACCTCATCATGGGTTACATGCGCATCGACAAGATCAAGGACGTGCGTACCCGCCATATCCAGCGTTACATGGCCAACCCGGACCTCCCGGAACCGGAATGCATGTTGCTGGAGCACAACTGGGCCGTTTACGGACCGATGCGTTTTGTTTCCATGAACGATTCCTTCCTCGTGACCGACGAAATCCTCAAGGAATGGGGATACAGGGGCCATGCCTCCCGCCAGCTCAAGGCCGTGTTCAGCAAGGATCACCTGGAACAGATTCTCAACCACCTGAACTCCAAGGAAGACATGATCGACGAATACATCGCGACTGTCGACGAGTACAAGGAAGCCCTGGCGGAAGAGTAACGAGCTGCCGCATTGCGGCAAGTGAACCCCAAACGCTTTAGACGACATCCCGTTCCGGAAAGGAGCGGGGTGATTTTTGTATGTTTGATGTTTTTGTTTGAAACAACATAAATTGTGACTTTATGTGTGATGCTTATTTGTTGCTTGACAAAAGATTATTTTTTTACTAACGTTTATTTGTAACATAGCTCGGTGTCGTAAGATGCCTGGCGTCCGGTATTAGAGTTTTCGACTCTTATTCTCTATTCTGAAACTAGCACATTCATTTTACCTGAGAATAAGACGAACGCTCACGTCCCATCTGGGGCGTGGGTTGTTTGTGCTTATCAGGTAAAAGGGCGTGCTAGCCCTCAGAATAGGTAAGCGCTTTCGACTCACGCCTTTTTCTTTTCCTGAAAATCCGTATGTCGTTGCTGCGGAGACGAAGACAACTATTCTATAGGGATGATAGAAAAGAAGGATGGGATAATGAAAAAAGGATTGAGATTCCTGAACAAGGCTGTTTGCTTTACAATGGTGTTTTTCTGCGCGGCAGCTTTGTATGCAGCTCCCGTAGAATCTGCCTCTGGGACGATTTATGTACTTCTTGGAACCCAGGGGGAGGGTAACTCTTCTCAGATAAATATATGGGAAAAAACGGCCCTTAAAAATTACGTGCAAAATAATATTGTCAGCGATACTGCGCTGGTTTATTGCTCGTTTTATGACATGTCTCAAGGAACTCCTGCCGAATTTGCTCAAGAATATCTCTCCCGTACATCCGGGAAGTCAATCTTTGAATCCGCTTTGGTCAAGTGGTATTCGGAAGGCTCTAGTTCAGAACTGAAAAAACTGAAGAAAAAATACAAGAACCTTGACTCGTTGAAAAATGCTCGTCCAGACGTGGTTCCTTCACGATTCGTTGTAATTGCTGATGGTGCTGCGGGTCTTGCTGTTCGCGAGTACATTCAGGGACCAGATTACAGGGGTGATATATCGAACGTTGTGTTCTTTAACACTCCTCATGAAGGCACGGGTCTTGCCGACCAAGCTGTTTTCAAAGGTACGGACCGTTTGGATCGTGGGGCAGACTACACGAAATATGCCACTTTGGTTACGCTTGCCCTTGCAGCGTACATTGTTGGTGGCACAGACGGTTTGCAGGACATGATGATTGGCCTCTTGAAGGATGCCGTGATGGGAATGGCTATGTCTGTGGGTGACGTGTCAAAAGACTTATCTAGCTTGTATGATGGCTATTCTGCCAGCAATGCGGCGACTTGGTATCTTACGCAGGATGCTAGCGTTTCCGACGACAAGTATGTAGGGCTTGTGCCATCGGGAATGTCCGAACATCTTGGCGGGACCCAGCTTTTGAATGCCGGGGCTGTTGGTAACGGATTCTCCCACCCTGCATACAATATCGTCTATTCTTACGGTTTGCCGAGTGTTGGCAATGGCCGCCGCACGCTGTCAGATTTTGCCGAACAATCGAAGTTTCATGTATCCAAGGAAAAATTGGTCAATGTCCTTGCTGATTCGCTGAAATCTGCCTTTGGCGCCTCAGCACAGGAAAATCTTGATGACTTGGCCGAAGAAATAATGGAAAACGGGAATGTGCAGGCGGCGTTGGCTTCCTATTCGCAGTATTCGGGTTACGCAGCCGATGCGGCTCGAGTACTGGCCGCAGTCTCAGAACTTCGTCGGGATGGGCTCAATAAGGACGATATCCCCGGTACGGTCTACAAACTATTGCGTGTCGTGGACACCTTTGTGCCGGATTCTTACAAATCTGAGATATATTCGTTACTCATGAAGTACTTCTCTCCCGAAGTCCGTGACGCCATCGGAAATGCAGGCAAATGCGCAGTAGGTGGCGGCTCGGTGTCGGGCTGCGCTAAGGAGGGCATGGCGCTGATGGCTGCCAACCTCGCGAATTATTCCTTGAATTTCTTTGATGAAGGTTCCTTTGATGTGCCCTATTACAGTGCGATGGGCGCAAATGTGTCTGCTTTCCGCGAGGCAAATCGCTATGGCTATGGGTTTCAGGATATATTGAAAAAGAAGAGCGCCTATACTGCGCAGTATTCGTCATATGCTTCGGATCTATCCTCGCTTGAAAAGTACCGAGACCTTCTATCTGATGTCGGTGAACTGGAAACCGATCGTCAAGTGGTTGATCTTGCTTTGAATGTGGCTTGCGAAATAGTGACCCGCGCCAATGCTGCCTATGGCAAGATTTGTAGTGCGGCTGAATTTGCGACTAATGTGGCTCTTGTGGGCTTGACTTCGGCCAAGGTGAAGAAACTTGCGAAGAATAGTAAAAACTTGAAGGTCACCCATGATTTGTCCCTTATGGCGACTTTGGTTGACTCGGTTTCTTATGAGGGACTTGATTATCATGGAAAAAAGTTTTCCGGTTCTATTCCTGATATTGGATCCATGCTGTTCGGAACGCCATCGATATCCATCGCATCCGTACGCAGACTGGACGGGACGGATACGGTCGTTGTGCCGCTGGTTGCGAAACAACAGTGTACCTCGGGTGAAGTTTTTAGTTGGAAATCTTTTAACAGCCTCTGCGCTGATTCCGGGTGGTTGAAGATGCCCTTGTCGTCTTTTGACGGGTTCCGTGGCGGTAATGAGAACATAACGGTGAAGGATGTCGCTTATGGCCCTGGCGGGGAAAAAAGTGTCCGGTACGCTAATTTGGGAAGGTTAGAAGTCAGCGACTATATGGAAGAAATCAGATTCCAGGTGGACGACTTACAGCCTGACAGTTTGAGATGGTTCAAGCTGGATTTCAATACGCGAATACAGATAATTTACGAACGTAAGTCTTCTGGACAGTGGTATGTGTATTTTGAAGAATCTTATAAGAAGGGCGAGCCTGTGGATACGCTTGTTGTTTCGCCTGTAACCAAGAACGGTTTGTTTGTATTCCGTCCACAGGATATTATTGACAAATATAACGACATTCACAAAAATGACCCATCCTTCAACAGCTATGAAATGGGTGGTCTTATGGAGGATGGCGCGAATATCATATACATTGCAGTGATGAACAAAGTCGGCAAGCTTACGAGTGCGAAATTCCCGTTCTTCTTTAAAGCGACAGACTTCAATGCCAGTGCGGTTTGGCCGATGGATTTTGCCCGCATATCCCATCTCGGCACAGTGTCTGTGAAGGTAAATAATGAGGGCTACGATCAGTATGAACTTACTTCGGTCGGAGTGAAAGTTTCGAGGTCCGGAAAAGATTCTGTTTGCTCGGATTCTGTGTCTGCGAGGTTCTATCGTATCCCTGCAGAATCGAACTCAACTGCGGATTATTGGATGGCTTCGGCGTCTTTGGATTCTGTTGTCTCCCAGTTTAGCTGCCCGGTCGATGGCGAGTATGTTTTGGAATGGACTTTCGAGATGCGGAATTCTTCTGGCAGCACGGAGTCTTTTGGTCTGAAGTCACTCGTTTTTGTTGACGCAACCCCGCCAGTCCTTGAACTTAACGTTCCAAAGAAGGTCCTTTCGGGAAGTTCTTCCGATGGCGTATGGGGTGCGGTTGTGTATCCAGATTCGTCATTTGAGCCGATTCGCGGTATTCGTGGAATGCTTGTTGATGCTTTGGGTAACGTGTCCACATTGTTCCAAAAGACCCGTCACAATGCAAAAAGCGTGGATATTCGCTGGCCAACATCGCGCCCGGCACCTGGTCCCTATTTGCTTGTTGTGCAGGCGTTTGATTATGCAGACCCGGATTCTGTTTCCAGCAACAGACTCTTGAATATCAGTGATTCAGATACATCAGCATGGCTTCTTGTTACGGATTCGACGGGTTTCAAACCGGGATTCAATGGTACTGTTCTCAGTGATTCAATATGGATTGACAATGTCGCTCCATCGGTAGTGTCGAATTCCGTTTCATTTAGCTCGATTCGTGATACGACCGTTTCTGGTTGTGACTCATTAAGAATTTCCCGTTCGGGTTTTGTGCTCAATTCTTGCAATTTGATGTCTACTTCATTCCGTGTACATGAGGATTTGTATGGACGAAAGTCTTCTGGTGTAAAAGTTGAAATTGTATTTCGCGATTCTCGCGATTCGTTGAGGGGTTCATCGCGTGATTATCTTGGCTCGCTGGATACGAATATTGCTGAGGTGAAGTATCGTTTCGTTGAACCTGAAGCGAATAGACTTGCTGACGGTGTGTATTCTGTCCATGTGGTGCTTACGGATGCTGCGGGTAATGTCTCAGAAACCAGACTTGCAGACTCAATTATTGTGGATAGGACCGCTCCATCGGTTTATGATGTGTCCTCCGGTGGCGTGTCATTCGACTCGGTCGCTGTTCTTGTCGGCAAGGGAATGTCTGCTCTTGTTAGTCAGAACATGGACGATTCCCGTAACGTCTCGACACTTTCGTGTGTGCGGAGTCTGGATGCTGCAGGAACCATTACGGGCTGGAAGCCCGCTGATACATTGGCCTTCGCTACAGGTGTGACAGAGGGAAAACTCTCTTTTTCCATTGACGATCTTGTAAGGGGAATGCCGAACGGTTCATGGACAGTGTATATCGGTTGTTACGATGCCGCGGGCAATTTCGGTTCCGGTCTAGACTTTTTTGGCATGGGGGCTCGTTACCCGCGTATTACGTATCCCACGAATTCATTGAATGAGTTTTATTATGGCAAGGTCTTGGTGAAGGGCGAAACTCCGAATCCGGTCGTTGGTGGAGACGGGAACAAGGTTTCCTTCAAATTGGCATGGAAAGATACCGCATGGCATGTTGATGAGGGGTTTGAATACCTGGCCCATGGTGTAGGCGAAAAGGAACGTGACTTGGCTATTTGGACACTTGACAGTTCGTCTTATAATGCGGACTCCTTGAAACTGTCCGTTCGAGCCTGTGATACATGTGCTTGGGCATCCTCCGTTATTGGCGTTACTGTATATTCTAAACTCGATCCTCTGCATGATACAACGGAGACGAATATAAAAATTGACGCCCCGAAACAACAAGTCCCAGGCGTTGTGGACACAATAGCTATCGAACTAGAGCATGTTTCCGATACGACTTCGTGGAAGGTGAGGTCAACAGTCACGATGTTCATTGCTGGGGATACTTCGTCGGTGGAGGCGTCCTCGCATACGTTCGACCCGGCTATCGTTTCCCCGTTCAAGATGGTTCCCTCATCAATTGATAGTGGCCTTTACGTGTGGCAGGATAGTGGTGCATGGCACGTTTACTGGAAGGGGAATGTGGAAGGTGTGGTCATTGATTCTGCATATCTTGCACAGAAACGTTTGCCGGGGAACGACACATTGCAGGTGCCGTCAGGAGCCAAGCGACATCCGCCTAGGCTTACCCTGAGATTCCTCGCAGATTCTTTGGACAAACGCTCGTCGGATTCGCTGTTTGCGCTTGCTGCCGAGGACTCTGCGGCGATGGGCTCCGTGGAGGCAGGAGGAATTCTTGTTCCCGCCTATGATAGGAGCGTGACATGGGCGCTCGATAGTCTCGCGGGAGATTCGTTACATTTGGTGTTTGCCTCTGGCTCGGCGTTTACGGTGGATGTTTCCACGGTGGATAGTGCTTACCGTAATGTCTATTGCGGGAACCGGACCGCGGACGAGGCCTTACCCGACTATGGCGGTGCGGGTGTTGTTTACGTGTATCCGCAGCGTTACAAAATGAATCACGTGTGGAGCGGTCAGAATGACGGCGGTATTTATGCGGATGGTGATAGCGCCTGCGTGAAGGTGGTGGCATATAGCAAGGTTGATCCGTCAAGGATTGTCACGAACGAAAAATGCTGGAACTTGTTGCACGACGCTACTAAACTCGTGGCGGGAACGACCGTGCCCGGTGAATTATATGTTGGATTGGATTTTTCCGATACCAATGCAGTGATGTTTGGGGGCATAGCGTTCCGTTACGGATTGCATGGGCGTGCAGCTTATGTAAAGGAAGAAGTCATTGGCCCGAACGGGTTTGAAAAATCGCTGGGAACAAAACTCGTGTATGCTGGGGCATCCAACATGGCGAACATGGTCAGTTGGGACGGCCGGGAGGCCGGGACTAATTTTGGCAAATATATGTTCCGTTTGACGGCCTACAGTGATGCTGCCGGGACGACTGCGCTTGATACTCTTGAATACGAATTTGACGTAAAAAGTCGCGAAAATTTACGTGAAGACACCACTGTTGTTTCGAGTTCAATGGGTTATCCGGCCGTGCTCACTGTAGACGAGGCTCACCTTGACTCCTTCGGCGACTTGCGCTACGTGGGGTCCATTGACTACTTGATGAAGGCGCATGCGTCGATGAACTACCTTCCCGAAGAGAACAGGACCTTCCGATACAAATGGGAACCTTGGACAAATAACAATGGGATAGCCAGACAGGCTCCTGCGTTCTACAAGAAGTATCGCTACAGCGTGGGCATACGCAGGCACAGGGACAGGTTCCCCGTGACGGTGGCTGTGCTGCTGGTTGCGGAGGGGATAAATGTCAAGCATAATGAGAGAGGTCTCGGGGAATGCATTTTTACAGTAGGCCAGAATTGCGATGATTATTGTACTGATGAAGATACTGGGTATCCTTACAAAATTAAGGTATTTAGGGCCGTTATGCTTGAACATGGGAACGGAACAGCTAGTTTTTCAACAGATTTAACGCTTGATCCCGATATGAAGATTGTTGGACATTGGAATCATGGGGAACCAGTCTCTAGTTATGGTCATTCCGTATATAATATGGGTGCAGCTGTGAAAATTTTGCCGATAGATGTATTTTCGAAGATTGTTACTGATATGGGCGATTCGGTGGTAATGGGACGTGCAGAGAATGATGTGGCTGTTAATAAAAAGATTGAGAATTGGAATTCTCTGTGGTTAAAGGATTCATATGGTAATAATACGAGTATGCGGCAATGGTTCAATAATTGGAATGGTCTTCCGGTTTTTTGGGAAGGGAAACGGGAAACATTCCATTATCATAACTATACTGCACATCTTTCGGATGAGTCTCAGGAGGGAAGTAGCCCTTGTTCTGTAGACACAAGCTTGATTGATAGTTCTGTTTGTGGCTTGTCTCGTGAAGATGAAAACAATATGGCTAATCTTAAAAACGCTTTGGAATCCTACAATCCCCATGCTGGAATGATGGGGGTTGATATAGGTCCAATGTTACCCGATGACTATGGTATTGACAAATACAATGTCAATAATTCTTGTTCTGGTTATAATGGCAGTTTCTCGAACATTGGTATAAATCTGAGATTTGTCGTGAGGTCCAATTATTGGCATCCGGATCGAAGCCCTAATAAAAAATGGGGTTATAATAACCTCGCGAACCGCTATGTGCGATTTGATCCGACGAACAAGACTCTTTTTGGTGAAAAGGGGTATTTCAAGACCAACAAGGAAGATTACGATAGGGGCAAGATACTGCCAGCGGATACGGGACGTTTCAAGAATCATTACGGCACAAATGGCTGGGAATATAGCTATAATACGTCCGATGCGCGGATCTCGGCGTTCGAGGCTGAACGTTTCCCCATGCGGGAGACGGGCATGAACCCGCTGGTATTTAGCGACGAAATAGATACCATAACCTCTTTGATTCCGTCCATGTTTTCTGTTACCTTCTTCTCGGCGGGTATGAAGCCCAATTTCCAAGTCGCGGCTTGTAATAAGCTTAAATGTAATAGTATGTATAGTTCGAACCATGCGGCAATGTATGAGCAATGGAGGACGCCTAGCGGAAAATATGATTCTACCCGCTATGATGATTCGCCGAATATATATTTTGTCGTGGCTCCCGTTATGACTCCAGATGAAGCCATTATTCAAGATGATAATAACTTTTGGGTGCCCTATCCCTATGCAGGCTCGTTGGACACGAACCTGTTTGAGGGAACTAGGTTTGCTGATCCGTCATATTCCCTCGTGTACTACCCTGATTTGCGATCACGTATACATGTGGGAGCCGGTGATTGGGATGACGTTTATTGGGATAGCGTATTTGTATCAGATCTCGGTTATGTTAAAAATCCAGTTACACAATCGTCACCATTTTTTCCATCATTCCCAATTCCCACTCACAACGATCTGGATAGTCTCTATTCTTATTCTGTGAAACTTTCAGATACGGCTGCAGGCCTGTGGTCAATAAATCAGGATTCCTTAAAGTCTGTAACTCCCGGTATATTCCGTCATGGTTCTGTGAACGGAATGATTATGGGAAAATTCCGCCCTGTGGAAGTGGATTCCTTGGGCAATAGGATTCAAAATCCCAGATGGGTTGTTGATACTTCTTCTGGAATGACAACTTGGAATATAACGACCGGCGGCGATACGCTGACGCCCGTGCTGGACTATGTTTTCTCGGCGGATTCCACAATCGCGATGGATTTTGAAACACGTAAACATTCCGTCCCGCTCGCAAATGTGTTCCGCCAGAACGGCATTGATTCGCTTTTGGGCAATCCCTGGACAAAGAATCTGAATGTTGCTTTAGATTCCTTGCTTGAACGCGATACACTCCATGCCGATACGATGCTTTCCAAACACCCTCTCCTTTGGGCTAGCTACGATTCTGCAGGGTACAAATTTAATGTTACATGGAACGGCATGGCGCCGACTTCGCGTGCAACGGAAATAGCGACGTTCCGCGGCCGTGTGCCCGGAGCTAACGCTCCATGGAAACTGAGCTACGAACATGACGGATATACATATCCTGTTGCGTCGGGCGTGCAGGATTCTATGCCGTTGGCAGAGCCATTCCCTGTGCTGACCCGTTTCAACATGAGCCATTTACAGGGGCCTGTGACTTTCTTCCTCACATGGGGATCGGACGGTTTCATGAATTACCGAAAACTGGATTTGCACGTGGGTTCACGTGTTGATCCAGATTCCTTCGCCTACGTGCAGGCTGCTTACGCAAATGCTGGAGTAGAATTTGCCGCAGGAGCATGGGGTGATGATACCGTGGATGTGACTGTACGCAGTGTCGCTCCGGAAGAGTACGTGTTCAAGACTTTCAAGGGGCTTGCCGTGCAGGGGCCGGTGGTGGAGGTGCTGCCGTCACATGACTTTGGCGATGTTGACAGCTTGTGGCCAGTAGTGAAGGTGAAACTTTCGCATAACGATGTGAGAAACTCCGGTCACGATCTGGATGAACTGAAAATATACAAGCCCGATTTTGAAAACAGGGAAATTGTTCCGCTGGAAAATGTTTCGTATGAGTGTTTTGTTGAGGTCAGTGGTGGCGTTGATACGCGAGACTCCTGTGATAATACTACATGGGACTACGTCTTCCTGAAGGGTACGACTCGCACCTTCTCGACCTTCGTTGTGCTCGATACGCTGACAGCAAAGAGTGTCGTGCCGGTCGGTCCGCCATCCGTTCCCGATACGTTAATTTGTGCGGAACCTGCGTCCGATACTGTGTGGGCGGGTACGTACAACGGAATGCTTGAATTCGCGAACCCGTGCACGGGCCGCGGCAACTACCTGCTGCAGTTGCGTGTTGGCGGTTCCGTGGCCGCCGAGCACCAGGGAGTGCTCTCGGGCCCGGCAATTGCGTGGGAGGCCCGGCGTGGCGACATCTGGCTGCCTGCCGACGTGTACACTTCCCGTGCCGACTACTACGGCGTGGACGGCTCGACGGAACGCGTCCGCGGTCCGATGGTCCGCGTCGACTCTCTGCCTCCTTCGCTAAGCGACTTTGAGGTTGCCGTTGTGGATGGCGACAGCGGGGCCCGTGTCCTGCAGGTGTCTGCTTCCCTTGCCGATTCCGTCAGCGGCATCTCGAATGCAGTCGTGAATGTACGCTTTGGCGGTTATCTCGTGGAAACGCGAATGGTTCCGTTTGGTGGGATGACAGCCGACACTGTACTCTATGAAGAATTTGTGTTGAGTCCTGTGTTATTGCATCACTGCACGGGTTGCCGTGCGACGGTGGATGTCCGTGTCGAGGACATGGGCCACAACCATGTGGAAGAATCTTGGCAATCGAGACAACTTTACCCGTTCCCGTCGTCGCTTGTGTTGTGGTACCCGATGTCGGAGGGAACCGGTTCTTATGCCTATGAAATCCTTGGAACGCAGGTTGACTTAAAACTCGGTCCGTTGGTGACGCACTGGACTTATGGAGGGAGAATTTCACTGTTGGATCCGGGAGACTATGCGCTGGCTACGGACAGTATTTTCAGTGATTCTGCGACTCCAATGAGTGTTGAATTTAATGGCATAGTCGGTGAACTTGACGGTCTCGTTTTTACGTGGGCCGAAAACGTGGATACGCTGAAACTCGGGGTGCGGAACGGACTGCTTTATGCGGATGCGGGCTCGGGACCTGTCTCGTTTACGCCGCTACTTGGTACGGGAGTTTCTGCCCGCTATGTGTTCGTGTTTGACAGTTCCGATGTTTCCTTGTATGTAGATGGAAACTTTGTCGAGCGGAAGGTTCTTCCCGGAGGTTTCTTGATGCGGGGTGTTGGTTCGCCTTTGTTGGGTAGGCTTGGAACCGATCAATTTGCTGCTTACTTCCGCATGTCGAACCTGCGCGTGTACAATTCCGCGCTTACGGAGGAACAGGTGCAGTTCCTGCAGAACCTGGACAGCCTGCCCCCGTACAGGGAACCCGGCGATACTTCCGCAGTCGACACCTCCGTGGTCGATTCTACACCGGTCCAGATTGCGGTCCGCACAGTGGAACTCGATTCCGTGCCCGGCCTCGTGGTGGACCAGTCGTGCGCGCTGCCCGGCCGCTCGTACCTGCGCCAGGGCTCGGGAACATCCGGTATGGCAGTCTGGAACGTGGACGCACCCCGCGCCGGGAACTATGCCCTGTATGTGTTCGGTCGCGGCTATCCGTCCGGCAATTCTCGTGTGGAAGTTTCCGTGAACGGTGTAAATGTCGGTACATACGGCCTGCGGCCCTCCGGTCTGTGGGAAAGTTCCCGCATGGGCGATTCTCTCTTGTTCGCGCTTGACTCCGGTATGAACCGCATTGCGTTGCGACCGCTCGGCGGAGCCGAGCTTGCAGGCGTCGCCGCGATTTCTGGACCCATTCTCCCCGAGGCGCACCTCGTGGATTACGGCCAGTCCGGCTGGGCCGCTCCCGAACCGAGTGTCGAGGCGTTCATCTATT
>CAMJHM010000006.1 GCA_946405515.1 uncultured Fibrobacter sp. | reverse complement strand
CGGGGCCGAGGAACACCTGGGCGATCATGTCCA
Source organism: uncultured Fibrobacter sp. (assembly GCA_946405515.1). Lineage (GTDB taxonomy): Bacteria > Fibrobacterota > Fibrobacteria > Fibrobacterales > Fibrobacteraceae > Fibrobacter. Next base: position 64,908 of record CAMJHM010000006.1, on the reverse strand, counting down.
GGAGCTCGTTGCTGCCGTTACCGACGGCAATCTGTTCGCGCTTCACGCCGCGGAATTCAGCAATCTTTCCGATGAGGTCATAAGAACCGCCATCCGGATAGAGGTTCACTTCTTCCAAAGCCTTGCGGGCCTCTTCCATGCCCTTCGGGCTCGGGCCAAACGGGTTTTCGTTGCTGGCGAGCTTGTCGATGTCTTTCGGGTCGAGACCGAATTCACGAGCGGTGTAGGCGATGGGCTTGCCGGTCACGTAGAGCGGCTGGTTCAAGATGTGCTTTTGTGCGAGTTCGTTAATGTCCATGATAAATAGTGGTTAGTGGTTGGTAAATAGTGGTTAGGGATTGAAGAATCCCATTGATTCGCTGAAAACTTAGAAAAATTCCGCAGGAAATTCGCTGCGTTGTGATATTGAGCATCGATGATTCATATAATTCGTTGAAATAAGGATTTTTTATGTTGGAAAAAATGGTTTACATTGTCTATTGGGGTTCAAAGAGATTATATTTATAAACCAAATGTGAGGATATTGGCATGCGTGTATTCGTTACGGGCGGTACAGGATTCATTGGACACTATGTAGTCAAGGCGTTGCTTGAAAAGGGCCACGATGTCGTCATTGCGACTCGCCACCCCAACAAGATGCCTTCGTTGCGCTCCAATGGAAAAGTCTCTTTTGTAGAGTCGTCCCTTACGGATTTTGACAAGCTCGGTGAGGGCTTGGCAGGGTGCGATGCTTGCATCCATATTGCGCTTGGCTGGGGTGATACTCCGGGTGCCATCCTCATGAACGATACGCGTGCTACGGTAGCCCTCCTCGAAATGGCTGCAAGCGCAGGTTGTGAAAAATTTATCTTCACGAGCAGTACGGCGGCGATGGGCCGCATGCGCCCTGTGATGCGCGAAATGACCAGCAACTTGCCGATGGACCTCTATGGGGCGACCAAGGCGGCGGGCGAGGCTTTCGTGATAGGCTTTACGCATGGCTATGGCCGCTATTTCCCCGATGTCAAGATGAAACGCAATATCATCCGTCCGGGGTACACGTTCGGCAATCCGGCGTATGTTGATGGTTGTTCCCAGCCCGACAGGCGCTTTTTCGACATGGCGCGCGCCGTCAAGGACAATCAGGATATCAATATCATCAAGAATGACGGAACGCAGTTCATCCATGCGAGTCAGCAAGCCGAACTCTACATGAAGGTTCTGGAATCCGACAAAAACGAGGAAATTTTCCTTGGGCTTGGCGAAGTGTGGATTAGCTGGAAGGAAATCGCCGAGATGATGATTTCCCTGAAACCTGGCTGCAAGTCCAAAATCGTGGAAACGGATCTCGGTTGGTCCGACGATCCGATGCTCTTCGATGTCAGCAAAATTAAGGACCAGTTTGGCCTGGCCTTTGATGCGCATGACTTCATGATGGACCACGTCAAGTGGACCTTTGATCAAGTTTAATCAAAACGAAGGCTTTTGCCTTCGTTTCTTTTACCCACAGCGAGTTTTGTTCGTGTCTGTCCCGATGTAGTCGGGGTAGTCGTTGTCAAAGCAGGCGGCGCAGTAGTTCTCGCCTTCGCCGGTACATTCCTTCATCCCTTCCACGCTCAGGTAGCCGAGGCTTTCGACTCCCAGCATTTTCGCGATTTCGGGGGGCGTCATGGAGCTGGCGGCAAGCTCGCCTTGGCTCGGGAAGTCCATCCCGAAAAAGCACGGATGTGCAACCGGAGGCGATGCGATGCGGATGTGGACTTCGAGGGCGCCGGCATCGCGGAGCATCCTTGACAAAATCTTTAGAGTGGTGCCGCGCACAATGGAGTCTTCAACAACGCACACGCGTTTGTTCTTGAGTACCCCTTCGATGGGGTTGAATTTGAGCTTCACTTTTTGTTCGCGCACGTTCTGTGTGGGGTCGATGAAGGTGCGGCCCACATAGTGGTTGCGGAGGAGCCCGATTTCAAAACGGATTCCGCTGGCCTGCGAGTACCCGAGTGCTGCGGTTGTGGCGCTGTCGGGCACGGAAATCACGATGTCTGCGTCTACAGGGCATTCCTTGGCGAGCTGCTTGCCCATCTTGCGGCGGATTTTATCGCAACTTTGTTCAAAAATCTTGGAATCGGGGCGGCTAAAGTAGATATATTCAAAAATGCAGTGGGCGAGGCGGTCTTTGTGGGTGAACCGCTCGGAATGGAGACCGTTGTTTGATATGGTCAAAAATTCGCCCGGCTGGATATCGCGAATGTAGTGAGCGCCAAGCAAATCAAAGGCGCAAGTCTCGCTGGCTACGCACCAGGCTTTCCCCATGCGGGCGATGGAGAGCGGGCGGAACCCGAAGCCGTCGCGGGCCACAAACATCGTATCTTTGCAGATGAAAACGAGGCAGAAACTGCCGGTAAATTTGGAAATTGCCTTCTTGATGGCATCGCCCAAGGTGTCGGCCTCGGTGCGTGCGATTTCGTGCAGGAGAATTTCGGAATCGGATGTTGTCTGGAAGATGTGCCCCTCGGCTTCCATCTCGGCGCGGAGCTCGTTTGCGTTCGTGATATTGCCGTTGTGGGCGACAGCGATTTGCCCCCACTTGCAACTCACGAGAATCGGCTGCGCGTTGGCAAGTGTCGAGGCCCCGGTGGTGCTGTAGCGTACGTGGCCAATGCCTGCAAAACCTTGCAGTTCATCGACATTGTGTTCGCGGAGCAGGGTGGATACAAGCCCCATGGACTTGCGGACGCGCACCTTGTCTCCGTCGGTGACCGCGAATCCGGCACTTTCCTGGCCGCGGTGCTGCAGGGCATAAAGCCCCATGGTGATATTCCGTACAACGTTGTCGCCATTGTAAATGCCGATAACGCCGCATTCTTCGTGCAATTCGTCGAGCATAACGCCTCTTTGAAATGTTTGCTCCCCCTACCTCGAAGGTCACAGCCCACCCGGACGGGTGCAAGCAGGGAAGCGGTCGCGCGAAAATATAGGAATTGGGTATGGCCTCGGCTTGCGGGTTCCTTATACTTTTTTCTTGGACTGGAACCGCTGGATCCCTTTATTTATGCGGGTTTGAGGCGAATTTGGTATTACAATAAATGTAAGGGAGCCCCTATTCCCACGAGGTATTTTTGGCTCCATTTGGGCTCTTGTTCGGTAGATATTGGGTTCCGGAAACGTTTTTTTTGCCCTGAAAGGTATATTACAAAATATGTAATATACCCAAAATGCCCCTAAATGGGATTTTTTTGACTGACTGAATGTAAAAAGACGAAAACATGAGAAAAAAATCACGGATTCCTTCATTTTTTTAGAGACGTTGATTTTGTTTGTAAAAAAGAGGTAAACTTATATTGAAATTTTGCAATAACTTGTCTTTGCAAAGTTCATAATAGGGGGATGTACAATGAAAATGACTAACATGTCAATCGCAGTCCTTACGACTGTTCTGTCTACGGCTGCGGCGTTTGCGGGCACAACCATTAACTTGTCTTTAGTTACGTCAGATACGATTGCCCAGAGTGGTGATACGTTGACAGACACGCTGGGGGGCAATTTCAAGATATCGATTGCCGACAGCGCTACGGTAACGCTTAATGGTGTGACCATCAATGGGGTGAATGATAGTGTTTATTCGTGGGCCGGAATCACTTGCGAGGGATCCTGCACGATTATCCTAAAAGGCGAAAACAAGATTACGGGGTTCTATGAAGGGTTCCCTGGAATCTTTGTGCCTGAGGATAACGACCTCTATATTGAGGGTGAGGGTTCGTTGGAAGCTCGCAGTAACGGTTACGCGGCCGGTATCGGTGGCGGTCACAATATAAATGGTGGTAATATTGTGATTGAGGACGGGATGATCACTGCTTCGGGTGGCTTCGGTGGCGCTGGCATAGGCGGCGGTTACGAAGGAGCAATTGGCTCCATCGAAATTGTCGGCGGCATCGTCATGGCTACAGGTGGTGATTCAGCTGCCGGTATCGGTGGTGGTTTTGGTGGATCTGTCGGAGAAATCGTTTTTAACAGTACAGTGCCTAAAGTTACGGCGAAAGCTGGAGAAAATGCCCCGTATTGTATTGGAATCGGCGCAAATGCCCCCGAAGGCGATTATGAAGTCGGTTTTATAAGTCTCGGTGGTATGGAATACGGCGAAGGTGTTAGCGACAGCATTTATGTATTCCAGACATACAAGGTTATTTTCGATGGCAATGGCGGTTCTCGCATAACAAGTGGTCAGTTCGGTTCCCAGCGTTTCATTTATAATGGGCCAAAGAGGGAACTTTATGCGGGGGTTTTCTACCGTCAGGGATATACGTTTAATGGGTGGAATACGAAGCCCGATGGCAAAGGCGATGCTTATGCCGATAGAGATTCAGTCCAGAATCTCACTGATTCGGCTGGTGGTTTGGTGAGACTCTATGCGCAGTGGTTGGTTAATAATTATGTGATTTATTTTGATGCAAACGGCGGTACTGGTACCATGGATGGTATGTCGCTTGTTTATGGAGAAGAAGTTCCACTCAAAAAGAATACTTTTGTTCGCGAAAACTTCTTGTTTAACGGGTGGAATACGATGCGAAATGGCCAGGGAGTCCATTATGATAACAAGGCCAAGGTGAATAGCTTGACAGATAAACCCGATGCAGTGGTGAAACTTTATGCGGAGTGGAATAAAATGTTGAGCCATCGTGATATTATCATTCTCTATGACTCTATGCAAACATTCAAAGGATTGCCTGTTACTCCCGAAATCGTTGTGATTGATGGTAAGACTGTGCTTACTAGAGATAAAGATTATTCTGTGGTCTATTTCAATAACAAGGATGCAGGTACAATGATTGCTTCTGTTGTGGGCAAAGGCAAATATGCTGGCGAAGTCAAGGTGAAATTTAATATTGACAAGGCTGATTCAAAACTCTTGCATGCTCCTAGCGCCGTTGAGAACCTCGTCTATACGGGAAAGGAACATCTGCTCGTGAAGGCGGGCAAAGCCAAAAATGGAACTGTCCTCTACAAACTTGGATTTGACGGCAATTATTCGGAGAAACTCCCGACGGCTGAAGCGGCAGGCAAGTATGTTGTTTACTATAAGGTGGTGGGTGACAAAAATTATAACGATGTAAGCGAGAAGTATTTGGTTGTGGAAATTGCCCGGATTACTCCGATACTTGAGATTGAGCCTCGTCCTGTCAGTGGTTTGGTCTATACGGGTAAGGAACAGTCGCTTGTTACGGCGGGTAAGGTTGAAAACGGCACAATTTTATATAAACTCGGTAAGAATGGTGAGTACACAGAAGATGTGCCGAAAGCGACCTTGAAGGGTAAGTACATCGTTTATTACAAGATTCTCGGTGATGAGAATTACAGCGATATAGCGGAAAATAGCTTAATGGTTGAAATCGCTGAGAATCCGACTTCTATTGGCCGTACTAAAGTTGTTGCAGACCGATATAAGATGGAACGTGACTTCGACCTGAAGGGGCGCAAGTTGCATGGGCGGCCTGAGGCTCGTGGTGCCTATTGCGGCAGGATGAAACGGGCAGAATAGCGAATTTTGGTTGGGGGAATAGGGCGGGAAAGCAGAGTCTTTCCCGTTCTTTTTGATTGTGTATTGACCATTTTTTGAAAAAGATGTAAACTTAAGCTGAAATTGTATGTTTGCTCGTTTTTCAAATGGGAAAAAGGCTGAATTATGAAATTGACGAATAGGCTGACGATTCTTGCTGCACTATTGTTATCTTCGACTGCTGCTTTTGCTGGTGAAAATATCGACTTGTCTTTGGTTTCGGCGGACATGGTTGCCCAAGATGGAGATGTACTGACGGATTCATTAACGGGTAACTATAGGATATCTATTGCCGATGGAGCTACGGTGACACTTGACGATGTAATTATTGAGAGAGTGAATAATGAGGCGCAATCATGGGCGGGAATTTCCTGTGAAGGCAACTGTACGATTATCCTTATGGGATCGAACAGGGTGAAGGCTTTCCATCAATCTTATCCAGGTATTTATGTGCCACCTAATAATACATTGACCCTCAAGGGAACCGGTTCGCTTGAGGCCAGTAGCCTTGCGGGAGCTGGTATTGGCGGTGGTCTGGAAATAGATTGTGGCAATATCGTGATTGAAAGTGGCAATATTACGGCATCGAGCACTTATACGGCTGCCGGTATTGGCTCCGGTCAATCGGCTTCTTGTCAAAATATCACGATTAGCGGTGGAATTGTTTCTGTTGCGGCGGGTTCTTCTAGTGCGGGTATTGGAAGTGGGCTTTTTGGCAGTGTCGGTAATATCACGATTAGCGGTGGTATGGTTACTGCTGAAGGGAGTGTGAATGGTAATGGCGGAGCCGCTATTGGGGGTGGCTTTAGGGGGACTGCTGGAGATGTCTTGATTACGGATAGTGTGACCAAAGTGAGCACGAAAACGTCTATTAAATCAGCGTATTGTATTGGCATTAGTGAAGGAAGTATTGGTGAAATAACGATTGGTGGCGTTGTTTATCCCGATGGTGTCAATGATAGTGTTTTTGTATTCCAGACTTACGATGTTGCCTTCGATTCCAATGGGGGTTTTGGTACCATGGAAAATCAGCGCCTAGTTTATGAAAGGAGTTTCCAACTCGTTAATAATAAGTTTACCCGTAAAGACTATAAGTTTAACGGATGGAATACCAAAGTTGACGGTAAGGGCGATGCGTATGCCGATCAGGATTCTGTCAAGAATCTCACCGATTCTGCGGGTGCTGTAGTTACGCTTTATGCGCAGTGGAGTAAACTTTTGAGTCATAGTGACATTACTGTTGACTCCATTGACGAGCAGACTTATACAGGCAAGGCAATTACGCCCGAAGTTGTTCTGATGGACGGTAAAACTAAGCTTGTCAAGGATACTGATTATACTGTAACGTTCTCTGACAATACGGATGTCGGCATCGCAAAAATCACAATTGCAGGCAAAGGCTATTACTCTGGAAAAATACAGAAGACATTTGTTATTGGTAAAGCGGACTCAAAGCTCGCGACAGCGCCTAGCGCCGTCAAGGGCCTAGCCTATACGGGCAAGGCGCAGACGCTTATAAAGGCGGGTAAGGCCGAACACGGCACGTTGCTCTACAAACTCGGCAAGGACGGTAAGTATTCGGAAAATCTCCCGACCGCTAAGGAAGCGGGTGAATACACGGTTTATTACAAGGTGGAGGGCGATTCCAATTACAATGGTATCGACGAGAAAAGTCTAACTGCAGAAATTGGCAAAGCGGACTCGAAACTCGCGACAGCGCCTAGCGCCGTCAAGGGCCTAGCCTATACGGGCAAGGCGCAGACGCTTATAAAGGCGGGTAAGGCCGAACACGGCACGTTGCTCTACAAACTCGGCAAGGACGGCAAGTATTCGGAAGATCTCCCGACCGCTAAAAAGGCGGGCAAGTACACGGTTTACTATAAGGTCGAAGGCGATGAAAATTACAACGACGTGAAGGAAAATAGCCTAACCGTTGAAATCGCCGAGAAAGCATCGGCTCTTGTTCGCACGAGGCCAGTTGCCGAGCAGTACAAGAAGGAAGGCGACTTCGACCTGAAGGGCCGCAAACTGCAGGGCAAGCCCAAGGCCCGTGGCGCCTACTATAGCAAAATTTAGTCCTTGACGCAGCGTACGGAGAAACCGTCGGATTTTGATTCGAAGCTTATGGTGACATAATCATTGGAGAAGATTAGATTCATGCTGCAAGCATAGTAGTTGCCGTCTGTTTCGGAGCACCATAAAAACGTGGCTGCGCCTTCATCAAGGAAATGCCCGTTGACATACCTGTATCCGGCAGGAAGCACAGAAAATCCGTAATTGTCGCTTCCGTTGCCGTTGTAGCTCCATCCACTTGAATTTTTAAGTTTTTTTGCAGTAGAGGTTGGTTCCCCAATTGTAGAAAACATCATTTCAAATTCTGCTAGTGATGGAATGTGCCAATTTGGAGGGCAAACTCCCTGAACCTTTTCTGCAAATACACATAATTTCCCGTAGCCGCACGAATCTTCGGGTTGGCCAACGGCTGCTGCCCAAGTATAGAGCCTGCCATATTTGGAACAGTTCGCTGGATCTTTGTTATAGCAAAAACTGTTTATGGTTTCATAGTTCAGGTTCTGGGACATCCAGGTTTGCGTGCCAATAGTGGTGGTCTTGTAGACCTGACCGTCGCGAGGATCTGTAACGGAATCATCGCTTTGGGTTTGACTCGTAGTAATTGTTGTCTTTTTTTCATCGCTTGATGGTGGATTACTCGAAGCATCAACACTGCAGGCTATAAATTTGGTGACGACTGCTATGGTGAAAATGGTAAAAAAAAGATGGTTCATATGAAATAGATCTGAAAGTTATTTGCGAAATGAAAAATGCCTTAGCAACTCACTATGAGGGCGATGAGTCCTGCAAACATTGCAATTTTCACAGCGGATTGTGATTTTCTGTATTGCGTTTTGTGCGCCTGCACGAGAATATAGACAAATATCGGTGTGAGCGCTATGCCTGTAATAATCAGGAACAGCGGCGGGTAGTTGAATCCGAATACCTTGTCCATGTAGAATACCGGAATTGGTAACGAAATCCATGTGAAAACGATAATCGCGCCGGCAAGCTTCCGCGCCGTCGCCGAGCCCGCGATAAGCGGGAAGGTCATGATGCCCGCCTTCAAATCGCCCGTTTCGTCTTCCAGGTCCTTGTAGATTTCGCGAGCGGTCGTGAGCAGGAATGCGAATGGAATCGCAGGGATGATTGCCCAAAGGAATTCTGTATGGACGCAACTTGTATTGAACTGGAAAAAATGCTGTATGGCAAAAAGCAGGGGAGTCGTGCACAGGAACGCGACTGTCATGTTTTTCAAAAGTGGAATATGCTTGAGCCACCTGTTGTAGGCAATCAGGAGTAAGCCGAGAAGCAGGAAAAACCATAGCGGGAAGAAAAGGTAACGTGTTGCAGCCCAGCTCTCTCCCAAAAAGAGTTGGTTGTTGTTGCTGAAGGTTTGAATGAGGCTGTCTCCGCCTCCGCAGAGGAGCATCAGGACGAACATGATGATCCAGGCCCTGCGGGCTGCCTTCACCGAGACCTTGCCGGTCACGAGCGGGCGTTCGGGGCGGTTCATCTTGTCGCTTTCCAGGTCCAAAATGTCGTTCTGGATGTTTGCAAACCCGATGGCGAATGCAAAGCCGAGCGATTGCAATACGAGGCTCGGTATGGACGGGAAGTTCTTTAGCAGCGCATATCCGACTACAAGCGTGATTACGGCAATCACGATGTTCTTGGGGCGGGTCATCTTGAAAAGGGCGGCGAGCATCTTCTATTTCCCTGAATTCAAAATTCTAAGGTAGCTTTCGTAGCGGGCGCGGCTGAGTGTCCCATTCTCGACGGCTTCTTTTACGGCGCATCCGGGTTCCTTGAGGTGCATGCAGTTGCTGTACTTGCATGTGAACAAGTCGCCTTCGAAAAATCCGGGGAAAATCTTTGCGAGGGTCTCTGCTTCCATGTCCATGAGGCCGATGCTGCGTATGCCCGGGGTGTCGATGACGTAGCCTCCGCCGGGGAAATCCAGCAGGCTCGACGATGTAGTTGTGTGGCGGCCCTTGCCGTCGCGTTCGCGCACGTCACCTGTGCGGAGTTCTGCATCTGGGACGAGCGCGTTGATGAGTGTCGACTTGCCGACTCCGCTCTGCCCGCTGAAAACGGAGGATTTCCCTTCGAGGACTTTGCGCAAATCGTCGAGGCCTTTGCCGGTCTTGACGCTCACCGGGATAAACTTGTCTACGATGCTGATGAAGTCCTGGATGGCTTCGGGCATCGGTGCGTCCCCCAGTAGGTCCATCTTGGTCAGTACCATGACGAAGGGGAGGTTGTTCAGGTTTGCGGCGAGCAGGAACCTGTCGGCAAATCCGTAGTTGAATTCGGGTTGGACGACGCTTGCGACGATGATGACCTGGTCGATGTTTGCAGCGAGAGTCTGTTGCTTGTAAAAACTGTCGCGCGGGCCGGGGCGGCGGAGTTCGCTCTTGCGGGGGAAAACGCGGACGACGCAGTATTTTTGCGAGCCGACGCCTGAACCGTCGTCTTCGCCGTCGTTGACTTGGCCTAAAAGGATGCGGTCCCCGACGGTGGGGAATTCGCCCAGTTCCTTGGTCGTTGTCGCACGGTACATAGCCGTGACGACCGTGGAGGGGTCGTTTTCCAGGCGGACTTCGCAGGTGCGGCGGTGGACTTCCACCACGAGGCCCTTTTCGCAGTTTTCTTCGCCGATGTTTTCGATGGGATTCTTGATTCGCTTAATTTTGGGTTTCTTGAATTCCCTGCTGAAACGCTCCTTGACCGGGCGCTCGTCGACGACTCCGGTGCTCCATTCGCGCATAGCGTCAATGCGGCGGGACCGGTGGTCACGTCTGGAAGGCTTTGACGTGTGCTTTGCCTGGGCTCCTTCGAATTCGTCGTCTTCTAACATTCGGCTACAATGTAGCATTTTTAATGCACCGATGTAGTTTACCGCCGTCTAAAAAATTATATTGGGTGTATTCAGGTGCAATAAATGGATATCGTCATCAAAATCGCAATCGTCGCTGCCGTTATTCTGGTGGGGTACAATATGTCCCAGGCTATCAGTGCATACGCCTCCGTTTGTGATAAAGTGGATGAATTCCGGCACCTGATGGCACAGAGCGAGTCTTCGGGCGCATCTATCCGCTATTCTAATTTCGGGCTCTCGTTTGCCATCTCTGTTGCTGTCGTGCTACTCTCCTTTTTCTCGGGCCTTGTCTGGTGGATTACGCTGATTGTCGCATGCAAGGCAGCGATCTCGCTTTTCTGTAGCGATGCCATGGTGACGCGGATTATCCGCGAAGGGAGAATATCGAGGAATTTCTTTATCTTGGCCAAGGTGGACTCTGTTTTTAACGTGGTTGTTGGCCTTGCGTTCGCCATTATCTTGGTAATGTGACATGAAACGATTTCTTGCGATTATAGCTGTTTGCGCGGCCGTTGCCTTTGGGCAGACGGCTCCGACAACGGATTTGGGGTCCTCGTCTACGACGACCGTCAATATCCATGTGCCCATATTCGTGGGGGGAGCCCTCGGCTTTGGTAGCGGTACGGGCGTGGGGAAGGAGCGCGGTCTTGGACTTCGCCAGATTGAGCCGATGATTGGTTTCTGGTATCCCGGATTCGGTTTCTTGCGCGCCGGTTACGGGTTCTTTGACTATTCCGAAAAACCAGACAATGGTAAGAAAACGGATATCGAGCATTCCGACTTCGATATTGAACTCGGTGTTCACCTTTTGAGCCAACTTTATATGATGGGCGGCTATTCCCGGTCTAAGGAATTGAGCGACCTCGGTGACGTGGCGTGGAACGAATGGGCTGCCGGTGTAGGTTCTATCCTGTCTCTCTTTGGCAAGGCGATGCTCTTTGCGGAAATCAGTTACCGCTGGGTGTCGGATCATTACGATCCGTTCCTGAACGAGTCTGTCGAAGGGACTCGTCTGCAGTTCAATATTGGCTTTGCCACGTATGTTTACTAGGCGGTTGTGTTTGTGATTGAACATGTCATGAAGAATGTGGCTGTTATGGGTGGTGCGTTCGACCCTGTACATAAGGATCATGTTTCTGTGGCGCGCCATTGCCTCCGTCGGGGCCTTTGCGACGAAGTCTGGTTTATCCCGAGTCCCGATCGCTGGGACAAGACGCTCTGTGCTTCCCCGGAAGACCGTTTTGCGATGCTTGAGTTGGTAACAGGAGATGACCCGCGCCTTGTTTTGTCGGACGAAGAAATCCAGCAGGGGGATTTTCGCGGGACGTATGTCTTTTTGCAGGGGCTTCAGGCTAAGTTCCCCGATGTGAATTTCCGTTTGCTTGTGGGGGCCGACAGCTACCAGGGCATCCCTCATTGGCGTGACCCGCTGAATTTTTACGGCACGAACTACAACGGCCATTTGCTCTTGCGCGATTTCGAACTGATTGTTTTTTCGCGTCGAGGCTACCCCAAGCCCGATCTTGCGGTACACGAGGCGAACGGCTATGCGCCGCTCTACTGGCTCGGCCCGGAAAACGGTTTTGATGGAATTTATTCGAGCACGGCTATCCGGAAGGCGTTGCTTTGCAGCAGCGACAAGCCGGAAGGTCTGGAACAGTGTGTGTACGACTATATTCGTGAACACGACTTATATAGGGTTTGATTCTTAAGGGGTAATCATGCAATTCGTTGATAACCTGCGACAGAAACCTTTTGTACAGAAGGCGGAAAAGTTCTTCCCGGCCATTGCTTTTTTGGGCGGATTCTTTTGGGATTCCGTGACGCTCGGGCAGATGGTCGAGAACAGTGACCTCATCTTCTTGCTTGCGTATTATTCGGGTGCGCTCATCCTTGTGATTCTCCTGTCGGCGCACATGGAACACCCCGAAGGCTGGACCAAGGATCGTATCATGGCGGCCCGTGCGGCCGCGCCGCGCCCGCAAGCGAAGGTGGCCCCCAAACCCGCTCCTGTTTCGCCCAAGCCGGCACCTGCGGCAGTTGGGAAGGCCCCGTCTCGTACGGGTTTTGTTTCCCGTTTGAATCCTTTTGCAAGGAAGGATGGGGATAGCCGTCCAATCATTCCTGGACAGGTTAAGTCCGCCGTTTCCAAGATGTCGAACCTCGCGAAGCCGGCGACCGGGATTGCTTCTGAAAAGCTCAAGACGGTTACGGATGCTGCTTCTGAAAAATTGAAAACGGCCTCTAGCCAGGCGAAAAATGTTGCACAGAAAATTGCGAATGACGTTGGCTACGAATCTACGGCGATACCCGAAAACGCCATTGTCGTGGAACACCGCTTTTTGGACCGCGAATGGAGTGAAACGTGGAAAAACCGCTTCAGTTGGGCGGTGCAATTCTGCTTCGGTAGCTTGTTCAGTGCGCTTGTGGTATGCTATTTCAAGAGCAGTGGTTCCATCGCTTCGCTCATCTTGGTGATTTTGCTTGCTATTCTCCTTGTGGGTAACGAATTCTTGCAGAAGAAGTACGAAAGTTTCGGTGTGAGCCTTGCGTTCCTCTGCCTGCTCGGCACCATGTTCCTGAATTTCACCATTCCTTACCTTGTCCATAGAATCGGGCTTATTCTGTTCGTGTTCAGCACGCTGCTTTCGCTAGGGATATGCGTGTTTATCCAGAAGGTGTCCCGCCGCAGCAAAAAGGTCTTGATTGCTCCGATTGCCATCAGTGCGGCCTTGATTACGGCTTACGTGATGAACTGGGTTCCGCCGGTGCCGCTCGTGCTCAAGCAGCAGGTGGCCTGCATCAACTTCGACAAGACGGATTACAGTTGCGATGTCGATGCGCCGAGTTTCTTGCAGAAAATTGGTCTGAAGTCATCGTCGGTACACCGCGATGCCGACATGCCGCTTTACTACTTGAGTTCTGTGTATGCCCCGGCCGATTTGAAGGCCGAAATCGAATACCGCTGGTATTACAAGGGCCCGAACGATGCGACATACAAACTGACGGACAGGGTGTCTTCTGGGCGTATGCGTATCAATGGTGGTCGCGAGATGGGCTACCGCAGCTACAGCAAAAAGACGAACGCCCCGGCAGGCAAGTACCGCGTAGAGACGGCGTTCAAGGATGGGGCCGTTATCGGTGCGCTCGCCTTTGAAGTCGAAGAAGGGGCCCGCGATTCTTCGGGATACGTTCGAACCAAGCTTGAATGATTGGGTTGCTCTAGGACGATAGGATTATGCAGTACGAGAAAGCCCCATCGGATATGTTCTTCGAAAGCGAAATTCGCCCTGAACAGGACGGACGCTTTTTGTTGGATTCCCTGTGCGAGCGTTTTACCTATCACAGTCGCGAAGACTGGTTTGACCGTTTGACACGCGGACTCGTGACGTTGAACGGCGAGGTCGCCACTGTAGAGTCTATCGCGCATCGTGGCGACAAAGTGGTCTACCACGTGGAGAACTATACCGAGCCTGAGGTCCCGACTAACTTCACGACGGTTTTCGAGGATGACGAGTTTTTGCTGGTGGCAAAACCGGCGGGTGTCCCAGTTCACCATACGGGCCGTATTTTCTACAACACCTTTGCTGCAATTATCCGCAGGGCCTTTGACTGCGAGTCGGCAACCCCGATGCACCGGCTCGACCGCGATACTGGCGGACTCATGCTGTTTGCGAAGGATGCCTCGACGGCGTCCCGTTTCCAGAAAAACCTGGACCGGATTTTGTTGCGCAAGTTCTACTTGGCTGTCGTGCCTGCGGGCTTCCCCGACGGGCCTGTTCCTGAAGAACATTTTTTTGCGAAACTCGGTCGGCGTGTTTCGGTGGATAAGGATGGCGTCGTGGATTGCGAAATGCCGCTGCGCGAAGATCCTACCGACCCGATTCGGCTGCGCATGCACCATTTTTATGACGGTAAGCCCTGCCATACGCGCTTTCGCAAGCTATTCTCGGTAGAACACCCGGACTTGGGGATGCTCGACGTGGTCGAGGCTGAACTTTTGACCGGGCGCAAACACCAGATTCGTGCGCATCTGCTGGAATTGGGTTTCCCTATCGTGGGCGACCGCCTTTATAGCCATGGGGGAGTCTATTACGACAAGATGACCCGCGGAGAGCTGAGTGAAGAAGACTACCGGGTTTTGGGGGCGCATCACCAGATGCTTTTTGCATATAAGGTGCAGATTTTGCTCCCATATTGGGAAGAACCCAGGGAATTTGAAAATCACGACTTCCCGCCGGATATGGCAAAATTATTGAGAGGATTTTTTTAAACGACAAAATTATATATAGACAAAAGGAAAATGCGCTTTATTGCATTTAATGCGAAATTTGGGTGTAATCGTAATATTTTTTTACAAAAATCTGTTTATAACCTATTGACAGACAACGAATTAGTATATATATTGCTTACCATAAAGATGAAATTGGCAATCCGCTTCGACGCTTGCGCAGCTTGCGATGAAGTTCTCGAAACGGGATTTTGGTTTTGCCAATTTCATCAAGTGTTTAACAGAAGGCTTTCGGAACTGCCGAAAGCCTTCAATTTTTTTGCCTTTTCTGAAGGCTACCCCTTGCCAGCAAAAAAAGACATTCCTAAATTATGCGCCATGAAGATGAATGAAGCAATCCGTTTCAACCGTTGGTGGTGGGGCTCTAGAACATAGAGTCCGGTTTTGCTGATTTCATCAAGTGTTTGCAAAAGGCTTTCGGACTCTCCGAAAGCCTTAATTTTTTTTCCGTTTAACCCCAGCCACTAATCACCAACCACTGTTTACTAACCACTATGATTACCTCCAACAACGGTTTCTTTGACAAGTTCGGCGGCAAGTACGTTGCCGAAATCATCCGCCGCCCGCTCGACGACCTCGAAGCGGCATTCAACAAGTACATCCACGATCCGGAATTCCTCGAAGAACTCCGCATTATCCAGCGCGACTATATTGGCCGCGAGACTCCGCTGTACTTTGCCCCGACGGCGACCGAACTTCTGGGCGGTGCGCAGATCTACATCAAGCTCGAAGGCCTTGCCAACACGGGCGCCCACAAGATCAACAACGCTATCGGTCAGTGCTTGCTTGCCAAGAAGATGGGCAAGACCCGCATTATCGCGGAGACGGGTGCCGGCCAGCACGGGCTCGCCACCGCAGCCGCCTGTGCCAAACTCGGCCTCGAATGCGTCGTGTACATGGGCGAGGTTGACGTGCGTCGCCAACAGCCGAACGTAGCTACCATGGAAATGTATGGGGCGAAGGTCGTACCGGTTACGAGCGGCAGCCGCACTTTAAAGGATGCCGTGAACGAAGCCATGCGCGACTGGGCCACGAATTTCAAGAACACGCACTATGTGCTCGGTTCCGCTCTCGGCCCTGCCCCGTTCCCGGATATCGTTCGCACGTTCCAGTCTATCATCGGCGAAGAAGTCAAGCGCCAGGCTGCCGAGCGCAACATCGACATTGCCGCGGTTGTCGCCTGCGTGGGTGGCGGAAGCAACTCCATCGGCGTGTTCACTCCGTTTATCGAAGACAAGAACGTGCGCCTGATCGGTGCAGAAGCCGGTGGCATCGGCCCGAACATGGGCGAGAACGCTTCCCGCATGACGGGTAACGCGAGCCGCGAAGGAATTGTGCAGGGTTACAAGAGCCGCTTCCTCATCGATGAAGACGGCCAGTCGCTGCCGACCCGCTCCATTTCTGCAGGGCTTGACTACATGGGTATCGGCCCGCAGCTTGCCGCCCTCGGTGAATCGGGACGTGTGGAATTCACGAGCATCCTTGACAAGGAAGCCTTGGATGCGGTCAAGTTCTTCGCCCGCAACGAAGGCATTTTGTTCGCACTCGAAAGCGCACACGCCGGTGCCGCCGCCATGAAGATTGCGAAGGAACTCCCGAAGGACAAGGCGCTCGTCATCAACATGAGTGGTCGCGGCGACAAGGACATCTTTATCACGAGCCCGGTGTTCCGCCCCGAAAAGTGGAAGGAATTCCTGAAGGCGGAACTCAAGCGCCTTGAAAATAACGAAGACATCCACGACGCGGAGATAATGAACAACTAGACGAAAGAACGGACCTTCGGTCCTACAGACGAAAGACGAAAGAATTTTCATTTTCTCGTATTTTAAGGATAAATCCAATTAATAAACAATTAAACTTTAACTATAAGGAGAAGACCAAGCAATGCTTCTAGATGAAGTAGATTGAAATTAAGATCTTTCGTCTATCGTCTACCAGCGAAGCGGTCTATCGTCTAAGCTATGAACTTAATGTCCCATCTCATTGCCGGGTTCCCGGACGCAGAAACTTCTATCGCCATCGCCGACGCCCTCGTGAAGGGTGGCGCCAACATCCTTGAAATTCAGCTTGCCTTCAGCGATCCGAGCGCCGACGGTCCCGCCATCCAGACGGCATCCACTGTTGCACTGGAAAAGGGCTTTTCCACCAAGCAGGGACTCGAAATCGTGAAGAAAATTCACGAACGCCACCCCGAAACGCCCATCTACATCATGACCTATGGCTCGCTTGCCTTCACTCCGGGCATCGAGAACTTCGTGAAGATGTGCAAGGACGCTGGCGTTTCCGCCTGCATTATTCCCGACCTGCCGTTTGATTGCGACGAAGGCCTCACCGAAGCTTGTAAGAAGTACGGTCTCGAAAACATCCCGGTGGCAGCACCTTCCATGACGAAGGAACGCCTCGAATCGATGGCTTCTGCAGGGTTCAAGTACATCTATGCGGCTCTCCGCGCGGGTACGACCGGTAGCGAAACCACGATTGACCAGGCGACACTCGACTTTATCGACACGGTCGGTAAGGGGGGCGCGAAGGTGCTCGGCGGATTCGGCATCCGTAACGGCGAACAGTCCAAGGTGCTCAGCAAGCACGTGTACGCCGTGGTCGCAGGTTCCGTGTTCGTGAACATCGTGCTCAGCAACGAAAACTCTGCCGAAGGCCGCAAAAAAGCCATCGCCGAAATCGAGGCGAAGGCTAACGAAATCGCTGGGAAGTAACGAACGCTCATTCCCGACTTAATCGGAAATTTCCTTACTTCTTAAATTTCACGGCGGTTCCGTAGGCGATAATTTCTGCGGAACCTGCCATCACCGAGGCGGTAGCGAAGCGCACACTTACGATAGCGTCTGCGCCGATGATGCCGGCTTGTTTTTCCATACGTTCAATGGCGATGTTGCGGGCGTCGTTCAGCATTTCGGTGTAACCGGCAATTTCTCCCCCCACAAGCGTTTTGAGTCCGGCAAACACGTCGCGAACCACGTTCTTGCTAAAGACCACGCTCCCACGCACCATCTGGAGCGTCTCGATTTCTTTGTCCGTAATAAAATCAGTTGTATACAGTTTCATTGAACTCTCCTTTTTGCGCCAAATATAAAACAATTTTATTCGTCCGTTAGTTTTGGCACAAACACGTACTCGCCTATGCAACAACGCCCCGACTGGGTCGGGGCGCGTCGATATAGTTTTTGAAGGTTTTTCGAAAATTATTCGCCGAGGCAGGAATCCATCGCGGCGATAATCTTCTTCTTGTCCATGTGCTGGCCGATGAATACGAGGCGGATGATGCGGTCGCCGTACTTTTCGTCCCACACTTTCACGAGGTCCGGGTTTTCGCGGAGAATGCGCTTTTGCATTTCTTCGTTTTCGGAAGCGAACCAGGGGCCGAAATTCTGGGCAGAAGCCTGCTTGCCGGCCTGTTCGAACAAGAAACTGTTGTCGCGGTCGTCTTCGAACCACACAAGTCCTTTGGTGCGTATGATGCTTGTGGGGTAGTCGTCCAGCAACACTTCGAAACGTTCGCGGATGAGCGGGCGGCGGCGTTCGTAAACGAACGTGCTGATGCCGTATTCGTCGCCATGCGGATGGTCCTTGTCGTGGTGGTGGCCGCAGTGGCACACGCCGTGTTCATGGTCGCAATGGCTGTGATCCTCGTGTTCGTGGTCATGCTCATCGTGGTCATGTTCGTCATGATCATGGTGATGATGTTCGTGTTCATCTTCGTCATGGTCGTGATGGTGATGCTCGTGCTCGTCGTGGTCATCGTCGTCATCATCGACGTCTTCGGGAGCCGTTTCCTTCATGAGTTCCTTGGCCCAGGCGGCGGAGTTTCCGACTTTTTCGAAGTCGAACTGCTTGGTGTCGAGGATGTCCTTCATCTCGACCTTG
Source organism: uncultured Fibrobacter sp. (assembly GCA_946405515.1). GTDB lineage: Bacteria > Fibrobacterota > Fibrobacteria > Fibrobacterales > Fibrobacteraceae > Fibrobacter. Next base: position 46,269 of record CAMJHM010000006.1, on the reverse strand, counting down.
CCGTAGTTTGTCTCGATCATCTTGGCTTCGGGCTGCAATGCGCGTACCACGGCCTTCACGTGTTCCAGGTCGGTTTTGGACAAACTATCGACCTTGTTCATCACGATAGTGTTGCAGAATTCGATTTGCTGGATGAGGAGGTTCGCGATGTCTTCTTCTTCGAGGTCCTTGTCCAGGAGTTTCTGGCCGCCGGCGAATTCGTCGGCGAGGCGGGCGACGTCCACCACAGAGACGATGTTGTCCAGGTGGCAGGGGAGGGGGCGCCCGTCGCGGCTCCGCAGCTGGCTCCCGGCCATGCAGATGGTCTGGGCGATAGGGATGGGCTCGCAGATGCCGCTCGCTTCGATGAGGATGTAGTCGAACTTGTTCATTTCGAGGAGTTCGGCAATCTGTTCCAGGAGGTCGGTCTTGAGGGAACAGCAGATGCAGCCGTTCGAGAGCGGGACGACTTTGCCGGAATCTTCCTTGGTGATGTTTCCGCCCTTTTCGATGAGCGTCTGGTCGATATTCACTTCGCCGATGTCGTTCACGATGACGGCGACGTGGTAGCCTTGCTGGTTGTTGAGGACGAAATTGAGGAGGGTGGTTTTACCGGCTCCGAGGTAACCGGTGAGCAGTGTAATAGGTACTGACTTTTTCATGCGAGGAAATTTAACTTTTTTGCGAGGGCTTGATTTGTTTGTTTTGAGAGAACGTGGGTGGGTATTGAGTATTCATGGTTATTTTTTCTAATGCGTAATTATGAAGATTATGCGGGAGGGGACCCAGCTCGGAGTGGACGCCAAGGCGTCCGTGGCTACGTTCGGTCATATCGGCAAGCAAGCTTGCCGCTGCGACACTCACTTGCTCACTTTAGCGAAGGCCGCACGGTCCCCTCCCTGCACCCTCCCCTTCCTTGGCCGACGCTCCATTCTCAAGACGCTATCCCGTTATCATTATACCTAATCAGATATCTCACGATGTATAAGGTTAAGCTAGGCTGTTTTGTTTGCCGCTGCGACGCTCACTTGCTCACTTTAGCGAAGGCCGCACGGTCCCCTCCCGCATTTTAAAAAATTTTCCTTATGCTTTATAAAAGCATTTTCTGTTTTTTTCTACATTCGGGGGTATGGATATTAATGACTGGCGCGCGAAGATTGACGGGTTAACCGACGAACTGATTGCCCTCCTGAACAAGCGGGCGTCCTATGCCGAAGAGATTGGTAAAATAAAAAAGCGGCAGGGGCTCCCAGTTTTCGATGCTTCGAGGGAACAGGGCGTCTTGGATGCTGTGGCAGAAAAGGCCCGTCTAGCTCATGAGTCGGGTGCTCCGCTCACTCCGGACTCGATAAAGAGAATTTTCGGGGTCATCATGGAAGAAACCCGCAAGGTGGAGGAATAGATGGCAGAAGGTCTTGCTACTCGGCTTTCGTCGGGGCGCATTGCCCTGGTCGGTTTCGGCCTGTTGGCCGGTTCCATCGCATCGGCTATCAAGCAGGCCGGTTTGCCCACGAAGATTCGTGCGGTGAGTTCTCCCTCGACTTTGAAGCGCGCCCAGGATCTCGGCTTGGTGGACGAATGTTTCGAATATGGTCAGGTAGAGGAGTGGGCCAAGGATTGCGACCTGATTTTGCTCTGTGCCCCGATTCTCCATATCCTCAAGACGCTCGATGCGCTGGGCCATGTTTCGTGGGCCGGTAACGAGAGCGCGAAGCCGTGCCTGGTGAGCGACATCGGCAGCACCAAGGTACAGATTTGCAAGGCCGGTGCAAGGCTCCCGCGGCCGTTCCGCTTTGTGGGTAGCCACCCGATGGCCGGTTCCGAGAAAAGAACTTGCGAGTTCAGTGACCCGGCGATTTACGAGAATGCTTATTGGTTCGTCTGCCCGCCAGAAGGGACGGACGAATCGGTTTATGCTCCGCTTTTGGAACTGGTGCGTTTTTTGGGAGCCAATGCGGTCGTGTTCCCTCCGGAACATCACGACCGGACCATGGCCTGGGTAAGCCACATGCCGCAGATGCTGAGCTCTACGCTTGCTGCGGGGCTGCCGGAGCGCCTGCTCAAGCACAATTACCAGCACTATGCGGGGCGCGCCTTCCGCGACATGACGCGCATTGCCGCGAGTGGTTGGGGAATGTGGCACGACATAGCCGTCACGAACCGCGACGAGACCGTGCTTGCCTTGCGCGAAGTTCGCGAAGGCTTGGACAAGACGATTAATGCGATGAATTCGCTTGAGGTGGTGGACGGCGCAAAACCGCTTGCTGAGGGCGAGAACGACCATTCCGAGGCGCTGGCTCGTATTTTCAAGGCCGGCAACGACGGGAGGGCGAGCTTGTTTGTCCCAGGTCGGAACGCCGCCGCGTCTTTTTCCGAAATTACCGTGCAGCTCAAGGACAAGCCGGGTGCGCTCCTTAGCGTAATGCAGCCGCTTGCCCAAGAAGGCTTGAATATCCGCGACATCGAACTGATGAAGGTGCGCGAGAATGTGGCGGGGACTTTGCTGCTCGCGTTCAAGACTCCCGAGGAGGCTGCCCGTGCCGTTAACGTGCTCCGCTACCTCGAGTACGAAGTCAAGGAACGTTAGTTTTCAATTTATTTGTAAAGAGATTGTTTGAAATGGATTTGTTGATTAACCCGGACCGCGAACGCACAAAACTGGCTCTCCTCATGGCACTGCTCGTGAATGGGCGCACCGTCTTCGAGGATTTCGCCTGGGCAACGGGTGCCGAGCGCTTTGCCGCTACATTGAAGGAGTTCGGTCTCGAGTACGAACAGCAGGGGCACCAACTCGTCGTGTCGGGCAAGGGGTTCCAGTATTCCGTGCCGACGCTGCTCCCGATTGGTTTCCCGGAATACGAGAGCGTGCTTCTGTGGACGCTTGCAAGCAAGTCCTGCGATACGGTTTATACTTTCGCTGCCGACGGCGACGAAGCGGGCGTTGCATCCGTGAATGCCGCCAAGGCATTGCTCCAGAAATATTTCAAGGTGAATGTGCAGGCCGACGAACCGGCTCGGTTCGCCTTCTGTTTCGACATGGCCGAACCGCCTATCCGGAAGGATTCTTTGGGCAACGTTCCTTACATCATGCGAAATCGCCTGCTTTTGCGCACGCTTGTCCGTAGCGAATACCTTGCATTCGAAGAAGCTTCCGTGGTGCGCGACCAGCTGACGCGTATGCTCCAGTATTTCGGTGTAGCGCTCAAGTACGAAGGCCGTGGCATGGAACAGCTGAGCGAATTTGAACGCCGTTTGATGATGGCCCAAGGGAAAAAGATTGAACGCACCCAGGCGACGGAACTTTCGGAGACGAAGGTGATTACCGCCCGCGATTATTACATTCCCGGCGATTCGACAGAAGCATTTGCGATTGCCTTGCTCGTGACGGTCGGCGGCGTCCATAAAGATACGGTCGTGAAGGTCAAGAATGTCGACCTGAATGGCGGGCGTGCAGGGGCGTTCGGTTGCCTCAAGCGCATGGGAGCCAACATCGAGACGGTCTCTCGCCGTGAAAAGTTCGGTGACGTATTCGGGGATTTGGAAATCCGCCCGCTCGCTGCCGGCAAACGCTTGCAGGGTCGCCGCTTTTCCGAAGAAATTATTTCGACCTCGCTCGAGGAGTACGCGTTGCTCTCGGTGGCCGCCTGTTTTGCGGGTGGCGAGACGATTCTCCGTTTGCCCAAGGAAGTGCGCGAGCAGATCCGGCCGGTAAACGAGTTCTTGGCTGAGAACCTGCGCAAGACAGGCGTCGAAGTGGGCGTTTACGACGATGGCATTGTCATTCGCGGCATGGAAAACATTGTCAACGGCAGCGATTTCGATGGCGGCGAGTGGCCGCAGGTCGGCCTCGCGCTCACGGTGCTTTCGCTGGCTATCCAGAACGATGAACCTGTCGGCCATGTCGAGGTCGTGGAACAGTGTTTCCCGGGAATTGTCGACAAGCTCAAGAGCGTGCTGGTCCAGGAAAATTCTGAAAAGGAGGGCGCATGAAAACTCCGTTCAAAAGGATAGGCATTGTCGGATTCAAAGACAAGAGTGCGGACCTCGTCCTTGCTCTGGAACAGGTTTGCGCCTGGGCGAAGGTGCATCCTGAAATAAAATTCTGCGCCATCAATACGCTCGGAGCACTCATCAAGAAGCCGATTGTCGCGGTCAAGCAGTCCGAGCTCCACAAGATGGACATGCTCCTCGCCATTGGCGGCGACGGCACGGTGCTTTCGGCGGCGCATATCGCGCTCGGCCACAATACGCCCATTCTCGGCGTGAACGTAGGTCGCGTCGGTTTTTTGGCGGAATCCCGCGTGGAAGGCCTCACGAAAACGCTTGACGATTTGCTGGCCGGGGATTTTTCGACCCGCGAACGCATGATGATCGATGTCGCTGTCTATCGCGGCAAGAAGTGCATTGCCCGGCAGACGGTTTTGAATGAGCTCCATATCCGCCCCCACATGCCTGAGCGCATGGTGAACGTGAACGTGGCTTACAACGGCACCCAGCTCACTGAATACTGGGCCGATTCCCTGCTGATTTCGACTCCGACCGGCTCGACGGCCTACAACTTGGCCGCAGGGGGCCCGATTATCCATCCGAACACGCCTGCCGTGGTGCTGACCCCTGTCGCCCCGAGCAGCCTTTCGGTGCGGCCCTTGGTGCTTTCGCTGACCGACAAGAAAATGCAAATCAAGTCGGCTGTGGACGGCTCGCTGGACCTCGTCTTTGACGGACGCAGTTTTGTCGAGATGAAGCAGGGCGAATACGTGACCTTGAGCGAAAGTGCTTCGGTGACGACGTTCATCCGCATGCGCCATACGGGATTCGTGGGCGCTCTCCGCGAAAAACTCGGCTGGACCGGCAAACCCAGGCTTGCCTAGTTGCGTTTTTTACGGGAAAAGGATTCGGGGAATATGGCTGGTCTGCTCATTATCTTGATGCTTGCGATTGCGATGGCTTCCTGTTCTTCTGAAGGAAGTCTGAGCATTGCAGACCAACAATCGTCTAGTTCTTTTTTTGGGGATGGCACGATAACATCGAATGCCCAGATGCAGGATATGGTGAATCTTGCATCGAAAAATGCGCAGGTAACGCTAGGTACGAATCTTGCTACGGCTAGGGTAAAAGATCAACCTCAAATGAATGTCGCTTTTTCGTATGACTTTTCGATTGGCCGGCATGAGGTGACTTGTGGGGAGTATAATTCGGTAATTGATTTGATGAATGCGGATGGGCGGAAAATGGCCCGTTTGGATTGCGAAAATGATTCACTACCTGCGAATAACGTGACTTACTACGATGCCGTTCTTTATGCTAATGCTCGCAGTCGTTTGGGGTGGCTCGATACTGCATATGAGTATAAAAAAATAATTCTAGATGCCGATGGTCATTGTACTGGTTTGGACGGATTCGTTTTTCACCCGGAACGAGCGGCTTTCCGTTTGCCGACCGAGGCTGAATGGGTTTTTGCAGCGCAGTCGGCTTGGGACCCGAGCAAAGGGTGGACTGCGGATAATTCGGATTATAAGTTACACAACGTTTGTACGGCTGGAGATGCTATCCAAGAGAACGGCTCGACATCTTTGTGCGACATGGCTGGGAATGTCATGGAATGGGCCAATGATTGGCTGGGTTCCCTTCAGGATACAACCATTGTGAATTATGCGGGAGCGCCTGATGGGGGTGGTCTCGGTGAGCGCGTTCTTAAGGGGGGCGGATTCCGCAATGCGGCATCGTCCATCTTCTTGTACAGTAGGGGAGATGTCTACACGGTGACTTCGTCGACTCGTGCGGAATATGTAGGTTTCCGACTTGCTTTTGGAGCTATCCCCAATGCCAAGTTTATCGGCAAGAAAGATAAAAGTGGATCTAGTCAAATTACGCTTGTTGCAGAAACAAATGAATTGGAGCATCTTGTTGGCACAAGTGCATTGAAGCTTGTGTTCAGGAATGATCTTACGGGTAATTTGGCGTTTATTGATTATTTTGATAGGTCTCTTGCTTCTGTTGTGGAAATTTTGGATACGATAGATTCTTACCATCCCGAAATTTCTCCCAATGGGAAAAAGGTCGCTTTCTGTACTCGCCCGGAGGGGGTTGGTGGAAAGTCGGAACTCTATGTCCGCAATTTGAGTGCGTCTGGGCGCGATCTTGTCAAGTTAAATGTGGAATCGGCGGCAATTCCGCGCTGGAAGGTGACCCCGGAGGGGGATACGATGATTGTCTATGTTTCCGATGCCGGGAACAATAAGAATGACGCTGAATTCCTTGCGTATAGTACGTGGCAGGTGCCTTTTTCGAACGGACAGTTTGGCACCCCAAGTAAACTTTATGATGGAAATTACCATGGTGGATTGAGCGATGATGGTCAACTTGCTGTGACGGGTTCGCAACTTCTTCGTGCTCATGTGGTTGGCGCAGAGACTTCCGTTGATACTGTATGGTACAATGGGGAACAGGCTTGTAACGTGAGCCTTGCCAAGGATGGTTCAAAACGTACGATTTTCCTGGATTTTGGCGGGAAAACAGGGCGAGCTTTTGCGGGAACCCGCTACAGGAGCCACGAACAGATTCTTGTGGCTGATAGTTCGGGTAATCTTGTGCACATGCTTCCGGCTCCTGCGGGTTATAGTTTTGACCATAGCGAGTGGGCTTCTTTGAAAAATTCCGAATATGCCCCAGCAGGGCTTGCTGTAGCATCTTTGGTCAATTTTGATGGGGCTCATGAAAAATTGGTGTTGGTTAATATTGCGGATGGCCAAGTTACGGAACTTGTTCAAGGGGATGAACTGTGGCATCCTCATTTGTGGATTAAACCGGCTTCGTCTGGTAATGAGCCTCCGTCCTTGTTGGCGCTTGATAGCGCCGGCGTTTATTTGCTCCCGTTTTATTCCGAAGAGGCGGCTATATATCGGGTGAAAATGGAAATGTTCTGGAAGAACGTCGGTACTTCGGATGTGCTGGTTTATGGTAGTTCTCGTGTGGAACTCGGTGTGGAGCCTGATGTATGCCCTGATTGGAATATGCTGAATTTGGGAGTCATGGGCATTGATGTAAATAGGGAAATTTATTTTTTGAAGAATTACGGATTGAATCATTCGGAGAATCTTAAGGCTATAGCGATGTCCTTGGATTTTGATTATTGGAGGCCGTTTGAAGGAATTTTGGATAAAATTATAGCTTACCCAGGATATGTCTATGATAGGAACCACGATTTCTGGAAAGATGGAATTCCGAGCGCTTTTTTAGAAAGGGTTGAATATTCATATGCTCCAAGTGCCGAAATCAGGGAAAGATATTCCAGTCGTGGTGCGGGGCTTCTTGCATCTGGGTCGTGGGATAAGGACGGAGTCGAGGTCCTTCAAGATTCTATGGTGACAGAAGAACGTATGGCATATATCAATAAGGCTATGGACGACATTTTCTTCTTGGCCGACGAATGTGCGCAACGGAAAATTCACTTTATTGGGATTATTTTCCCGCAGGCTCCTCAATACAGCAAGACGGGTAGTTTTGGCTTGTACGGAATTCAGCGCTCCGTTGCGAAAAAAATAATTGAAAGGTTTGATTCCCTTGCGGTGGCCAATCCATATTTCCACTTGATGGATGAGAATAAGATGGGCAAGCATGATTATAGCGACGTGGAAGCCTCAAATCGCGATCACCTTAGCGCATTCGGGGCGGCCAAAATTTCATCACGCTTGGATTCTTTGCTGAAAACGCTTGACTATAGCAAAGCTTTGTAAAAGGCTATATTTACAATTTTTGTAAATATAGATATTGTTTTTACATAAATTGTAAAATTGAATCCCTTGCTTTTGGGCGGTAATGGCGTTTTTCGTCGTATTTAACATTTTTTGTAAAGTTGGCATGTTCTTTGCTAATTGCCTAACAAAATTAAGCGTAGCGAGAAAAAATGCCTATGAAATTTTCAAAATGGACCGGGTTAGGTAACGATTTCGTGCTTCTGGAACCGGGGCAAACTCCCGATTTCGGCAAGGGTTTTACAGAAAACGTCATTCGGCTCTGCGACCGCCGTTTCGGCATCGGCGCCGACGGAGTCGTCATCGTGACTCCGATGGATGGCGAAGGCTGCCTAGTTATCGACAAGGCTGGAGTTGGGCCCGCGTCTAAGGCGGTTGCGAACGGCATTGATTTCGAGATGCGCATCTTCAATGCGGATGGTTCAGAAGCGGCCATGTGCGGGAATGCGACTCGCTGCGTGGCCAAGTTCATCATCAGCCGCGGGCTTGCGAAATCAAGCGATACAAAGGAATTTAATTTGCACACCAAGAGCGGGCTTGTGAAGCCTGCGCTTCTGGACGATGGACGCGTATGCGTCAACATGGGAGAACCGAGGAATTTCTTGGGCTCCATCAAGCTCACCGCCGACAGCTACGACTTTACTGCCGAGACGGTCTCGATGGGCAACCCGCACGCGGTCATCTTCGTCGACGATATCGAGAAGATCCAGCTGGAAAAGTGGGGGAGCATCCTGGAGGTCGACAAACAGTTCCCCGACAGATGCAATATTGAATTTGCGCAGGTGGTGGCGCCCACCCAGATCCGCATGCGGGTCTGGGAACGGGGTTGCGGCGTCACCATGGCCTGTGGCACTGGTAGCTGCGCAACCCTCGTTGCGGCCCAGCGCACGGGTCGCGTGGGCGTTGAAGCCGACATCGTGTTGGATGGAGGAACGCTCCACATCAAGCACGAAGAAGACGGCCCCGTCCTCATGACCGGCCCCGCACAAGAAGTATTTAAAGGAGAAATAGAGCTGTGAGGCGCCAGGCCCGAGGCTCCAGGCTCGAGGCTCGAGCGGTGAGCCGTGAGATTATTTGCTGAGATTGCTTCAGGGCTGCCGCCCCTCGCAATGACAATTTTTTCCCATCGTCTTTCATCTATTCCTAACCCCTAACCACTAACCCCCTAGATCCTAGTCTCTAGATCCTATCCCCTAACTTATGAACGAATCTTTCATCAACTCCTTCTACGACCGCCTGCCTGGCAGCTACCTCTTTTCTACTATCGCCCATAAAATCAAGGAATACCAGGGCGTGCATCCCGAGGCCGACATCATCCGCCTGGGTATCGGCGACGTGACGACTCCGCTTATTCCCGAGGTCATCAAGGCCATGCACAAAGCCGTCGACGAAATGGCTGTGAAGGACTCCTTCCGCGGGTACGGCCCCGAACAGGGCTACGACTTTTTGCGCGAGGCTATTGTCCGTGGGGAATATATCGCCCGCGGTATCGAAATGGACCCGAACGACATCTTCGTGAGTGACGGATCCAAGTGCGATGTGGCTAATATCCAGGAGCTTTTTTCAGAAAATGTAAAGATTGCCATTCCGGACCCGGTTTATCCGGTCTATTTGGATTCCAACGTGATGGCAGGACGTACCGGAACGCTCCAGGCCGACGGGCATTTCTCCGAAGTGACCTACCTTGCTTCGACTGCCGAGAACAACTTCCAGCCGGACTTGCCCAAGAATCCGGTGCAGCTGATTTACCTGTGCAGCCCGAACAACCCGACGGGTACGGTTCTCAGCCGCGAGACATTACAGAAATTTGTCGATTTTGCGAACGAAACGGGTGCGTTGATTCTGTTTGACGGTGCCTACAACTGCTATATCCAAGACGAAACGCTGCCGCATTCCATTTTTGAGATTCCGGGAGCGCGTACTTGTGCTATCGAGTTCCGCAGCTTTAGCAAAACGGCCGGCTTCACGGGCGTGCGTTGCGCCTATACGGTCATCCCGCACGAACTATCGAAGCTGCATGCCATGTGGAACCGTCGCCAGTGTACCAAGTTCAATGGCGTGAACTACGTGACGCAGCGTGCAGCCGAAGCGATTTATTCTCCGATCGGTTGGCAGCAGACCAAGGACGTCATTGCCGGTTACATGCGCACCGCAAAAGTCATCCGCCAGGAACTCACGGCTGCGGGCTACACGGTGTTCGGTGGCGAACATGCCCCGTACATCTGGTGGAAAATCGGTGATGGCGAAAAGTCCTTCGACTTCTTCGACCGCTTGCTCGCCACTTGCGAAGTCGTGGGGACTCCCGGTAGTGGATTTGGCCCCTGCGGCGAAGGATACTTCCGCCTGACCGCCTTCGGTGACTATGAACGCACGAAAATTGCACTCCAGCGAATCAAGGAGAAATTGTAAAAAGAGGCTAGAGAATAGAGACTTGAGGCTAGTGAATAAGATTCACGCACTTCGTGCGTTAGTAACAGACGGCGGAGCCGTGAAATTTCTCCCTAACCCCTAGTCCCTAGATTCTAGCCTCTAGATCCTAGCCCCTAGATTCTAACCTTTAGATCCTAACCCCTAAATCTCAACCCCTATCTCCTATTTACTATCTTATGTCCATGCCTTCTCCTGTAAGATCCGAAATTTCGGTGGTCCAGAAAATCAGCGTCGCGATTATCCACGAACGTAATGTGGAGAAATTGCTTGAAAACGTATTGGGCATTCTGGAATCCGAACTTGGCATGTTGCGCGGCACTTTTGCGCTGCTCTTTGGCGATACTCTTAAAATCGAGGCGTCACGCGGGCTTGACGAATCAGAAAAACAGCGTGGTTCCTATCGCATGGGCGAAGGCATTACGGGGCATGTGGCCGAACGTGGCATTAGCCATGTGATTCCTGATTTGCGCAAAGATTCCAGGTTCCTGAACCGCACGGGGAGCCGCCATTACGAATCTCAAGTCGCTTTTATTTGTGTGCCGTTGATTCACGACGGCCAGGTGATCGGTACGCTCTCGATTGACCGCCCCGTAGATGGGACGACGGATTTGGATCGCGATGTTGCCTTGCTCGAAATCATCGCCAATATCACTGGCGATGCGGCGAACGAATGTATTGAACTGCATAACGAACGCGAGGCCATGCTCGAAGAGAACCGCAAACTTCGCGACATGCTTTCGAACAACCCTGGCGAACTTGTGGGCAACTGCCGCGAGATGCAGATTGTTTACGAACAGGTGCGCCAGGTGGCCCCGAGCGATGCGACCGTCCTCATTCGTGGCGGTAGCGGTACGGGTAAAGAGATGATTGCCCGCGCCATTGTGAATTTGTCGGCAAGGAAGGACAAGCCCTTCATTACGCTCAACTGCGCGGCTCTCCCCGAAAACTTGGTGGAAAGCGAACTTTTCGGCCATGAGAAGGGCGCCTTTACGGGGGCGGTGAACCGCCGTATCGGCCGTGCCGAAGCGGCCAACGGGGGCACGCTCTTCCTCGACGAAATTGGCGACCTGACGATGCAAACGCAGGTCAAGTTGTTGCGCTTCTTGCAAGAACGCACCTTCAGTCGCGTGGGCAGCAACGAGGAATTGCATTCCGATGTGCGTTTTTTGGCGGCCACAAGCCGCAATTTGGAAGAACTGATTGCGCAGGGCAAGTTCCGCGAAGACCTTTTCTACCGCTTGAACATTTTCCCGATTGCCATGCCCGACTTGGCGAAGCGCAAATCCGACATTATCTTGCTTGCGGAACACTTCATCGAAAAGATGAATTTGCGCTACAACAAGAAGGTGCAACGCCTTTCGACGACGGCCATCAACTTGCTCATGAGCTACCATTGGCCGGGCAACGTGCGTGAACTTGAAAACTGCATGGAACGTGCGGTGCTCACGGCAACCGATGACTGTGTTCACAGTTATAACTTGCCTCCGTCGTTGCAGACTAGCTTGAGTACGGGCCAGGCTGGTTCGCACAATACGAAGGTGGCTCCGCTTGAGGTGATGCTGAACAATTACGAACGTGAAATCATCACCGAAGCCATCAAACGCAATAACGGTAACCTTTCTGCCGCAGGCCGCGATTTGGGCGTGTCTCCGCGCATGATGAACTACCGCATGAACAAGCTCGGAATCAAGTCAGGCCACTAGTGTTTGGTTTTTATCGCTTTGCGTCGGTTTGCCCGACGTTAAAAATCGCCAATATCGCCTATAATACGGACGAAATTATCCGCTGCGCCACCGAGGCTGTCAAGAATAGTGCCTGTTTTGTGGTGTTCCCGGAACTGTGCATCACGGGTTACACTTGTAGTGACCTTTTCCACCAGGAACTGCTGCTCCAGAAGAGTCTGGAGGCGTTGCAGAGAATTGCCGATGCCTTTGCCGATAGCGATGTCGTAATCGCGGTGGGGCTCCCGCTCCGCATGTTTGGTGGCCTTTACAACTGCGGCGCTTTTTTGCAGAAGGGTAAACTCGTTGCAGTAACGCCCAAGATTCACTTGCCGAACCAGCGCGAGTTCTACGAAAAGCGCCATTTTTCGAGCGGCCGTGATTTGCTGCGTGGGGGAGTGGATGGCAGTGCGCTCCGTTGCCATCTGGATTACTTTGGCGATGTGCCAGTGACGAACTTCTTTACGGTAAAGGGGAATGGTTCCGAAATCCGTGTGGGCGTGGAACTCTGCGAAGATTTGTGGACGGCGGTCCCTCCGAGCGGGGAACTGGCTTTGGCGGGTGCGAACGTGATTGTGAACTTGTCAGCAAGCGATGCGCTGGTGGGCAAACGCGATTATCGTCGTAACTTGGTGATGAGCCAGTCGGCGCGTTGCATGGCCGCTTATGTTTACGCTTCTGCCGGGGTCTATGAATCCACGACCGATATGGTCTTTAGCGGGCACCTGATGGTTGCCGAGAATGGGATGATGATTGCCGAAAACAAGCCGTTCTGCCGCGAATCTGCAATCATCTACGCCGATGTGGATGTGGATCGCATGAACATGCTGCGCCTGAGCGAAGGTTCGTTCCAGGATTTCGATGGCCGGAGTGTGTATGCGCGGGCGGCGAGTTTCGAGGGAATTCGTTCGACGGATTCCCTCAAGTACCGTTTTGTGTCGCCGACGCCGTTTGTGCCTGCATCTATCGAAACTCGCGACAAGTCCTGCACCGAGATATTCAATATCCAGTGCGCAGGACTTGCAAAGCGACTCGAAGAGTCGCTTTCTGCCCGCGCTGTCATCGGGCTTTCGGGCGGTCTCGATTCAACGCTAGCTTTGCTCGTCGTTGCAGAAACGTTCAAGCTTTTAAAGCGCCCCGCCAATCAAATTCTCGCACTGACGATGCCCGGATTTGGCACGACGAAACGCACTCATGATAATGCGGCCTCCCTTGCGAAACTTTTGGGCGTAGAACTCAGGACCGTCGACATCCGTAAGGCTTGCTTGCAACACTTTACCGACATCGGCCATGATCCAGAAAAACTGGATGTGACCTACGAGAATGTACAGGCCCGCGAACGCACACAAATCTTGATGGATATTGCAAACAATGAACACGGAATCGTCATCGGTACGGGCGACCTTTCTGAAATTGCTCTCGGCTGGAGCACTTACAATGCCGATCACATGTCGATGTATGCCGTGAATTGCGATATCCCGAAAACGCTCGTGCGCCATGCCGTGAACTGGTATGCGGACCATGCCCGGAAATTCTCTGCCGACGAAGAAAAGGCCGCAGAACTTGCATCGGTGTTGCGCGATATCCTCGATACGCCGGTTTCGCCGGAACTTTTGCCCGCCGATTCTCACGGGCAGATTGCCCAGAAAACCGAAAGCATCTTGGGTGCTTACGAAATCCACGATTTTTATCTATACCATTTTGCAAAGTACGGTGCGCCACCGCAAAAACTTTTGTTCCTCGCGAATTACGCCTTTGCGGGCAAATACACCGAAGAGGAATTGCAGAAGGCTCTCAAGGTTTTCGTGCGCCGTTTCTTTACGCAGCAGTTCAAGCGCAGTTGCATTCCCGATGGCCCGAAGGTCGGTACGATTTCGCTATCGCCCCGCGCCGATTGGCGCATGCCTAGCGATGCCAGTTGTGACGACTGGATGCTTTAGATACGTTCGCTTGTGACGGCATCCTTGTTTTTGGCTTTTTTTTGCGCCAAAGCAATGTTTCAAGAAAACCTTATGTTAATTAAAATTATACAAACTTTTTGCTTGTATAAAATATTGACATTTTTGCAATATTTTTGTAACTTTGCTTGTTTTTGAATGAACTAATGTGTAGTGTTCTGTTGGTCAACAAAATAAGGATAAAAAAATGAAAAATCTAAAAACAACGCAGTTTAAACATTGTTTTCTTGCTGTTGTCTTCGGTTTGCTTTTGACAACGACTGCGTTTGCACAGAATGATTCTGCTGCTGTACCTTCACTCAAAATTACCATGCAGCCAGATTCCATTTCTATTGCGCAAAAGGATAATTCGGTAACTTTGTCTATTGCTGCACAAGATGGCGAGAATGCGATTTCTTTCCAATGGTATCGTTCGTATAAGGATTCATTAGTAGAAGACGAAGCTATTGAAGGGGCCACAGATAGTGCGTACACTACGGATGTTTTTTCTGAAAAGGAAATCCGTTACTATTACTGCATTGTGACATCTGATGAAAATAGTGTAAAGTCTCGCATTGCTACTGTGGCATACACTGGGCTTCCGTTGCTCTATGTCAATACCCCGAATAAAGTTGAAATCACTTCGAAAAAAGACTGGACAAAGGGCGCTACGTTGACTTTGACCAATGCTGGAAAAGATGAATGGAATTTTGAAAATGTATCGACAAGTATTCGTGGGCGAGGCAATTCCACTTGGGCCAAGGCCAAGAAACCTTACGCACTTAAATTAGATGAAAAACAAAAGATTTTGGGAATGCCCAAACACAAGCGCTGGGTCCTTATTGCCAATTATACCGATAACAGCTTCTTGAAAAACCATATGGCTTTTTATATGAGCGAAAAATTCAGAATGGATTATACTGTGCATGGCCAATTTGTCGATCTGTATTTCAATGGTGTTTATAGGGGCCTTTACTGGTTAGGCGAAGCGATTAAGGTCGATAAGAATAGGGTGAATATTAATGATGGCCGCGATGATATGACCGATGAAGAAGATAAAGATTACCTGGTCGAAATGGATGCTTATTTTGATGAACCTGTGAAATTCAGGTCGTCCATCCGTAGAATGCCTTATATGATCAAGAATGATGATTACATGATTGATAAGAATGATTCGTTGACTAGTGGAGGCAAGGCTCGTCTTGCTCGATTCAAGGCTAAAATTAATAAACTGGAAAATCTTCTTTATCCTAATTATGTTAGCGGATTGAATTTGGATTCCGCTGCGGCTCCCGATGAATCCTATTCAAAAATAATTGACGTTGACACCTGGGCGAAATTCTGGTTGATAAATGAAATTATGGATAATATTGAATTCCGCCATCCCAAGAGTTGTTATTTCACCTATCATCAAGATAGCGGTATTCTTAAGGCGGGCCCTGTTTGGGATCACGATTGGTCTTTCTTGGTCGATTCGGTGAATTCAACTAGATTGCGTGGCTATGTGTATTACAATGCTCTGTTCAAATCACCCTTGTTTATTGCCGCTGTGAAGCGAATTTGGGAAACGTATTCGGAATTGTTTGATTTTGATGCCGAAATTGAAATGATGCGAGATTCGTTGATTGTTGCTGCTGATGTGGACAAAATAAGGTGGGGTGTGCATCCTGACCCTGATAGTGCCAAACAATGGAAAAACTTTAGCGAATATGTAGATTACCTGAAGGTTATGATAAATAAGAAATTTGGTGTTGTTGGTAAGTTTGTAACCGATTCCCTGCCGCAGCTGAAAGTTGTGTCTCCGACCATTGCCTTGTCTTCGGATGAGTTTGAGTATAGTGGCCTTGAAGCCAAACCGATTGTGACTGTGACCGATGGCGCTGATACACTTAAGGAAGGTACAGATTATGAAATTGCATTCTTTGATAATATTAGTGTAGGAACCGCAAGACTGCAATTCTCGGCAAAGGGAGATTATGCGGGGTATCAGGAGAAAACATTCTCGATTGTTCCGAAGACTGTTGTCGTAACTGTAGAAAATGCCTCGAAGAATTATGGCAAGAAGGATCCTATATTGGACTATAACGTTGAGGGTCTCCTGACGATAAATGGTGTTAAAGAAAAATTGAAAAAAATCCATTTTGCGCGTGAAGAGGGCGAGGATGCTGGCGATTATGCTATCACGTTCTCTGTAGACTCTGCGGCCAATCCGAATTATGCGGTGACTGTAAATAACGGGGTGTTTACGATTTATCCAGATACTACCGAAATTGTGGTTACAGTCAAGGGTCATACGGATACCGTGGAATATAACGGCAAGAAGCGCTCCGTATATGGGTTTGACATAGAATCCAGTAGCGAAATCTATTCGCTGGATTTTGTAAGCTATAAGGGCGATTCTCTTGCATCTGGCACCGATGTGAATTCGTACTCCATGGGCCTTGTCGCCAAGGATTTCGTAAATACGTCGGTCAATTATCCCAACGTTACCTTTGATATCACCGATGGAAATCTCGTTGTGACGCAGAAACCTGTTGTGTTAACTGTGACGGATCTCTCCAAGACCTACGGCAAGAAGGATCCCGAATTGAAGTACACTGTTGATGGGCTTGTGACGGTTGACGGAACCAAGGATAAGTTGAAAAATGTCACATTGAAGCGTAAATATGGCGAGGATGTGGGTGAATACGCCATCAAGGCAACGATTGATTATGATGCCAACCCAAACTACTCTGTGAATATCAAGAAGGGACTTTTCACGATTAATCCAGATACAACAGAAGTCGTAGTCACTGTCAAGGGACATACGGATACTGTGGTTTATAACGGGGAAAAGCAATCGGTGCATGGTTTCGACATGACGTTCAGCAACGAGGCCTACTCTGCTGATTTCGTAAGCTATGATGGCGATTCCCTTGCCTCTGGTACTAAGGTCAAGACTTATTCCATGGGTCTTGCCGCCAAGAATTTCAGTAATTCTTCAGAAAACTTCACGAATGTGGTCTTTGAAATTGAAGATGGAAGCCTGACGATTAAAAAGGAAGAAAAGAAGGACGCTTTGCCGGCAGCAGCTAGCGAAAGGTTCTTGAGAGTCTTTGCCATGAATCGTCGAATTCAGGTGAACAATTCTATGGTGGGTGAACGGTATGCCGTCTACGACATGCAAGGTAATGTCGTGATGGCTGGCATGGTCGAAGCCCCGAGTTTCGAAATCCCAGTTGCGAAATCCGGTGTTTATATGGTCCGCGTGGGCTCGTTGGCGCAGCGCATCAATGTGAGATAAATTCTTAAGCGCCCACTACTAATTTTATACCGATAGCAATAAGAATAATCCCGGCGATAATCTCCGGGATTTTTGTTTTGAATCTTTTTGCAGCATGGCGGCCGGCTTCGTAGCCGATGATTCCCATGGCAAAGCTTGCAAATGCGATGGCCGATGTGGCAAAGAGCATGTTCGCATTCACAAAGGCGAACGAAATGCCTACAGCAAAAGCGTCGATGCTTGTGGCCACAGAAAGGAGAAAAATATTTGTAATCGAGAGGTTCTTCGCAGCGATTTTTTCACCTTCTTCTTCGCCGGTATCCCCACGGACGGCTCCCCAGATCATGCGTGCACCTAAAATGCAGAGGATGGTGCAGGCGATGGGAGTCCCGATGGCGTTGAACCAGCGTTCAGCAAAGCTGCCGAGAAAGTACCCGAGGAGTGTCATCACGCCTTGGAAAACGCCGAAACTGACCGCTTGGAGCATGGCTCGGCTGTAAGGAATGCCCGACTTGGAAAGCCCCGTGGCGATGGCGACTGCGAAACAGTCCATCGCTTCGACAATTGCGATGATGATGATTTCTACGATTCCCATGTCTTAAAAATTAGGTTGTCCTTTTCTTATTCTCTTCGAGTTCTGTCGCCATCTTCTTCATTCCGGGGAAATCCCATTTCCCAGAACCGAGCTTCGGAATTTCGTTGACGCAGAATACCGATCCGGGGAGCATCAGGGGAGGCATGCCCGACTTACGCAGACTGCGTGAAATTTCTTCGGTATCGAGGTCCCCCTTGACAAGCAGTACGATGCGTTCGCCCTTCGACGAGTCGGCAACGGCCGTCACTGCAAATTCCGAACCATCGAGAATCTTTGTTTCGGCAATGCGGAGTTCGACCGCAGTAAGCGAAATCATTTCTCCGCCGAGCTTCGCGAAGCGGCTGTAACGTCCGAGAATCAACACGAATCCGTCCTTCGTGATGGAGCACTTGTCGCCTGTCTTGTACCAGCGGCGGCCATCGATTTCGAGGATGACGTTCTCGGTCTTTTCCTTGTCTTTTAGATAACCCTTCATCACTTGCGGGCCGGTCACGACAAGCATGCCCTCTGCGCCTTGCGGCAGGAATTCGTTCGTTTCGGGGTCGATGATGGCGCATACGGCACCCGGGGTCGGAAGTCCGATACTCGTGGGGTCGCTGCATTTTTCCATCGTGAGGAAGTCGTCGAGCAACACGTTGGGCGCATTGATTGTCGTAAGCGGCGTAAGCTCTGTGCAACCGTAACCTTCGTAGATGTCCTTGCCGAACTTGAGCTTGAACGCCTCGCGCATTTCGGGGCGGAGCTTTTCGGCGCCGGCGATAATGTAGCGCAGCGAATCAAGGCACATCGGGTGAACCCAGCGGTTGATGGCGATGGCGCGCAGGAACGTGGGCGTACCCATCATGATGGTGGTCTTGTACTGGGCGCACACGCGGGCGAGCGTCTTGATGTCGGTCGGGTCGGGACAGAGTACCATCGGCACGCCGTCCAGGAGCGGCAAGATGAAGGTGAGCGTAAAGCCGAAGGAATGGAACAGCGGGAGCAGGGCCGTCATGACATCGGTGCGGCAGAGCTTTATGACATAGTCTCCCTGCTGCGCATTCGAGATGACGTTCTTGTGCGTAAGCTCGACACCCTTGGGCGTGCCTTCGGAGCCCGAACTGAACAGGATGACAGCATCGTCGTTCAACTTCGCGGCCGAGAACCATAGCCTACGCAGGAGTCCTCCCGGACAGGCCATGATAATCGCTGTCGAAAGGATCTTGCTTACTGTAGAAATCTTTGCTTCTTCTTCGTCCAGGTATATCATCGCGCACTTGCCCGCAATTTGCGAGAAGGCGATATTCTTTGCGCAGAGCTTGTCGAAGAAGGCGTGCGTTGTGACAACCGTTTTTACATCTGCCTTGTCGATGCATCCGAGGATGGTGTCGACCGGGGCGGAATAGTTCAGGTTCACGCTAGTCTTGCTCGTGCCGAGAATCGAGATGATGCCGAGGGCTGCATCCCTGCTCGTAGGCAACATGAAGCCGACGTGCTTGTCGCTCTTGGTGGCGGACTTGATGATGCGGCCGAAGTAGTGGCAGAGACGGATCATGCCGTAGCCGTTCACGTGGCTGCCTGCGGGATCGATGAGTATCGGGCGGAAACGGCGCTTGCGCATCGCCTTGAACCAGAGCGGGACAATTGTTTGCGAATGGTCCATCGCGACGTTCCAGATGTCGGTCCCCAGGAATTCCAGTTCCTTGTGGATGGTCTCTTCTGGTGTGTTTGCCGGAAGCATCTTGCCATAGCCGACGCTGATGACTCGGTTAAAGGCTTGCGGGCGGTTCACGCTTTCGGAGGCGTGGCTGTAGCGGCTGCCCCACAGCCCTTGGATGTAGAACGGGACTACTGGGGCGTTCGTGTCTTCAAATGCCTTCGAGTAGTCGAGCGAGAACGACGACATGAACGCTTTCTTGGAAACTTCGCCTTCGGGGAAGATGACGACGGCTTCGCCCTTCTTCAGTGCTTCGTGGATGCGCTCCATTGCGGGGGCGGGGTCGCGACGGTTGATGTTGATGAAGAATTTTCCGTGCGAGAACCAGCGCTGGTACCAGTCGGCGAACGTGTTGCGGTTGCTTGCAATACGGAGCGGCCTGGGCGATGTCATCTGCAGCACTGCCCAGTCGATGAAACTGAAATGCGGGCCCACGAGAATGACCGGTCCCGATTCCGGAATATTCTGGACGCCGACGACCTTGACGCGGTAGCGGAATACGAACGCAAATGCGAAACGGAGTGCTGCGCGCAAAAGCGGCATCGGGGTGTGGCGGAGGTTCGTGATGAAGCTGAGCGCGAGGATGACCGCGAGGATCATGAAGCAGTAATCCAGCGTCACCGGCGTGAATATCAGGAGCAGCGTCTGTCCGCCCATGATGACCACGAGGAACGCCATTTGGATCATGTTCGCAACGGCGTGGATGCGCCCTGCCGTGTCGGGTCGGGTAAAGTTCTGGATGACCGTCCGGAGGATGACGAATGCGCAACCCGCGCTCCAGCCGATAATGCCGTAAAGTACCGCCTGCAACCATCCGTTGTGGACGAAGGGGAGCGCAAACATCGTGATTGCCGACGCTGCCGCCGAGAACGGGATGAGGCCTGTTTCGACAAAGCCCTTGGATGCCCAACTGGCGGAGAGCGATCCGAACACGTAGCCCATGGTGACGATGAACATCGAGATGGGGATGACCGCCGTGTTGAGCATGTCCGTCATGTTCTGGATGAGGATGAGGAAGATCTGCGTTACGCCCCAGAATGCGGAAAGGCCCAGGATGGAAAGACGGACGATGGGGTGCCTCCAGGTGGCCGCGAAGTTACGGCGGGAGGAACGCATCCGGAGCTTCGTCTGCATCTTTCCGACCTTGATGCAGAAACAGCAGATGCTAGCAAGAATGCTCAGTCCGAGGTAAATCCAGAGGGTGAGATCGATGCTGACGGGGGAGTCCGGCCTGCCGGAAAGGCCCATGGCGAAGAATGCCGCGCCTGCCGTACCGAGTACAGAAAGGGCCATGTACCAGGCGTTGATCTTCACCAGATCTTCGCTTTCGACCATCTCCTTCATGATACCGAGCTTTGCCGGAGTGAGGATGGCGAGGAAAACGCCGTAAAGACCAAGCAGGCCGTAGGCCACCCATTCGGCGCCTGCCACATAACAAACAACGATGGCGATAACGGCCGCAACCATCCCCACCGACGACCAGGCCATGACACGGCCCTTGCGGAAATGTCCGGCGAAATAGCTTGCTGCCGGCATCATGAAAATGCTTGGCGAGAAGATGGCGACCTGAAGAAGCATGCTGCGCCACCAGAATGCGGAGCCCTCGAACGAGAACGACAGCCAGCGCTGGAAGTGGACGAACAACCCCATTTGCACAAAAATACTGCAAAAGACGAATATCAGGAAGGCAATAACGTTCGGGTATTTGCTCAGCTTCATAAAACCTCTATAAGCGAACCCAAAAATAGTATTTTGTAACATTCCCTCTATTCTTCCTGTATTCAGCCTCGTTTAAATTTATTTGAGAATTTGCGCTTAATGGTCACTTAGCGTTGTTTTGGGGACTTATTGGGTGAAACTTGCATCTTTGTTATATTTTGCGTATGCGGTTATGGGTCATTACATCTCCAGATGATTTTGCCTCGGAATACGACGATATCGAGGAAATGTTCCGCCGTGGGCTCACGCGGCTGATTTTAGATAAACGCTCTAGATCGGGCCGTTGTGCCGGTACCGATGAATACGAACGTTGGCTGCTCGGGCTCCCGATGGAGTGCCGCGACCGTATTTGGTTGTCCGGTACGCCAGGAATGGCCGAAAGGCTTGATGTACGTGGTTGCATTTGCGATGCGCGGCTGTTGGCGGGGGTGGTCCCGGAAAGCTGGAAACGGGTGAATTGTATTGCTAGAGTCTCGAGTGTCGATGAATATCTCCATTTGCCCGGATGGGTTTCCGGAGCATTGGTGGGGCCTGTTTTTCAGCCATTTTCGGCGATTGACGCTGTTGAGACGCTTGGCCTGGAACAGGCTGGGAAATTCTTTGATTCAGGAAATCTTGACAGCCGGCCTGCGTTGATCCTTTGTGGCGGAGTGGACGTGGATTCGATGGATAACTTTAGAAAACTTGCCCCTGCCGGGGTCGCGAGTCTCGGGGGTATCTGGAATTATGCAGACCCGGTAAACGCGTTTGTCAAGTTGAACCGGACCTGTGGGAACAATCCCTTGTGAAAAATTTTTAGAACAAGCGGAAAAACGGTAAATTTTTTTCATGAGTTTGTTTTTATTGGGATTTTTTCTTATCTTATACGAGAACTGGAGGATTAGATTTGTCCTGGAATAAAAAAATTTTTCTTTTGATTGGCCTTTGTCTTTTTGGCTTTTCTCATTCATTCGACTTGAAACCGTTTGCTCAGTTCTATTTTCCGACGGATGCAACCATCTCTAGGGATTCAATGGATATTGCCGCGGAACAGGAGTGGGAGACGAATTTTGTAATTGAGGCTGGTATCGAGGCCCTTTTCTCGGCAGAATTTAGCCCGATGCGGTACGGAGCCGGTATTGGCTTCCGCAGCGCGCAGCAAAGTGATGGCTCGGAGGCCGCTCCGCCGTCTATCCCTCTGTGGGCCGTGCTCTCGTTTGGCCGAATCATGAGAGAAAGCATTGTTTCTCCATACTTGTCGGTGAGGGGCGGTTATCTTGCTCCTGTCACGCTTGACGGCAATTGGTGGGAACGCCCGCTTAATTACTTCGCCAATTGTGGCGTGGGTGTTGTTTTGCCCATGGGAATCACGGTAGAAGCTAGCGTTGATTATTCTTCGATGCAAAAATCATTTTCGGATGACGACATCAAGTTCAGAGTTTCTTCGCTTCGCATAGGGCTTATGCTCGCGTGGAATATCGAAGTTTCTCGCGACAAGATTTACAAGCAGACTTCTGATTAATCTGTTAAATCGCTTTTTTATGTGCCATTAGGTTTGCCCTAATGGCCTTTTTTCTTGTTCTTCCGGTACACGCCTGTTTTGATGATTCGTGTTTCTTTATGTCCGTCTTCGAACTTGAAGAATATCTTCCAGATATAGATGCCTGTACCGACTTTGCGCCCCTTCTCGGAACGCTGGTTCCAGTGCAGGAATCCTAGTTGTTTGGATGCGTCGATGGCTAAGCTGCGATTGGTTTTGTCCGTTTCGCTTTCGTAGCCGAATTTCTGCTTGAAGTGCGTTACGTAAGATGCGATTCCATCGAATATATAGACTTCAGCCGTATAGGGCATGGAAGATTTCACGCTGATGGCAGAAAGCGAGTCTGGTAGGAGTTCCCAAGCGGAACCTCCCGGCGGAATCCACTGAGGTGTCTCACCTATGCCGCTGATAGCTTGCAGCGGACGCACCTCGCTGAGGTAAATTTTACCATCCTTTCCGTCTATCTTGACTCCACCACGACCCAAGGAGTTACCATTCAAGTCTTCGTAGCTTGCTTCGGGAGCTGTGGACAGGCAGAAACCTTCTTTTACAGAATAGTCATCTAGGATGACTGTCCATAATTGTCCGTTTTCACGGATAGTTGGGGCTTCTTTCAGAAGGAGTGGCTGCGAGGCGGTGTCTGTGCAGGATGCTGAATAGCGGAACAAGGTTTCCCAACCTTTCTCGTTGCCGACATTCTTGATAGGCTCGGACATCCAGATAATAAGCGTGTCCGGAGGAAGTTTTAATTCGGGATTCATGTATTCCTTGAGACCGACTTTCCCAGGAATTTTTGTCGCTTTCGTAGGAACTGCACCGACTTTGTCGGTGAGCATGACATATTCCATGCTGTCGGAATAAATGGTTGTAAAGCCTAGGAATGGCTTCCTTACCGTATCTGCTTTGGTTAACCCGTACTTGTATGGCTTATTGATGTAGGCTTCGAACCATTTGCCGTCCGAACGGTTTCTCTTCAACGTCCCCATCGGCACATAGCGCCATTCGCCACGGTTCGAGTTCCAGAAGATGGAATCTATGCTTGTGATGTTGTCGCTACGATCTTCTTTGAAGTGAACTCTCACATAGTCTGCTTGGCCATCCAAATCCTTGTCGTATATCTCAGCCGTGTCGGCAATGAGTGAGTACACAATGGAATCTCTCCATGTGTTTATGGTGGTGTCTCCGGCAATAGAATCCGATATGGTTGAGTCTGTTACGGTCGAGTCCGTTACTGTCGAGTCTTCTGGAGGTATTACAACCTTGACTTCGCAAGCCTCCGTAGTTAAGAATCCGCTGCTCGGATAGCGGAGTATTGTACCCAAGGAGTCCGAGATGCGCAGGTAATAGTCGATGCTGGAAAAATTCGTTGTGCCCGCAGAAATTTTTGTACTCCATAAACTGGTTGAGTAGGAATAGGGGAGGGGTTGTTCTTGGAAAATGGTTGTGCGTGAGTCCCTGTAGTGGAGAGTGGTTTTGCCGATTCCATTGATGTCGGAGAATCGGAAGGTGAATGTCTTCATGTCTGTCGTAGAATCTTCGCAGGCCACGATAATTTCCTCGACAACGGGAATGTCGTTATCAATGAATATCGTATAAGGCTCTTTGCCCGGGGTCGGTATTCTCGGCGATTTCCCGGTTTGCCCTGCAGTATCTGTTGCTATGACGTAGAACTCCAAACCGGGTTTTGTGACAAGGTTTGCCGGGACGGTAAATTCCCAGAGACTATCGCGGACGTGCGTCATGGATTTGCTTGTGAATTGTCCGTCTGAGGAATTGATTACGTGTAGGTAAAGTTGCGCAGAGGCGATGTTGAGCATGGAATTGATGTAAACGCTGATAGTGAGCGGTGTGTTTGCAGGTTGGGTCTTGTCAATCAGTTTCCATGTGTTTTCCGTGAGTGTAACTATTGGCGGAAGAGACCCCTCGTTCCATTGGGCGGAATCCTTGGCTGTTTTCTTGTTGAATGTCGTTGAGATTACGACGTTGTGCGTGTCGCCGTTTAGGGTGTTGTCAGGTGACTCATAGCAGACCATGTACTGCGATGCGACATTGCTGCGTATAGCGGTGTAAATTCCTTCCAGTTCGCTTGCATCTTTGGCAAAAGTGAATATGCCTCCAGTCTCTTTGGCTAGGTCTTCCAAGGGGTGTCTTGTTTTGCTTTCAAGGCCAATGGTATAGATGCTTGTCTTTTTTGCTTTCGCAAGGCTTATGACATCTTTTTGCTGGATTGTTCCATCATTGTTTTCTCCATCCGAAAAGAGGATGACTGCGGTTGCGTTGCTCTCGTTCGTTATTTGCTGTAAGGCGGCATGAGCGCCCGAGATGATGTTTGTTGAACTTCCGTTGGTTGAAATGGTATTCACGGCACTCAGAAGCTGAGCCTTGCTCGATGTCATTGCCTGGCGGACTACGGTCGAATCTTTGTTCCCGACGAACCCGACGATGGCGGCCCTGTCGAACGGGCCCATATTGTTGATGAACGAACGAATTGCGCCCTTTGCTTTTTCTGCGCGGTTGTTGGATAGCATCGAAGAACTTTCGTCAACAACGATGACCACGGAAATCCCTATGACCGTCTCGATGCTTGTAACTTGTGTATTGACTGGGGTGCCGTCCTGGGTCACGATGAAGTCATTTGGCTCAAGCCCATAGAAGGAAAGGCCTGTGTTCTTGTCTGTAGCAGAAACTTGTGCGCAAATTTGGGGATGGTCGCTTATGTCGAGTTGCAAAATTTCTAGTGCAGGTACAGTAGAAGTGTCTTCTTTAAATTTCGCCTTTACGATGCATATCGAATCTCTTGGCGTGGCTATAATATTGGCTTCTGTTGTAGACGAAAGATCGACGTCGCCCTTGACGACTTCCCAAGAATCAAACTTGTATCCGCCGTGGGGCCATGCGGTCAATTGGACCGTTTCCCCTGTGCGGTAGTTCGTCTTCCCGGACGGACTTGTGGAGCCACCCTTTGTGGCTTGGACATCAAGCGAGTACGGAATAGAAATCCACACATTGAACCTTAAGTCTGGAAGGGCCTCTTTACCATATGCCATGATTGACCAATAGTGTGGTTTGCCGGGTTCGGTCTGGAAATAGAAATCGGTTGCTCCCTTGACCAAGCCACCATTAATGGTTTGATGGAATAGACTGTCATTCCCATAATCACTGAAGTATCCGTAAATTTCATCAATGGGTTCAATTCGGATGCAATAGGTGAATGTATCAGTCGGAGTCCAGGTAAAATGTACCGCAGACCCGTATCCTTCGGAATAATAGTCCTTCACAAAGTTAAACTCTTGTTTAGCCAAGGAGAGTGTTTTTATGGAGACGGGCTTGAATATGGCTTTAACTTCTGCATCACCATTGATGACTGCGTATGTGTAAGGGCGTATGTTGTCTTCAATTACTGGCGAACCCGATACAATCTGCCAATTGGAAAAACGGTAGCCGGTGTTTCCTGTTGCATTAATGGAATATTTTGCGCCTGCGTAGGCCGTCGAATAGCCACCATTCGGATTAATAGTCCCTTTCCCGTCGGTACTCAACGCGAGCCGATATGACTGTATTGCGTAGCTGATATAGAAATTGTTTGCGGCATTGCTTTTGGGTTGGACGATGATGTAGACGGTTTGACCCGCTGTGAGTGTTAGGGATTCGGAGGATGTCCCATATATTCTTTTTGACGTGGCTTGCGTAGTGTAATCGCTAGATGTGTAGCGAATATAGATAATGGAATCTTGTTTTAATGTATTTGACAAGACAATGGCATAAGTGCCGCTGCTGGGAGCTGTGAAGGTGAACCTTACGCCGACTTGGCCATGGGAAACGGTCTTTGCGTACAAATGTTCTTCGAATATGTATTTGGTTGGAGTGTTGGTGATGTTGTAGATTTTACCTGCAGAAAATACCGCCCTAACTTGGCAATCGGCTTTTATTCCATAAACAATGGTCGTATCCATTTTGCTGTCTTTGATAGAACAGGCCCCGGATGCGACTTCCCAGTGGTCAAAGTTGTTGTCGGCTTTAGGTGTTGCGGTGATGGTTAATGAATCGTTGTCGAAAACTTTGCGATGTATAGTGACTTTCTTTGATGAAGAATCTATGGTTGCCGTTCCGCTCCCTGAAACAGATGTTGATAAGGTGCTAGCCTTGGAAAGTCGGAGTGTTATGGAATCCTTCGTGATATTTGAGGACACATCCGTGGTCCAGATGAAAATGTATTTGTCTCCGGCTGTTCTCATCGGAATGTCGCATTTATTGACGGAACAACTTATTGAGGTGGGGGTGTCGCAGGTTGCCAATTCGCTAGAAGAACATTCATAGTAGCCGCGAGAGCCCTTGAAATTGATATCGATGGCATAATTGCTTGGTTCTGTGACACTGATGTATGCAAAAATACCATAACGTCTAAATCTGCCTATAATTGCATTTTCGTGTATTTGGAGCGTGGTTCCTGCTTCAGTTACCTTGTGCGCAGGCAAAGTGCGTGTTACCGCTCTCAAGACAACATTGCTGGACGACGGGATGAATCCCGTTGTATCGCCTGTTTCGTCGATGAATTTTCCTGTACCCGAGACAATCTCCCATTTGACGAAGTTGTCGCCCATGTTGATATAGTTCTTTGCTGCAAGTGGGAGTGTGTCGCCAACAGCAACGTTGTAAGATGCCGTGTTCCCTTCGATCGTCACGGCCGCATTAGTGTTTGCTGCGAAAGCTAGGGAGCAAAGAAGTAGCAAGAAAAAGACAATCACCCAGACCCCTCTTCAGAAAAATGAAGTAAAAATTTAAAATCCCACCTTAAATATATACTTATTTTGTTTAAATCGGAAAAAATATTTTAATTAAAGGGGCGAGAGCTGTGAGCTATGAGCAGTGAGTCTTTGAGAGACTAGAGACTAGAGGCTAGTGAAAAGAATCACGCACTTCGTGCGTCAATATAAGACGGCGAAGCCGTGATATTTCTCCCTAGCCCCTAGATTCTAGCCTCTAGATTCTCTAACGGAGATTGCTTCAGGGCTATTCGCCCCTCGCAATGACAATTTTCTCTCTCGTCTCTCGTCTGTAGCCGCGCAGCGGCGTTCTCTCGTCTAACCACTTCCTACTGTCTACTTCCTACTCCCTCTCCACACCCCTGTCTTCACTATCCTCGTCTCCTTATGCCCATCCTCGAACTTGAAGACAATCTTCCAGATATAGATGCCGGTTCCGGCTCGGCGTCCGTTTTCGGAGCGCTGGTTCCAGTGCAGGAAGCCTAGTCTGGTCGGGTCGCTGGAATTGCCACGTGCCGGGTCTTCCATTTCACCGTTATAGCCGAATTTTTGCTTGAAATGAGTTACGTAAGTTGCGATTCCGTCGAAAATATAGACTTCGGCCGTATAGGGGGACATCGCTTTTACGCTGATAACCGATAGGGTGTCGGGGAGGGTTTCCCAGTCGGAACCTTCGGGCGGAATCCATTTGGGCGCCTTGCCAATTCCGCTGACGGGCTGGAGTGGCTTGACAGTGCCGAGATAGAACATCCCGTCCTTGCCTTCAATTTCGATGCCTCCACGGCCGAGATTGTTGCCAACCAGGTCTTCGTAAGAAGCAGAGGGGTTGGAGAACAGGCAGAATCCCGTTTTGATTGAAAAATCATCGAGAATAAGAGTCCACACTTGCCCATTCTCGCGGATAATTGGGTCGTCTTTTAGGTTAAAAGGCTGCGTGACGGTATCTTTGCACGACGATGAGTAGCGGAAGAGGTCTTTCCAGGCCTTTTCTTCGCCGAAATTCTTGATGGGCTCGGACATCCTGATGATGAGCGTGTCTGGCGGGATTGTCGCGCCTGGGTTCATGTACTCTTTGAGTCCGACTTTTCCGGGTATCTTGGTTGCTTTGACAGGAACGGCTCCGACTTTGTCGTTGAGCATGACATATTCCATCTTGTCAGAATGGATCGTTGTAAAGCCGAGGAAGGGTTTGCGCACGGAGTCGGCCTTGGTCAAACCATACTTGTATGGGGTGTTGATATAGCCCTCGAACCATTTTCCGTCTGTGCGGTTTTTCTTTATCATTCCGTCGGGGACGAATCTCCATTCGCCACGGTTCGAGTTCCAGAAGATGGAATCGATGCTCGTGATGTTGTCATCGTGCTCTTCTTTGAAATGCACGCGAACGTAATCCGCGTGGCCATCGAGGTCCTTGTCGTAAATTTCGGCGGTGTCGGCAATGAGCGAATATACGATGGAGTCGCGGGGCGACGGTGTAATTGTATCTTCGGGGATTGTGTCTGTGGTGGATGTGTCGTTGTCCACGTAATGGATGCGGCAGGCGTCTGTGGTGAGCGTCCCTTCGCTTGGGTTGCGGAGCGATGCTCCCCTTGCATCGGTGATACGAACATAGTAATCAAGCTTATCGAAGTCTCGGATGTTGGCTGGGAATTCTACAATCCAGTTGTCTTTTTTTGCAGAGTAGGCGAGCGGCACTTCTTGGAAGAAAATCGTCTTCGAATCCCTAAAGTAGAGCTCGACGCTGTTGATTCCGTCGCTATCCTTGATGCTGAAAATGAATGTCTTTATGTCCGTTGTAGAATCTTCGCATGCTACAGAGATTGTCTCGATGGTGGGAATATCATTATCGACAAAGATGGTGTAGGGCTCTTTTGACGGATTTTGATTCTTTGGTGCTTTGCCGGTTTGCCCGAGGTTGTCTCCCGCGATGATATAGAATTCTAGGCCCGGAGCCATGACAAGGTTTGCAGGAACGGTAAATTCCCAGAGGCTATCGTGTACGTTTTGTAGGGCCGTTTTTGTAAAGACGTCTGTTGTGCCTGCGGTACGTATATACAGGTCTGCGTAACTGATGCCGATTTGTGTCCTGATGTAGGCACTGAGGGTGAGCGGGTTATTGGAGGCTTGGGAATTGTTGATTAGCTCCCATGTGTTTTCGGTAAGGATAATGGTCGGCGGGATGGATTTTTCGCTCCATTGGGCCGAATCTTTTGTTGTAATGTTGTTGAATTTTGTGCTGATGATAATGTCGTGCGTTTCGCCGTTCTGGACGGTGTCGGGAGTTTGGTAGCAAACAAGGTACTGTGACATGATGTTGTCGCGGATGCCGGCATAGAGGCCAGCCAGTTCTTCGGCATCGCTTGCAATTGAGAATGTCCCACCTGAGCCGAGGGCGAGATTTTCGAGAGGATATTTCGTTTCGCTTTCGAGTGCGATGGAATAGATGGGGGTCTTCTTGTCTTTTGCAAGTTTTACGGTGCCCCTCACGTCTTTGGAGCCGCTGTTGCTGTCTCCGTCAGAGAAAACGATGACTGCAGTCGGGTTGGTCTCGTTCACGATTTGGTTTAAACCAGCGATAGTTCCCGTGATGATGTTTGTCATGTCGGCCACGGCACTAATGGAATCAATGGCATTAATCAACGAGAATTTGTCCGAAGTCATTGTCTGGTGGACTGTTGTCGAGTCGTATCCGCGGAATCCTACAATAGCGGTCTTGTCGTAGGGGCCCATGTTCTCAACGAATTCCCGAATGGCCTCTTTCGCTTTATTCATGCGGTTGTTGATTGTCATTGATGAACTTTCGTCAACGACAATGACAACGGAAACGCCAGTAACGTTGTTTATGCTTTCCACTTGGGGCTGAATGTTTTTTTCATCCTCAGTCAAGGCGAAATCTTCGGAAACAAGCCCATAAAAGGAATGGCCAGAACTCTTGTCCGTAACAGAGACCAGTGCGCATACCTCGGGGTAGTTGCTTATGTCCAGTTTGGAAATGCTTAGCAAAGGTTCTGCAGATTCGTCATTTGTGAAGGTGGCTTTTACAAAACAGAGCGAGTCTATTAAGGTGACGGACGTTCTGGAATTCTTCGGGGAAGAAATGGTCATGTCGCCTTTGGTATTGACCCAGGATTTGAACCTGTATCCACCATAGGGCCATGCGGTGAGAATCGTTTTGGTGCCTGGTGCGGTGTACACTTTGCCGGAGGGGTTTACGGAACCTTCTTTGGCAGTCAATACGTTCAATACGTATGGCATCGAAATCCAAGCTTTGAATGATTTGTTCGGGATGTTCTTGGCGCTATCCTGGAGCGTCAAATAAAGGGGAATGCCGGCAGAGCCTTTAATCGTAAAACTCATTGTGCCGCTGATAGCGCTAACGGCTTCGGCGTTTGCAAATGTCGAGTCTGTTCCATAATTATTGAAAATGCCACTAATTGGGTCTATGGGCTCAAAACTGACCAGGTAGGTGGCGGTATCGGGTGGAGTCCAGCTGAACCGGATTGTAGAAAGAGACGATTCGTTGTAGTAGTTTTTCTGGAAGTTGAATGTCTGTTTTGTCTTGGTGAGTGAGTACACGGAGCTTGGTTTGAACCTCGCTTTCAGTTCGGCATTAGCGGACACCGAGACATACGTGCTGGGCGCTTCGGAGTCTTCGATTACAGGAGAGCCCGCTACGACTTGCCAATCGGAAAAACGGTAACCGGCGTTTGCTTCTGCGGAAATGGAATACTTTGAACCGGCATAGGCTGTGTCGTAACCGGCTGCAGGCTTTGTCGTGCCGTTTCCATCGGTGCCGAGAACGACTTTATAGGCTTGGCTTGCGTAGTTGATGTAGAAGGGGTTGTCTTTTTTGTTGGATGTGTTGGAAATGACGATAGAAACGACTTGTCCCGCCGTGAGGGTGAGTTTGTCGGAGACCGTTCCGTTGAATTTTTTGCTAAGAGCCAGCGTACTATAGGTGGAATTGGTGTATCGGAGATAGTAGATAGAATCGCTAGAAAAATCTGTCGACGTGATAAATGTGTAGGAGCCGTCGCTTGGAGCCGTGAACGTGAATCGCACGCCGGAGTGCCCGCTAGAAATTTTCTTTGCGTAGGTGTTCTCTGTGAAATTGTATTGGGTCGGGGTGGATGTGATGGTGTAGATTGTCCCTGGAGCAAAGACGGCGTTAACCTTGCAGTCGGTCTTCACGTCATAAACCAGAGTCGTTTCTTTCTTGGTGTCGCGAATGGAACAGGTCCCGGATGAAACCTCCCAATGGTCAAAGACGTAATCCGTGTCCGGCGTGGCGTAAATCTTGGTTGAATCGAGGTCAATGATCTTGCTGTAAGACAGGGCCTTGAGATTCAGCGAATCGATGTAGGCCGTTCCCTGCCCTGAATGTGCAACGCTCACGGTATGCGTCCGGGCAATCCCAAAGGATGCGGAATCCTTCATGTCGTGATTGGGATAATAAGCAAGAGCTGCGCAAAAATAATTGTCGGTATTGGCTGTCGCATTAAAAACACATTTTACTTCTCTAGTGGAGGTGTAAGTGCAGTTTGTGTTTGCAGAAAAAACATTCGTCGCCGCTGTTTTGGTAAAAGTGGAGTCCTCGGCAAAATACATAGGGGTAAGCCCCTGACTGGCCTTGTAGATAAAAGCGAATTGCCCGTCTTCGGTGGCTTTATAGTTCATCCGGATGCCGTATTGCGACGACATGGGAATCTTGGTGCTGTTTTTGTAGAAATTAAGAGTTCGGAGTTGTTCCGTTATTTCGTAAGTGGGCAAAGTCTGAGTCGCCATCCTGATGACAGCATCGCCCGAAGCTAGGATGAATCCAGAGGAATCCGCTGTTTCATCGGTAAATGTTCCCGTTCCAGAGACGAGTTCCCATTTGACGAAGTTTTCGCCCACTTTGAGAATTTTCCTGGCTGTAATGGAGAGCGTGTCGCCGGCTGTGGCGTTATAGAGCGTTGTATCCCCTTCAATAGTAACCGTCGCACTGGCGGTTACTGCAATCAATGCAAGCGAATACAGAATTTTTCTAAAAAAAGCCGCCACATAGCCCCTTATATCAAAAAGAAAACGTATCAATGAGTATGTCGTTGTTTTTTAAATATATAACTTATTTTTCGGGCTGTCGCTAAAATTTGTTTTGGTATGGAAATTTCGCAGAAAATGGTCTTTTCAAGATAGCTATATTATGTGACGACAGATTAAGGATGGTTTTATGTACAAGAATAATCCGGTTGCCGCGATTTTTGCGCTGGTATGCCTTTGTTTTGCTTTCGTTTGGGCCGGTCCAGTCAAGACGGTACCTTGGAACGGCTACGTGGGGGCGGTGAGTTTTACTTTCGACGATGCGCTCAAGAACCAGATTGACAACCTGAAACCCATCCTCGAAGAACTTTCCAGTGTTAAAGTGACTTTTTTTGTCACTAATATGAGCAATGGACTGCAAGGGAATGCGGCCGGTTTTGCGGCTCTGGCCAACGCGGGCCACGAAATCGGGAACCACACGCAGTCGCATGGCCACATGACGGGGCAAAGCGAGTCGGAACTGAACGGCGAAATCGTGGATTTTGCAGGGACTATCGAAAAAACGCTTGAATCGGCCGGGGCGAAGGTCAAAGTGGTGTCTTTTGCGGCTCCTTTTTGCGAAACAAACGAATCTGTACAGAAAATTATTGCCAAACGCCATTTCAACAACCGCAACTGTGGCTGGCACGGGCGCAACATGTGGGAAACGCAACCCGAGATGTTCAATATCCAGGCAAAGATTTGGACGCGCTCCGGGGCGACCTTGCCCGAAATGCTTTCGGCGATGGACACGGCGGCCTTTATCGGCGATTTTAGTGGCGCAAATCCGTGGGATGTTCAGGTGACGGGGGGCTCCTGGCTTGTGGTGCTGAACCACGGCGTTACCGACGATACGGGGGACGATTACTCCATCAATCCCGGCGATATCAAGAAAATTATGCAACGCGCCATTGAAAACAAACTCTGGACGGCGAGTTTTGGTACGGTTTCGGCCTACTACCGGGCGCATTTCGTCATCGATGCGGCAGAATCGGTCGCGGCAGATGACGGGTTTACGGTCAGTTGGAAAATCCCGGACGAGCACATGCCCGAGAAGGTGCTGCTGCGCGTTAAAATCGATACGCAAGGTGTCGGGGAAGACGCCGTCGTGGAACAGGGCGGCGTCGTTATCGCTCCGGAGTCCGACGGGACGTTTGTGGTAGACTTCATGGCGACTAGCCTCAAGGTGCGGAAGGCACGGGCGGGGGAGGTTGGCGGCGGGGATAAACCCGATTCGACGGTTGCGGCGGATTCGACTGCTGCGTCGGATACGGCGTCGGCCGCGGACACGTCGGCCGTGGGGGATTCGTCAGGGACTGTGGGAATTGTTCTGGCCCCGTCGGTGCCTGGCGTTACTTCTGCAAGCTATGCGGTTTTTGATTTGAACGGCAACTGCCTTGGCACGTCGAACGGGTTCGTCGTGCCAGACCGTATGCCCAAGGGCGTGTACATTGTCCGTGCGACGGCTGCTGGCGCTGCCCCGGTGGTGAAAGTTGTCCGCAAGTGAGTTTTTTACTATATTTAGAGCACTATGCTGAAAGAAGAATTTGAAGACGAATTTGAAAACGACGACGAAATGGACGAGGCTGCCCTCGAGAAATTCGACGAGGATCCCGAAGAAGGTTTTGTCCCGCAGGTCCGTGACTACAGCGACCGCCGCATCCTGATTTGGGAAGAGGACGAGGCTCGCCGGAACGCCTGCCTCGAGGTGCTGTCCGACCTCCTTATGGGGGCGACCCTCAAGGCCGTCGCCACCGAGGCCGAAGCTCTCGAACAGATCGAGGCCGACGACTGGGATACGTTCGTCGTGGATTTCTACACCGAAGGCGTGTCCGAAAGTGATTTCATCAAGCGTGTCAACAACTACCCGGGTTCTATCCTGGTGGCCTTGTCGATGGGCCCGCTCACGCTCCCCGATGAACGCGATCCTGCCAAAACGGAGTATTTGCGTCGTCTTTTCGACATTGAACGCTCCGGTACACAGCTTCACGCCTAGGCCTCCGCGCCAGTTGGACCACTACCAGTAGTCCATTCCCCTGAAAATTAACCACCCGGCCCTCCCGCCGGGTATTTTTGTTATATTATAGACGTAATAAGGAATGTTTTAGTATGGGATTTTGTTTTACTGGCGTTTTAAGCCATGATTTGGATTGTTTTTTGAGAGGAGCTTTCGTGCTGCGCTAGCACGGGTGTTCCTTTTTTATTTGAGTTTCAATTCCTCCTACCCCCAAAAATATCCCCGGCTTTATAAGCCGGGGATTCTGTATTGAGAGTATTCGTGGAGGTGAGGGGAGTCGAACCCCTGTCCAAAATCACTTCCATGTCCATTCCTACAAGCTTTCCCTTCGCATTTAAGGTCTCGTCTTATCCACGCCCAAGAAGGTCGGCGCAGAGTTTGACCAGCCTAGTGAATCTCGGACTCTAGCCCCAGGCATGCGAGAATCCTATCCCATATTGCGTCCGGACGTACATCCCGATGGGAGCGGAATGAGGCCCGGCGTTGCCGTTAATTAGGCAGCGAGTGCGTAGTTTTCGTCAGCACTTATTTTTTTTCAGACTTTTTAACGAGTGCCCCCGTCTGAGACCTCGGCTTGCAACTAACACTTCGGCGACCCTGTCGAAACCAGATCACCCCCAGTCATTAGTGGTTGGGTCCAAATATACAAAAAAATGGTGAAAATGCAACACAATGCCGAAATTTGACGAATTTCGCCATTTTAGAAATTTAGGGAATAATGAACACTTGTTGAAAATGAATTATATATTTTGTCTGCAATTCCATTTTTAATGTTGTTGGATTGATGGAGAGGATTGCGGTGGGGAGTCTATAAAGATTTTATTCTTTTTGCTAGCGCTTGCTGCGAGGGCACGGACATCTACATCTGGAAGATTTTCTTCAAGTTCGAAGACGGACACAAGGAGATGCGTATCATAAAGACGGGTGTCTATCGCAAAAAGCGCGTTAAATGAACTGAATTCGCGAAGTTGATGTAAAAAAGGCTCCAACTTGACATGTTGGGGCCTTTTTGTTTGCTTCGAATAAAAAGAAAATTTTTTTGTTACGAATGAAATTGCGATTGTTTGATGAATTGAAAAGATTTACTTACAGATAAAATTTTCTATTTGCAAATAAATGAAAATATTTACTTACGAACAAAATTATGAATGTTAAAACAAGTGGAAATATTTACTTACGGATAAATTCTCTATTATATAATTAATATGTATTATTGAAAATAAAGTGAAAAATTATTTTGTTTGTTTCGTTCAAATGAACTTTTTTTACTATATTAATTTTCGCCTTGTAAAATAACACTTCACAACCAAGGCAAAAGAAGGAATATATGAATAAACTTATCTATTCATCTCTCGGCGCAGCGATGCTCGCATCTGCTGCATTTGGTCAAATAAGTTACACCCCAGGCACCGCCGAAGGTTGCATACCTTTTGTGAATGGGTCTGGTAATTATGCCAACAACTGCTATATCAGCGGTCTCCATAACATGGCGCCTCACACTTGCTACCATGTAAGGCAGTCGCGCATTAACGATGGCTCTGTGAATACTCAGTACATCAACGACAACGCTGCCGATACATGGTGGTGGAAGACGACGGAATGCATTCAGGTGCCGATTCAGGTGCCGGTTCAGGGTACCTATACCCTTGATCCGAAGTGCGTCCAGTTCCACAATGGCTCGGGTCATTATGCAGACAACTGCTACAATTCGGGCTTGATTAATATGGACGAGGATAAGTGCTATGCTGTGAATCCGGCTAGAATCGCTGATGGTTCTCTCCCTCAGAATGCGCACATGAACAACAATGCTCATGATACTTGGTGGTGGGTTGAGGCTGAATGCTACAACCTTGTGCCGGTTTACCCGCCTGCAAGTTGCAACACGAATCCTTCGGGTCAGGAATGTCAGGATTTCTGCACTGGTCTTCCGGTGAACGAATTCTGCCAGAACAATACTTGCACTGTGTTCCCGGGTAGCTGTGGCGGCCCGCAGCCGGTTTGCAGCAACCCCGCTGATCAGTCTTGCTTTATGGCTTGCGAAGCTGATCCGACCGTTTCTTCCAACTGCTCGGAAGCACTTTGTCTTGGCGACCTGACCAAGGAAACGGAGTGTCGTGCTGTGTGTGCAGTGGATCGTCATGGTACTGCCTGTGAAGCTTTCTGTGGGCTGAATCCTACGGATGCGGCTTGCGACGATGGTAGTGGTACTGGTACCGGTACTGGTACTGGTACAACGCCTTCTACCCAGCGTCCTCTTGGATGCGTCACGGACCCCGATGGTGCTGAATGCCAGGCGTTCTGTGAAAACCATTCGGATGATGGCGCTTGTGACCCCAACTACTGCGTCAACAATCCCGATGATCCGAACTGCTTTGACAAGTGCATCAACTTTGTCAATGGTTCGGGCAATTATCGTCAGCACTGCTACAAGTCCGGCTTGGAAAACATGCAGGCAGGCAAGTGCTATAAGCCGAATCCGGCTAGGGGTAACCAAATTCCTGTCTCTGGACACATGAGCAACAATGCTGCCGATACATGGTGGTGGGTCCAGACTCCTTGCGAAAAGGAATTTATCACTCCGCGCAATCCGGGTGAATGGGAACTTCACGATAATCAATGCATTGAGTATGTCCATGGTGCTGGTCATTATACCGAACACTGCTACAGCAGCGGTCTGAATGGTCACGTAACCGACAAGTGCTATTCTGTGAATCCGGCAAGAATTGCTGATGGTTCTATCAACCGCTACACAATCTACATGAATGGCGATGCCAATGATGCTTGGTGGTGGGTTGAAATGCTTTGCCAGGATACCCTTCCGGCTCGTCCGGCTCCGGCGTTCGAAGGTAAGGCTGCTCCGAAGGCTGTTCCGACTCTCGGTGAATCTGAAATTTCTGTCGACAACACCACGCTCAACGTGTCTTCTTCTGTTGCCGGTACCAAGATGCTCCGCGTGTTCGACATGAACGGCAAGCTCCTTCACAGCGAATCCATCAGTGGCATGGCCAAGGACGTTGATTTTGCCAAGTTTGCTGGCAAGGGCATTCTCCTGGTTCGCGTCACTTCTGGTGATAAACTCATTGCGATGAAGAAAGTCTCTATCCGCTAATTGCTGGTAAAAAGAGGGCGGATCCTACGGGGTCCGCCTTTTTTAGGATGTTGAGTTTGTTTGTTGTTGCTTTTTAACCAAAATAAGTATATATTTTATACAAAGTTTATCTTAAGATTGTTGGTTTATCCTTTGAAGAGGGGTCTGAGTGTTATTCTTTTTCATTCTGTTCCTTTGTTCCGTGATTTTTGCTGCGAGTGCGAACGCAAGTGTTACAATCGAAGGCGATCCCAATCCCTATAACGTGAATGTCGGCGATACGCTTTCCGTCACATCCCGTAAGAGTCTCCAGGTCGGCGAGAACTTCGTCAAGTGGGAAATCGTCTCCGGAACGGGCTCCTTCGTCGACGAGACCGAGGACTCGACCGGTTTCATCCCGTCGTCAGACCCCGTCGTCATCAGGAGGGTGACTCGAACCTTACCCGTCACCGAATTATCCGAAACGTTCACCAAGTTCTATATCAACCAAAGTAGCGCCATCATCCCCCTGTATTCGTTTTACGGTATCCGCACGTATTTTGAATCCGGCGAGGGGAGCCAGTATGCGATTGTATATACATATCAACAGACGTTTAGTCCATCGTTCTTTTATAATGACTCCACTTTCAGCGATGTGACTCCACCCAGCACGGTATCCACCCCCTTTAGTCAAAGTAAGGATTGCCGAACTACTCTCGACAGAACCCGGTATTGCTACATCAGGACGCAACCCCATACAAAGAACTATTTCTTTCTCTATACTTCCGGCTATCCCAACGCCAACATGAAGGATTCCGTAACTGTCAGGGTAGCCCGTACCTATACCCTGGATGTTACCCATTCGGGCAACGGAACGGCGTATGTCGACTCCTTGGGTTCGGGAGTATTGTTTGCCGGTGTCCAGTCCTACAGCCGGGTCGTCGAAACCGACACCTCCAGGATATACGCCATCCCCGGTAACGACAACGTGTTCGACAGCTGGGAGGTCGTGTCCGGCCAGTGCTCCATCCTGGATAGCGACAAGGACACGACTTACGTCGTCGGCATGAAGAGCGACTGCACGGTGCGCGCTGCGTTCCGCGCGGGCACGGTCTACCCGATTACGGGCACGCCCGTCCAGTACAACTTCAAGGACCACCTTTACGCCAAGCAGGCCTCCAGCGGGAGCGCGGGCGTGCGGTTTTCCTTCACGGCCCCGAGTGCGGGCACCTACGCCATCGTCGTTTCGAATGAGACCACGCAGGATTCCGCCGTGTACATCCGTTATACGGCCACCGACTTCGTCACGGCCGCCACGACAAAGAAATTCCTCGGCACTTATTCCGAACCGATGACGCTCACGGCGGGGCAGGAAGTCGCGATCGTCGTCGCCAACACGGGCAGCGGCGCGAACCCGTTCTACATCAACTACGCGACGCAGGCCCACAAGATAACGCTCGGCACGGACGGCAACGGGAAGGCGCTGCCTGCGGGCGGCTACGCGACGGCGTACGCCGGCTCGCGTTACTCCATCTCGGCGGAGGCCAACGCGGGCTACCGCTTCTCCGACTGGCAGACTGTCTCGGGCACGCCCACCGTCGAAGACAAGAACGCGCCCTACACGTACGTGACGGTGAACGGCGACGCCGAGCTGAAGGCGCGCTTCAAGGCGAGCTCGGTCTACACGCTCACCCGGACGAAGCAGAAATTCAACCACCAGGACAACTACTACAGCGAAAGCTCCCGTTCTTCCATCCGCTTCACCTGGACCCCGCCCGACACGGGCTCCTACATGGTCAGCATCGAGGCCGTCGACCCGGTGGGTGGCACCTTCACGGACTACGGCACCGACAAGAACTTCGCGACCCCCGTCTCGGAGCGCGCCGTCTCCGGCACGACGAGTTTCACCGTACACGGCACACCGGGCGTCCCGCTGTACTGGGCCTTCCAGGACAGCAGCAGTTCCATACCGAACAAGTCCTTCAACGCCTGGATATCCACTCCCTACGTGCTGAACGTGCTGAGTGCGAAGGAAGGCTCCGCGTACCCGTCTGGGACGGTCTATACCGCCCCCGGCAACAAGACCATCCTGACCGCGTGGCCGCACGGCGGGTACAAGTTCAAGTCGTGGGTGAACACCGAGGGTGACATGACCATCGACTCCCCGAAAGACCCGCACACGGCGGTCTCTCTGACGGATTCGGTGTGCAGCGTGAAGGCGACCTTTACGAACGACGAGTCCGCGGAGCCGGTGCTGAACATCTCGAAGCTGGACGTGGGCAACTACCCGGAAATCTGCGCGCAGGTATCCGTCACGGACAAGAACTCAGGGAACTCCTTCTACGGCCTGGTCTCCGAAGATTTCACCCTGACGCAGGACGGAATCGCAGTCAAGCCCGAGGTGACGAGCATCGACAACGTCACGGGCGTCTCGGTGGTGATCGTGGTGGACGAGAGCGGCTCGATGAAAGTCAACGACCGCATGGAGAAGGCGAAGGCCTCGATCCGCAGCTTCGTGAACGACATGGGCCCCCGCGACAGGACCTCCATCGTCGGCTTCCGCGGTGACGACTCGACCGTGGTGCACCAGACCATGACCTCGGACAAGTCCCTGCTGACTAGCGCTGTGGACCGCCTAGACCCAAGTGGCGATTGGACGAACATCCTCACCGGGGCCTACGTCGGCGTGGAACAGACCGTTAGTGAGACGAACCCGACGGCGGTCATCATCTTCTCCGACGGTGATAATAATAGCGGCCATAAGTCAGTGAAGGATGTCGTGAATTTCGCCAACACGGCGAAGACGTCCATCTACTCCATCGGCCTCGAGACGCAAACCAAATATCCCCTGAATGACATCGCACTCAACACGGGCGGCACGCTCACGTTTGCGAGCGACGCGAGCGAACTTGCCGGCATCTACGCGGCCATCCGCGACAACATCATGTCGCAATACGTGGTCTGCTACCAGACCCCGGACACGGTCCAGAGCGGCGACCTGCACACGGTGGCCATCGGCACGAGGTTCAACAGTATCACCACGACCGACACGGCGCAGTGGAGCGAGAAATCGCTGCCTCCGACGGTCACGCTCACCGAGGCCACGAAGGGGCTGATCGAGAACTCGCAGGAATCGAACAACCCGCTCACGCTCGGCGTGTACATCGGTTCGCAGGTCGGCATCAGCTATGCCGTCGTGTATGTGCGCACCACCGGCACGACTGGCGGCTTTGCCCGGTACTCGTTGCAGAACGTGCGCGACAGCCTCTGGGAATTCACGGTCCCGGCGAACCTTGTGATGGCTCCCGGCCTCGACTTCTACGTGATCGCCGCGGACGTCCTGGGGCAGGCGGGCAAGTCGCCTCGCATCCAGAACCCTGCAAACCAGCCGTACACGATCTTCGTGGACAACGACATCCCCTCCGTCGAGGCGGTATCGGTGGCCTGCGAGGATTCGACTTCCGACCTGAAGACGTTCCGCTTCGGCATCAAGGACAGCGACGGTATCGACGGCGCGACTCTCTACTACAAGGACTCCCGCGCGGTAATCTACCAGGAGATGGCGCTCGTGTACTCCGCCGACAACGACACGTGGGCGGCCGAGTTCCGCGCGAACGTGCGCGACTACGACATGCTGGTCTATTACCTGCGTGTGACGGACGGCAAGGGCGCGACAGTTCGCCATCCGGGCGAGGGGACCCTCGCGACGGAAGCCTGCCGCATCCATTACGTGGACAACGACACCTCCTTCATCGATACCATCCCCGAGGATTCCATCCTCCCGCCGTCTCCGCGCGACTCCATCGTGTACTCGCTCATCGCGGACAGCGCGGAGATGTACGACAAGGACCTGGACGGCCGCGCGGACTACGTGCGCGTACACTTCAAGGAGGAGCGCAGCGACAACATCACGAGCGTCGACTCGATTTTCTGGAACTCTAACCGTGGCGAGTGGCGGTACGTGCCGGAAGGCACCATCAAGCAGGACCGCTCCGACGGGACGTGGTTCGGCGGCTACATCAACAAGCCGTACAGGTACGGCCTGACCAAGGCCGACTCTGCCCATCCGCCGTTCCTCTCTTTCACCACGGTTTATTCGGAGGAACTGGAGAACGTGAGGCTGCTGGACCGCGTGGGCGCAGTCCCCGCCCGCGCGACCAAGTTCCCGGGGAAAATAGGCCTCGACGAGTACATGGACCCGAATTCGGAGATGCCTCCCGACACGCTGCTCGTGACCCTTTCGGAACCCATCATCAATGTCGGCAGCGAGAAGGGCTGGGAGAAGCTTTTCCGCTACTCGGAATCGTGTGACGACACCCTCACGGAGCCGCTCAAGCTGAGGGAGGCTCCCAAGATCCGCGAAAACGGCTTGCAGTGGGTGCTGGTGCTGGACGACTATACTGTCAAGAAGGGCTTCTGCCTTTCGACGGACCCGTCCGCCACCTACGAGGACCTCGCGGGAAACGCGATGGGCCGTGGCGGTGCCAAGATCGAAGGCAAGGACGGTTCGTTCTACCTGGCCGAGGTGCGCCCGCTGCAGGCGGTCAGTGGCATCGGCAAGACGCCGAAGTGGATAGCTCCCGGAGGTGACGAATGGGAATCGCTGCCGGATTCTCTGTCGGCGATCAGCGTGAAGGCGACGATGCCGTACACCGCGGAGGTGTACATCTTCGACGGGATATCGACCTACGTGACGCACTTCCAGCAGAAATTCGGTTACGACGGCGAGATGGACCAGTCCGTCCGCGGCAAGCCGGGCGAACTCTTCCGGCAGGGCTACCTGCACTGGAACAAGCGTTCCGAGAAGGGCCGACATGCGGGTACGGGCATCTACATTTGGAAGATTTTCTTCAAGTTCGAAGACGGACACAAGGAAACGAGGATAGTCAAGACGGGAATCTATCGCAGGGGTCACAAGAAGAAATAAGTAAACAGTGGTTGGTGGTTAGTGGTTAGGATCTAGAATCTACCTTTGACCACTTAGTGCTTTAGCACTTATGTGGGCATGGCCACCTTTAGGTGGTGGGCTAGGGAGAAATATCACGGCTTCGACGTCTTATATTGACGCACGAAGTGCGTGATTCTTTTCACTAGCCTCTAGATTCTAGTCTCTAGGCCCTAGATTTAAAATAAAATAATTTTTTCATTCGTTTTATACAAAATAAGTATATATTTAGGGCGGACTTTTATCATTTTCTTCTTTATTTGAAGAAGGGGGGGGGGAGCTGGGTGTTTTTATTTTTTATTTCGCTTCTCTGTTCTG
The DNA here is from genome assembly GCA_946405515.1 of uncultured Fibrobacter sp. Lineage (GTDB taxonomy): Bacteria > Fibrobacterota > Fibrobacteria > Fibrobacterales > Fibrobacteraceae > Fibrobacter. The sequence continues at coordinate 3,486 of CAMJHM010000006.1, read as the reverse complement.
TAATATTTGTCACAACAGCCAACGCTGCTGTGACTATTGAAGGGGAGCCGACTCCTTACACGGTCGCCATTGGCGATACGCTTCCCGTCACTTCTATGAGTAGTCTCCAGGTCGGTGAAAACTTCGTTGAGTGGGAAATCGTCTCTGGAACGGGAACCTTTATAGATAAATATGCTGATTCTACGGGATTCATTCCCTCCTCGGACCCTGTCGTTATCAGGAGAGTGACTAGGAACCTGCCTATTTACGAAATATCGGAGCAGCCGACTCGATTTTATTTTAACGAAAATAGTGCGATTATTTCCCAGAATGGGCTCTATGGCGTCAGGATGTTTTTTGAAACCGACACTGGTGGAGATTACACAGTAATCTACAAAACAAATCAGACTGTCAATTTCATATACTATTACGAAGATTCAACTTTTACAAGTGACATTCCAGTCGATCGCTCTTATGTGTTCTATAAGCAGATCGATTGCCGTGCGGGTAGGTGTGTCGTCAAAACTCCGCCTAAAAAAAAAGGTCTACCTTTTCATCGGCCTGCAGCCCGGTCCTGATGCCGACAAGGAAGATGCTTTGATTGTTCAGGTTGTTCCGTCCAGTTCCCTTCTAATTACGAGCTCGGGGGGCGGAAATGTTTATTTAACTTGCCTGGATACAATTCAACCATATTGCAGGTTTGCTCTAGGTTCCGACTCGATGAATGTTGAAGCGTCTCCGGGCATGGACTATGTTTTTGACCATTGGGAAGTTACATCCGGGCCCTGTTCTGTACTAGATTCTGTTGGTAAGAAAACAAAAGTCCACAACATGACTGGCAACTGTGTGGTAAAAGCTGTATTTCGTTTAGGGATTGTCTATCCGATTACCGATGTCTCTACCCAATACAACTTCTACAAGAATGATTTCGGACGAAGCTCTACTTCTCACTGGCTTGGAGCCCGTTTTTTCTTTGTAGCTCCGACTACTGGGACTTACAATATTAATGCGACAAATGGATTATCGCAAGGTTGTTTCGGTTATCTTCGGTTTGGTGGATATTTCAAGACGGAAGATCGATTAGTGAGTGTTTGTGATACTTATATCGATACGGTAAGCCTTGCCGCTGGGGATACAATCGGAGTCATTGTTTACAATTATGAAATAACGGACAGTATCTTTTATCTCAACTATTCAACGCAACGAGCCTATAACCTTGTGCTATCCCAAGATGGTAACGGCGGTGTCACTCCTTCGGGCCGTACGACTGCATTGCCGAATACAAGGTATGAAATCAGAGCTACGGCCAATACGGGCTACCGTTTTTCGGATTGGCAAATTGTATCTGGTTCTGCAGTTATCGATGACAAGTATGCTCCCAATACGCTCACGATGGTTACTGCAAATTCCGAAATCAAAGCTACCTTCAAGCCTGTTTCTTTATGCACGTTATCTACGACAAAAAAGACTTTTAACTATGAAAAGGATTATTACGACGAGTCTACTTCGTCTGCAATTCGCCTCACTTGGACTCCACCTGATTCTGCCTATTACATTCTCCGTTTTGACCCTATTGATGATATCGATGCCGCTATTTATGAGTATGGAACCGATGGTACGTTCTCAAATCCTTTGTCTTATACCAGAATACATGGTACCACAGGCATGGTTGTCAAGGGGTATCGCAACGTTCCGCTCTATTGGACTATTCAGGATGTTGTTCCTAAAATTTTGGACAAATCGTTTGCTGCGTGGATTTCGCCTCCTTATGTGTTGAATGTGGAACCGACCAAGGAAGGGGTTGTATATCCGTCTAACCCGATTTATACCCTTCCAAATATCAGTACACGTGTAACGGCGGTTGCCAATGTCGGTTACAAGTTCAGTTCATGGGAAAAAGTCAAAGGCGATATGACTATATCCTCCATAGGCGATGCAAAGACGAATGTTGTCTTGAAGGATTCGGTCTGTAAAATCAGGGCGACTTACATCAAAGACAAAACGGTTGAACCCCTCGTGGATATTTTGAAATTGGATATGAGTGATTATCCCGAAATATGTGTCCATGCTTCGATCACGGATGCCAAAAGTGGACGGTCTTTCATGAATCTTGCTCCTGACGATATTGTGCTGACACAAGACAGTCAAGCGGTTCGGCCACAGATTACGAGTATCAAAAGCATCAGCGGTCTCTCGGTCGTCATCGCTGTCGACGAAAGTCCGTCTATGGCTCAAAATGATCGCATGAAAAAGACCAAGGACGCCATTCGCTCCTTTATCCTCGACATGGGCCCTTACGACAGGACTGCTATTGTCGGTTTTCGCGGGTCCGGTGATTCTACGTATGTCCACCAGTCGATGACTTCGGATAAAAACCTATTGCTCAATGCTTTGAACACCTTCACCACAGATGGCAATGGCACAAATGTTCTCAATGGAGCACTAAAAGGTCTTGAACAAATCAACAACGAAACCAATACGACCGCACTCATCATTTTCTCCGATGGGGAAAACAATGATGGACTTACCAATCTGGATTCTGTCTATAATGTGGCCAAGAGAAAGAATGTTAGCATCTATTCCATTGCGCTTGAAACCAGAACAAGATCTCCGCTGGAAGAACTTGCCTTAAATACAGGGGGAATATTTGTCTCCGCCGAAGATGCAAACGAATTGGTCGATATCTACGCCGATATGCGTAAAGATATTCTCTCTCAACATATTGTCTGCTACCAAACGCCCGATACAATCCAAAGTGGCGACGTGCATAATGTCGTCCTCAGCATGACATTCAACATGGTGACTTCCAAGGATTCTATCCAATGGAACGAGAATGCGATTCCGCCGAGAGTGAATTTGACGGAAGAGACATGGGATAAAATTCGGAACCCGCAGCAGGCGAACACACCTGTCACAATTTCTGCTTATATCACAACGTTGTTGGGTGTCAAGAACGCAAGCCTATATTTGCGGAAATCCAGTACATCGAACACGCAATTTACTTCGTATGCCATGCGGCATGTCAGTGACAGCCTTTGGGAATACACGGTCCCGGCAAATCAGGTTGTCTCTCCGGGAATAGACTTTTACATCGTTGCGACAGACACTGCCGGGCAACAGGGCAAATCCCCGCGAGTCCCGAATCCGAACCAGGAACCTTACACAATTTTCATCGGCAACGATATCCCCGTAGTCAAGGAAGTATCTATCGTGTGTGAGGATTCCACAAGCGACCTCAAGACGTTTACCTTCCAGCTGATTGATAACAATGGAATTTACGGAGCGCAGCTGTACTATAAAGGCTTGTATGATGTCATTTACCAAGAGTATTCCTTTGGCTCTATATTCAGGGACAACACTTGGAGAACCATGGTCCCTATGAATTCCCTGGAATCTGACGGTTTCAGATACTACCTTCGCGTTACGGATGCCCTAGGGGCGTCTGTTCGTTATCCTGAAACCGGTTCTTTGACTACTGACGCATGCGAAGTAAAGGAAGTTATCCCG
>CAMJHM010000005.1 GCA_946405515.1 uncultured Fibrobacter sp. | reverse complement strand
AGTATGGCGACGACGCTGTCAAGGCTTACAAGTCCGAAGAAACCAAGGCTTACTTTGCTCAGGTTGACAAGTACATGAAGAAGTTTGGCAATAACAAGGAAGCTGCCGAACTTGCTTACAACGCTGCTATCGTCCACTACGACGCCAAGCAGTACAAGACCGCTGTGACGGTGCTCCGTGAACTTCGCCAGAAGTATCCGAACCACCAGTACATCTTGCTCATTAGCCGTATGCTTGCTCAGTCCTTGCTGGAATCCAACCAGCTCGACGAATCCTTGAAGGAATTCGAATGGCTCTACAAGCAGTATCACGATGTCAAGGCCACCAGGAACGACTCCATGGCCAAGGAAATCGAAAAGGCTATCGCAGCTGTGCTCTTCCAGATGGCTGAACAGTCCGTGAAGAACGGCCAGTACGAAAAGGGTGCTCAGGCTTACTTGGCCCTCGTGAAGCGCTATCCGCTGGTCTCCTTCTCCGACAAGGCCGTGTTCGAAGCCGGTGCCGCTTACGAAAATGCAAAGCAGTACACCAAGGCTGCCGAGACCTTCATGATTTTGCCGAAGCAGTACTCTAGCTCTCCGTTGACCATCAAGGGCGTGCTCCGTGCCGCATCCGCTTACAAGAAGGACAACAAGCCGCGTGAAGCTGCTACGACGTTCCTCTTCATCACGAACCAGTTCCCGCAGGATTCCATGGCCTTCCAGGCAATCGGTTTTGCCGCCCAGACCTACGACTCCATCCCGGATAAGAAGCAGGCCGCTATCACCTTCGAACTCGCTTACAAGCGTTATCCGAAGAACGAAAAGACTCCGGCATTCCTCTATAGCGCATGCTTGAGCTATGACGAAGCCAAGATGACCGACGAAGCTATCCGCTGCTCCAAGGACCTCGTTCGCGACTACCCGAAGAGCACCTACGCTCTTGACGCTGCGTTCAGCATTCCGCTGGCCTACGCCAACGCCAAGAAGTGGGACGAAGCTGCTAAGGAATACCACAACTTCATCAGGATGTACACCGAAGACAAGGAAAAGCTGATTGCTGCCTACATCGGTGCCGCCCGTGCCTACATGGAACTCAAGGAAGAAGACAAGGCTGTCGAAGACTACCGCAAGACGCTGGAAGCCTACGACAAGTACGGTTTGCAGATCAAGAACGCCGACCCGGGCATTCCGGCCGAAGCGGCATTCTACCTCGGCGAACATGAATTCCGCAAGATGGAACCGTATGTGCTGAAGGGTAAGGAAAAGGACAAGGCCAAGACCATCAAGACCTTGGTTGAAATCCTCCAGAAGGCCATGGGCCACTACTCCAAGTCTGCAGCCTACGCTTCTGAAAAGTGGACCTTCCGTGCCACCAACAAGATGGGTATGCTCTTCGTGACGATGGCTGCAAAGATTCGTGAACAGCAGCTCAACGGTAAGAAGGAAGAAGAAAAGTTCGCCGAACGTATCGGTATCGTGCAACAGCTCCCGGCTTACTATGAACAGGCTCGTCCGATCTTCCAGAAGAACATTGACCTCGCTCGTGACCAGGGCTTCTACAACAAGGATGTGATTGCCGCAGAAATGGGCTACATCGAAATGTACTACCAGGGTTGCGCTGTGTTCGTCGAAGTTGCCGATGCGTTTGCCAGCTCTCCGATTCCGGATAGTGCTTTGATTGTCCGCGAATATATCGGTCAGGGCATGGTGAAGGATGACGCTATTACGGCTGCCCACGAAGACTTGGAAGCCTACCGCGAAGAATTGAACAACCGTTCTGACGCTGCCAAGCAGCTCGCCATCCCGCAGTGCGCTACGGGTATCAAGGCCTCTGCTCATTACGGCATCGATAACGAATGGACGACCAAGCTCTACGAAACCTTGAGAAAGTTGGACGAAAACAACGAAGATCTCAATACGAAGATCGAAAAGTTCGATCCTTCGACCCTCTTTGCTGACCCGTCTTACTTCAAGCTCAAGGCCCGTATCGAACAGATTGAAAAGTCTGACGCTATGACCTTGGAAGAAAAGGTTACCACCTTCCGTAACATCGTCAAGGAAACTAAGGACGAACGTACCAAGCTTGAAGAAGAACTCGCCAAGCTTAAGGAATGGACCGCTAACCCGAGCTTGATCCCGGCCTCTGAAAGGGGTGTGGAAGCTACTTCTGAATCTGTGTCCGACGATTCCGCTGTTGAACAGACTTCTAAGAAGTCCAAGAAGTCCAAAAAGGAAAAGAAGGCCAAGAAAAAAGCCAAAAAAGGCAAGAAAAAATAGCGGTAAAAACTATTTTACGGGGAATCCTTGTTCATGGGATTCCCTTATTTCATTGGGCTTGAGGGCGATTGCTATGCGGTAAAGAAAGTTTTACTACAAATAATCTCCCATAATGGTTCAAAAAAAAATAAATATGAACAAAGATTATCAAAAACAACAAAAAAACAATAACTCAATTAAAGGAGTCTCTAATGTCTAAAATGCTTCAATCCTTCAGCCCTGAATCTGATGGTTACCAGTTCATGTGGATCATCTTGGTCGTGTTCGTTATCGGCCTTGGTTTCTCTCTTGAACGTTTCTTCTACATCATGGTGAAGAGCTCTAAGGGCCGTGCCAAGTTCATGGCTGATTTCGGTAAGCTCGTTATGCAAAACCAGCTGGAACAGGCTCTCCAGTTCGCTAAGAGCTCGAATCTCCCGATTGCTAAGGTTATGGACGCTATCGTTGGTGCCAAGCTCAACTGCAAGGATGCTGACAAGGCTCGCGATATGATGGTTGCTGCTTCTGACGCTGTGTTCCTCACTGAAGCTCCGCGCCTCACTCGTTACATCTCCATCATTTCCGTTATGGCTTCCATCTCCACGTTGCTCGGACTTATGGGTACGATTTACGGTCTGATCTACACATTCGACGCTGTGGCTAACAAACCGGCTTCTGAACGTGCTAAGGCTCTTGCTGACGGTATCGCTATCGCTATGGGTACTACGCTCCTCGGACTTCTCTCCGCCGTGCCTCTCCTGGTGATCGTCGGTATCCTCAACATGAACTCTGAACGTTTGATTCAGGAAATGGAAGAAAAGGGCCTCAAGATTATCAACTCCCTGTCGTAATAGTCGATTAGAGTAGAACTATTTAACTGGAGTTTATAAACTATGGCAAAAGAAATCAAGAAGCCGAAAAAGCCAGAAGAACCGGACCTGTTGCCGGCGATGGGCTTGTTCACGATTCTGATTCCTATGCTGCTGTCCATGACGGCGTTCCAGAAGCTCGCCATCGTCGAAGTCAACCTGCCTGAGCGCAGCAACATGATTATGGACGATACGCCTCCCGAACCCGACCAGCAGGCATTGAATCTGTCGTTGGCTGTTACCACCGATTACCTGGTAATCGGCGCACGTGGCGGTTTCCAGCCGAACGTGTACTTCAAGGAAATGTGGACTTTCCGTTGTAAGTCCGATGCAAAGCTCATTACCTACGCTCCGGAAGACGTGAAGTCCGTCGTTGAAGGCGGTCACGGCCCGAAGTGCCAGGACGGTTCTGAAATGGATGTCGAAAAGTATATCTACGACATCGAAACTATCGAACTGTGGGCTATCCAAAAAGAATCCGAAGAAGATCCGGGTCGCGTGATTTGGGGCATGTATTCGTCTCAGGGCGAAGGCAGGCCGGATAGCGTTTACCTCGACGGTGCAAACAACTTCCTCGCCCTTCCTGGCGAAGGCCCGCTCGGCTTGCAGAAGCCGGCTGCTCTGAAGTTGCCGAGTGCTGGTACTCGCGTAAGCACGCTTTCCGAGAACTCTGAACGCGCTCTGAAGCCCGATGCCGCCGCAAGCAACATCATTTATGCGCTCTCCGCATACGATGTGATTGCGAAGGATCTGATTGCTATCCATACGCAGTTCATCGACCTGGAAGACGTCGACAACATCATCATCGTGGCAAACGACGATACGCAGTTCGACAAGATCATCCAGCTCATGGACCGTGCTAAGGAAGCCGGTTTCACCAAGATCAACCTTGCGAAACTGGGAGGCTAATACATGAGAAAAACTCGTAAATATAGCGAAGATGTCCCGTTCTCATTGACATCCATGATGGACATGATGACCATCATCCTGGTGTTCATGATTAAGAACATCGATGCTGAAGGTCAGTTGGTGACCCAGGCCGAAAACCTGGTTCTGCCGAACTCTACCTCCAAGGTGCAGCCCAAGGAAGTGTCCCTGACGGTCGTGGTCGATAACGGCTTCGTGGTGGTTGACAACGAGAAGATCGTTCCCACTGCAGACGTGCTCGCCCAGGATTCCCTCCTCGTTGAGAAGGTGAATGCCGTGCTTGAAGAACGTCGCCAGATTGAAAAGGATCATGCCTTGGCCAACAACCTGCCGGCTGATGAAGCTGGACGCATCATTGTGCAGATTGACAAGAACATCCCGTACGATGCTATGTATAAGGTGATGGCCACTTGTGGCTTCTCCGGTTACACGAACATCGCATTTGCTGTGATGATGAAGAACGGCGGGGAGGAATAATTATGGCTAAGAATGTTCCTATGGATCCGTTAGTCGCGTCTCTTATGCCGGAATCCGACAAGAAGATGGGCGCTATCGCCGGTATCTCCTTGGTCGTCGCTTTGGCAATTTGTATGTGGGCTTCCATGTACGAAGCAGTCGTTGACGAAGTCGTGTTCGAAGAATCCGCGAACGAAGATCTTTCCGCTTCTATGTCCATCGAACAGAAGGAAGAGAAGAAGGAAGAAAAGAAGAAAGAAGAACCCAAGAAGCCTCGTAAGAAGGCCGGTGGTGGCGGTAAGCCGCGTGGTAAGGGTCAGCCGAACGCTCCGCAGACTCGCGGCGTGCTCAAGCTCCTCACCGCTCAGACCAAGAACGCCTCCGCTGCTGCTTATGACTTGATGAAGAACCAGAAGTTCACCAAGGACATCGATAAGGTGCTCAAGGACGTGGCTGGTCTCCAGACGACGGGTAAGACCGTTCTCGGTGGCCGTCGCGGTAAGGCTGATGGTGGCTTCAACGAAGGTTACGCAGAAGGTGGTTCCGGTGGTATCGGTGACGGCCTTGCTGGCCTCCTTGGCGGTGGTGGCGGTGGTATCGCTACTAAGGCTAAGGGCTCCATCAAGACTCCGTCTGAACGCGATATCGACATGGGCGCCGGCGGTGGTTCCCGTTCCGCAGCGGACATCATGAAGGTCGTCCGTCAGCGTACTCCGGGTCTCCGTCACATCTATAACAAGTTCCTGAAGAAGAAACCGGGATTCCAGGGTAAGGTTACCTTGAAGTTCACGATTGCTCCGGGTGGCGAAGTTATCAGCATCTCCATTGCTTCTTCCACCACTGGTTACGGCGAATTTGATGGCGAAATCAAGAATGCCGTCAGCCGCTGGAAGTTCAGCAAGGTGAAGTCCGGTAACACGACGGTAACCATTCCGTTCACGTTCTCCGAATAATCTTTGGAAAGCTTGAAAAAAGGACCGAGTTTGACTCGGTCCTTTTTTTGTAGAAAATATCCAAAAAAAAGAGCAAATTTGTTACAATCTATTGTTTTTATGGTTAAATAAAATTAACTTTATAGCAGGTTTTTCAACAGGAGTTCTCTATGAATTTCAAATCAGCTGCTGCAGTAGGCATGGCATTCGGCATTCTGGGAGTCGGTTCTGCCTTTGCGACTTTTGCCCGTATTGAATCAATGGGCAAGAATACAACGTACATCATGGATGACGTGAGTATTTTCGATAATCCTGCAAACATCAATCTCTACCCGAACTACTTGATTGGTGAATTCGGTCCTTATACGCAGGACGTGGAACGTGGGACGAACCTCGATCCTCAGCATCCGAACTTTGGCGGTATCTTCTCGGTTTCTCTCGGTGACGAAGGCAATCCGGATCCGCGTCTTTCTATTGGTGGCTTGTTCGGGCGTACATCGCCTCTCGCCAAGTATCTGCCGACTCGCGTCGTTGGTGACGCCGTAAACGACACTTCGCGTGTCCCGGAAACCGTGACGAACTTCGATGGCTTCTTGGGCGGTTCGCTTTCTAACGGCGACGCTTGGGGCTTGCATGTTTACATCGCTCACCAGGATGGTGGCGACAAGGCAGAAGATGGCTCCTACCAGGTAGTCCCTGATGCGTTTGCTTCTATTGTGCAGGCCGATGCAGGCCTCAACCTCCAGTTCGGCAGCAGCATCGACTTCGAATTCAGCTTCGGCCTCGCCCGTATCCAGTACGGCCCCGAACACAAGAACTTCTTTGACGATGGTGACTTCTCCTTCCTCGCCAATTCCCGTGCGTTCTTTAGCCTCGACGCTATCGACGGCGAACTCGTACCGGCGTTCTCCATGAACCTCATCCAGGCTCCGGGCATCGACGACAAGCATGCCCAGGTCGGCCTCGGCATCAACGTTGCCTTGGACCGCGGCTTCTTCTGGTTGGGCGGCGACTTCATCTGGAACCAGCTGAAGGCCCACGACTGGACGTTCAACTACGCGACGGGTGAGAGCCTCTATGATTCCCAGAACGAGGACGACCCGAACTGGGACAAGCGTAGCGACATCGGCGGCATGATTAGCTTCGGTATCGAACGCAATATCTGGTGGGATTGGTTTGTCATCCGCGTTGGCGGTCAGAAGTCCATTCTCTACACGCAGTGCGACGTAGATTCGAAGAATACCGGCAACAACGGTATCTGCCGCGACAACGGCAACTTCTTTGCTACGAACCCGCTTGCTGATGGCACAGCGGACGACCATGTCGGCTTCGGCTTCGGTATCAACATCGAAGAGAAATTGAAGATTGACGTGACCGTTGCCGAAGACTTGCTCTTCCGCAATCCGTTCCAGGGCGAAGGCCGTCTGTTCTCCAGAATTTCTGCAACTTACTCCTTCTAGTTGAAATCCTAAATACGGGAAACGCGCCTCAAGGGCGCGTTTCTTTTTTTATGGTGTTTTTCCCCGGACCAAGATTTATATTTTTTCGCCATGAAATTTTTCTTTTTTGCAATAGCATGCGCCTTGCTCCTTGGTTGCTCCGAACCCACGGAGCGCATAGAGACCAAGCTGGAAGCCTTCCTCCAGGACGATCTCGAGTTCAATGTCGCGGAATATCTGCATGGGTCTGGAGACCGTGCCGCACTGCTCGATACGCCTTACTACCGCATCAAGGATTTTCGTTTGTTCGAAGGTGCGAAGGCGGAAATCTATTCGGCATACGCCGAGGTGGATTTCTTCATGTACAAGGATATCAAGTTGCACGAGAAGCGCAAGTACCGCTACGACGCCCATTATCGCCATTGGGACCGCTATTTCAAGAAACTCTATTTTGGCGGGGATTCCTTGCGGTAGCGCACTCAGAGCACCTCAAATAATTGTATTTTTCTTACATAGGATTATTTGGTTTTAACCCCTTAAAAAGGACCATAATTTTGTTCGGCTTATTTTCTTGTGATATAGGTATTGACCTGGGGACCGCAAATACACTCGTTCATGTGGCGGGCCAGGGTATTGTCATCAACGAACCGACCGTGATTGCCGTAGATAGCAAGAACAATCGCGTCTCGGCTATCGGTTTCGAGGCCAAGAAGATGCTTGGCCGTACTCCCGGCGAAAGTCGCGCCGTGCGCCCGATGCGCGATGGCGTGATTGCCGATTTCGAATTGGTAGAAAACCTCCTCCAGACGTTCATCAAGCGCGTGCAGAAATACCCGCTGTGGATGGTGAAACCTCGTGTGGTGGTCGGTGTTCCTTCGGGCATTACCGAGGTGGAAAAACGTGCCGTGATTGACGCTGCACGCCAGGCGGGTGCAAAGGAAGTTCACCTGGTACACGAGCCGATGGCTGCTGCCGTGGGTATGGGAATCCCTGTGGAAGACCCTGTGGGCAACATGATTGTCGATATCGGCGGCGGTACGTCCGATATCGCGGTTATCGCGCTGAATGGCACTGTCTGCAACGCTTCTGTGCGTGTGGGCGGCGACGAGATGGATGAGGCCATTGTGCGCCACCTGCGCACCATGTACAACCTTTGCGTGGGCGAGAGCACTGCCGAACAGATTAAGATTCAGATCGGTTCTGCAAGTCCGCTTGAAGAAGAACTTTCCATGGAAGTCAAGGGACACGACTTTATCGCCGGCGTTCCGCGCACCATGACCATTACCAGCACCGAAATCCGTTCTGCATTGGAAGAACCGGTCACGGCCATTATCGAAGCCGTCAAGCAGGCTCTCAGCATGACTCCTCCCGAACTGTCTTCCGACATTTTGGACAAGGGAATCATCATGACGGGTGGTGCATCCCAGTTGCGTGGCTTCGACGAACGTATCCGCAAGGAAACGGGCCTGTCCGTCAACGTGATTGATGACGCCCTCGTTTGTGTATGCAAGGGTGCTGCCCGAATTCTTGAAGATCTCGACAAGTATCGTCCCGTCCTTATCGCCTCGTCCAACTAATTTCCGTTTGGTTGGAGTCTGATGCGTAAGGCGTTCCGCTTTATTTTAGACTTGTTTACCCAAAGACATGGCATTGTTGCCTTTGTCTTTTTTATGCTGCTTGGATTGCTTATGCGCGAGGCTCCCAACACGGTGCGCGAGAGCATCGTGTCGTCGGTGCTCGGTTCCGTGTTCTATCCGGCACAGGTAGCACTGTCTTCGTTGAATGAATACCGTTCGGTTGTAGACGAAAACGAGCGGCTTAAAGAAGAAAATGCACGGCTTCGCCAGGAACTTTACCATGCCAGTGAGGGTCTGGAAGAATTGGCTAGACTCCACACGCTGGTCCGGTTTGATGACAAGTGGGATTTCCCCATCGTGACAGCTCGCGTTGTCGGTCATAATCCGGGACGGTTCCTCACGACACTCGTCGTGAACAGGGGAACTTACCATGGTGTTAAGGAAAACATGCCCGTGTTTTCGACGAAGGGTTTGGTGGGCAAGGTGACCAAGGCTTCGTTCACGCATTCCAGAGTCCAGTTGATTTCGGACCCAAACCTTAAGTTGTCTGTAATGGAGCGCCGCACCCGTGTGGTGGGCTTCCTCGAAAGTGCCGATGGTCAAAAGCTTTCGGCCATGGTGCCTACGCATGCTGGAGTCAAGGAAGGCGACACGCTAATCACTTCTGGCCTGGGTGGCATATTCCCGAAGGGCATCCCAGTGGGGCTCGTGAAGGATGTGAACAGGGCAGATCTTGACGTGATGCGCAAATTGGATGTTTCACCGTTCCAGGATATTTCCATGCTCGAGGAAGTGTTCATTATGCAGAAGGATCCGGAATGGGTCATTCAGGAGTTGCTGGATGAGTAAGTGGCTGAAGGCATTTGTGCTCTTTTTGTTGAGCTTTGTCCTGCAGACGACGGTTGCGGACTGGATCAGCATGTTCGGCGTTTCTCCGGATTTTGTCATCATTTTTGTCGTTGCCGCAGCCATCAAGCGCGGTCCGGCTTCGGGATGTTTCTGGGGCTTCTTGGCGGGCTTTACGCAGGATGTCTATGCTCCGGTGGAATGGCTCGGGGCGCATGCCATATCGATGACCTTGATTGGATTCCTTGTCGGACAACTCGAGGAACGCTTCCTTACGCTTAATTTCCCGACCAAGGTCGGTGTGCTCGGGCTCGCCTTTTTCGTGTGTGATATGGTGTACTTCTTCTTTACTGGGCTGGAAGGGGAGGCCGTCACGAACCTGTTCTTCAAGGAAACGTTACCGGAATGCGCATACACGCTTTTTGTCGGTGCCTTGGTGTTCTACTTGAGTATGGGGAAACCGGCAAAGCATGCTAAATGACAATCAAGATAACGAGGCGGTACAGAGCAGGAACTGGCATATCGTCGTGTTCCTTGCCGGAGTGGCCCTATTGTTTTTGGTCCTGGTCATCAGGCTGTATTCTTTGCAGTTTACGCATTACGAGGAGAATCTCCAGCGTTCCGAGAACAACCGCTTGCGCAAGGTGGTGCTTACGGCTGAACGTGGCTACATCTACGACCGCAACGGCAATGTGCTCGTGCGCAACAGGCCTTCGTACCAAATTGCGCTCCATGCGATGAGCCTTCCCAAAAAGAAGGAAGACCGCAAGGTTATTCTCAACAAGCTCCTGCAAATCAAGGACAAGGATGGGGAACTCCTTTTTGATTCCCTTTCCCTGGATACGGCATTTCAGCGTATCAATTGGATCAAGACGCGTCCCATCCGCATTTTAGAGGATGCGACTGCGGAACAGGTGGCCATTATCGAAGAACATTCCTCTGAGTTGCCTGGAGTCATTACGCAAATTGAGTCCCGCCGCGAGTACCCCTATGGTACGCTTGCCTCGCATGTGCTCGGCTACACAAGCGAAATATCAGAAGAACAGCTCAAGTTGCCCGAATACGAAAACTATTCTCTGGGGGACCGCATTGGCCAAAAAGGCTTGGAGCAGGGTTACGACCAGGAGTTCCGCGGTAAGAACGGCTTGAAACTGGTCGAGGTGAATGCTGCCGGGCGTGAGGTAGGGCAGGTGCGTGGCGTGGAAACGCAGGCCCCGATTACAGGTTTGCAGCTGATTTCGACGATTGACCTGAAATTGCAGAAGGTGGCCGAAGAGGCGATTCCCGATTCGGTGAAGGGGGCGCTTGTGGCCATCGACCCGCGAAATGGCGAAATTCTTGCCATGGTGAGTTCCCCGAGGCTTGATCCGAACATTTTCTCGTTGAAAAAGCGCGAACGCAACAAGGGATGGGCCCAGGTGGCGCTCGATTCCATGCGTCCGCTCACGAACCGCGCCATATCCGGTACTTATACGCCTGCATCGGTGTTCAAATTGGTCACGGCGGGGGCGGGCCTGGAATATGGGGTCCTTTCCGAGAGCAAGTATTACCCGAAATCATGTACGGGCGGCTACCAGTATGGTGCCCGCTACCAAAAGTGCTGGGGTGTCCACGGCAACTTGAACGTGGTCCATGCCCTTCGCCTCTCTTGCGACGTGTTCTTCTACCAGGCGGGTCTCGATATCGACATGGCGCGTATCAACGAGTTCGGCCGGCGTTTCGGCTTGGGCGAGAAGCCCCTTGGCGTGGATATCCCCGGCGAGAAGGGCGGCTGGCTCCCGGATTCGGCCTCGTTCAATGCGAAAAACAAGCGCCTTGGTTGGCGTTGGGCGCGTGGCCTTATTTTGAACCTCGCTATTGGCCAGGGTGAACTTGTGACGCCGCTGCAGCAGGCTGTGCTTATTGGCTCCCTCGCAACGAACAAGGGCGTGTACCAGCCTCACTTTATGAAGGAACTGCGCGACGAAAACGGCACGCTGGTGCGCCGCTACGAGCCCAAGGTTATCCGTTCGGGCCACATGAAGCCCGAAACACACCGCATTTTGATGAACGCGCTCGATTCTGTGGTGAACCATCCGGGCGGTACGGGCAAGCGCGGCGCTGTCCCCGGAATCCGTGTCGGTGGCAAGACCGGTTCGGGTGAATGGAAGAAGGGCGAGAAAACGCATGCCTGGTTTGCTGCCGTGGCCCCGCTCAACGACCCGCAGATTGCCGTTGCGGTGATTCTCGAGGCGGCGGGCGGTGGTGGCGCGAAGTCCGCTCCGGTGGCCCGCAAGGTGCTTATGGCATATTTCGGTATCGAGGAGGAGGAAACCAAGAAATGAGCTCGGGACGCTTCCTAGACAAGTCGCTCAAGTACGACTGGCTGTTCTTGGGCATCACGTTTGCGCTGATGACCGTCGGCGTCTGTTTGGTGTATTCCGCGACGACCGGCGAAGATATCCCCATGTACGACACCTTCTGGTTCAAGCAGATAGTCTACTTTTTCGGTGGTAGCCTCCTTGCGGCCGGCATCGTGTTCGTGAAGATTGACTGGCTCAAGAATATTGCGTTCCCTGTCTATGTCGTGTCGCTCGTATTGCTTTGCATTGTGCTTTTCTTGGCGGGCGACGTGGTGAAGGGCGCTGGGCGTTGGATCGATCTCGGCTTTTTCAAGTTGCAGCCCTCGGAATTTGCAAAGATTGCGTACCTGCTGACCATATCGTTCTGGCTTTCCAAACATCCTGTTAGCTTGTTTAAACTAAAGACATTTGTTGTGCCTGCTCTGCTGTTCATCGTGCCGTTCGCTCTTGTGCTCAAACAGCCGGACTTGAGTACGGCGCTCGTGTTTATTGCGGTGACGTTGGTGGCGTTTTTCTTTGCTGGGCTTTCGCTCACGGATTTGTTCCTTGTGGTAAGCCCAGTGTTCTCGGTGCTGCTCTCGCATTCCCAGTCTATCCTTTTCCAGGTGCTGTGGGGTGCCTTCATTTGCCTCGTTGTGTTTGCCGTGTTCCGTAGGCGCTTGCCCAAGGCGCTGATGGCGGCTATCCTTGTGGTGAACATCCTTTCGGGGTATGCGAGTTCCATGGCGTGGAACATGCTCGAACCGCACCAGCAGAAGCGCGTGAACACGTTCCTTGACCCCATGAGCGACCCGCTGGGTGACGGCTACCAGGTGTTGCAGTCCATCACGGCCATCGGTTCCGGAGGCGCGGTGGGGAAGGGCTTCGGCAACGGTTCGCAGACGAACCTCGCGTTCTTGCCCGAAGAACATACGGACTTCATCTTCAGCGTGTTGGGCGAGCAGTTCGGCTTTTTCGGCTGTACGTTCGTGCTGTTGCTCTTTGCGTTGTTCCTCTGGCGAGCGACGAGTATTTGCAAGATGTCTTCCGACCCGTTTGTCACCCTTGTGACGATGGGGGCCTCGACAATTATCTTGTTCCATGTGGTGGTGAACATCGCCATGACGGTGGGGCTCATGCCGGTCACGGGTCTCCCGCTCCCGTTTATCTCGTACGGTGGCTCGTTCGCGCTTACCTGCATGGTTTTGGTCGGCTTCCTCGTGAACATGAGGCTCCACGGCCATCAGTAGGCCGTAATCCCCTTTATTCGTGAAAAGACGCCTGTCTGCCGTTTTTTTTCGTTTGGGGTGGACAAAATCCCGCGTAAAAACGTCTATAGCCTTAGGAGGCCTTATATGGGTGTTCTTAGGACCATAGAAAATTTTGTTTTTGGTATGGATTGCCTCGGTTGCGGCAAAAGTTCGGATGCACTGGACCCGTGGCTTTGTCCGGACTGCGAGCGCCGGCTGAAGCGCGAGTCGCTTGGGATGAGTTTTCCTGCGCCCGACGTGTTCTGCCTTTACCCGATGGATTCGCTCACGCGGCGCCTTATCCATTCGCTCAAGTACAAATCGATACCTGGGATGGCTCGCTTTCTGGTGCGCCACTCGTCGGCGATGCCGGGAGGCGTAATTCACCAGACTGTGGATACGCTCCCGAGACCGTTTTTCTTTGTGCCTGTGCCGCTTCATAGGGCGCGCTACAGGGAGCGGGGCTACAACCAGGCCGAGATGATTGCGAGGGCGCTTGCCGAGCTGTATGGCGGCCGTGTGTGCCGCTGGCTCCGACGTAGGACGTTTCGGGTATCGCAGACCAAACTGTCGCGCTCGCAACGCGAATGGAACGTGGCGGGTGCCTTCGAAAGGGCGCTGCCTGCGCGGTTGCCACCCCGTGGAACGGTTTTCGTGGTGGACGACGTGTTCACCACGGGGGCGACCACGTTCTCCTGTCTGAGCGCTCTTGGGCGAAATTTCCCGCTGCCTGTTAAAGTCTTTACCTTGCTCTACGACCAGCCGGTCACGGCTGCGGCCGACTATGCTGCAGACATGCAGGAATTTTACGGTGCCTAGCAATAAAAAAAGAGCCGGCGCAAACCGACTCTTTTCTAGCGGAGGAAGAGGGACTCGAACCCCCAAGCCTTACGGCGGCGGTTTTCAAGACCGCTGACTTACCAATTAGCCTATTCCTCCAGGCGTGTGTAAGGTAAAAAAGTTTATCTTCCGTGTCAACAGGTAAACCATTTTGCTGAAAAGTTTTATACTTTTAAGGTGATGGCTACGGAAGAGCACAAAAACGAAATGGACGACTCTCAGCGGATTCTTCATCTGCTTTTTGAGTACATGCCCAAGATTGCTTCGGAACGCAAGGTGGACAGCCTCCTTGTGCTCATGAACGATTTGGGCCGTTCCATCGTACGCTCTGACCGCTGTTCCCTGTGGCTTTTGGATAAGGAAAAACGCGAACTGTGGACCAAGGTCGCCCACGGTGTCGACGAACTCCGCATCCCGATGGAAGCGGGCTTTGCCGGGCATTCTTTGACTACTGGCGAGTCCCTGCTTGTGGAAGATGCATACAACGATGAGCGGTTCGACCGCCGCAGCGACGAGAAGACGCACTACCACACGAAGTCCGTGCTGGCTGTTCCCCTCAAGAATTCTGTCGGGAAGGTCATGGGGGTTTATCAGGCTATCAACAAACAGGGTGAACCGGGGTATTTCACTCCGAAGGATTTAGAAAACCTTTCGCTTATCGCCGTGTATTCCGCAAAGACTGTGGAATCCACGATGCTCAATGCCGAATTGGAGGCCACCCAGAGGGATATCATCCATATTCTAGGTGATGCGTCCGAGTACCGCAGTCAGGAGACGGGCGACCACATTCAACGTGTTGCCGAGGTTTCTTACAACCTGGCGAAGTTCATGGGCCTGCCGGAATCCTATTGCCAGAAGATTCGCCTTGCGGCGCCTCTGCACGACTTGGGCAAGATTGGCATCCCCGATGCGGTGCTCAACAAGCCGGGCCGCCTCAACACGACGGAGTTCGCTGTCATGAAG
Organism: uncultured Fibrobacter sp.; assembly: GCA_946405515.1. GTDB lineage: Bacteria > Fibrobacterota > Fibrobacteria > Fibrobacterales > Fibrobacteraceae > Fibrobacter. The sequence continues at coordinate 54,593 of CAMJHM010000005.1, read as the reverse complement.
ACGCATTCCGTCATTGGGCGCGAGATGCTGCGTGCTTCTAAGCGCAAACTGCTGCGCTTTGCCGCCGAGATTGCTGGGACCCACCACGAACGCTGGGACGGCACGGGCTATCCCGACGGGCTGAAGGGCGAGGATATCCCGCTTTCTGGCCGTATCTGCGCTGTAGCCGACGTGCTGGACGCCTTGTCTTGCCCGCGTTGCTATAAAGAAGCTTGGCCCGAAGAGGATGTGCGTGCCGAGTTCATCAAACAGCGCGGAACGCAGTTCCAACCAGAACTGGTGGATGTCCTTCTGGATCATTGGGAACTTTTCTACTCTGGATACCGTAACAGGCGAATCTAGGCCCTAAGGGCCTTTTTTTGTGCCTGTAGATTGCTTACAAAAGCGGGGCTTTTCTAGACCAGTCGAACCATGTAAATTTTGGGTAAAAAAAAGCCTCCGTTTCCGGAGGCTTTTCGTGGTCCCGGGCGGAATTGAACCGCCGACACGTGGATTTTCAGTCCACTGCTCTACCAACTGAGCTACAGAACCATTTGGGTAGACCAAATTTAGCAAAAATGTGTTCCTTGTCAAGGTGTAAAGAAGATATTACCAATGTTTTTTCATTTTTTCTTCATTTTCTACTAGATTTAGTAGAGGATGAATTGAATTGGGCTGTTTCTACACGGTAACGTGTAGAATGGTTTCTTTATTTTATAGGTGGATATTGTGCGTTACTTTAAAATGATTCGAAATCTAATGACTGTTGGGGCTGTCGCTGGATTCTTGCTGGCTTGCGGGGATTCTGAAAGCGAGGACGTAACACAACCTACCTCTTCCGATTCCAATTTACCGAGTAATCCGAGTAATCCGAATAATCCGGATAATCTTCCGCCAAGGATCGATACTACCGAAGTTGTAGATCCCAAGACTGGCGAAGTGAATAAGGTCGTTGAAATCAAGGACCCAGAAGTCCATTCGACCATTGAAGATATCACTGAACAGGGTGATACTATTTGGAAAACAAAAATCGTGTACGTTCCTAGGGATACGGTCGTTCACTGGGTGGGTAAGTCCGCATTGCGTATAACCGAAGTTGTTTCGGTTAACCTGGACTGGCTTGACGAAGACGGCGATGATCCCGCATGGGTTGAAATCTATAATGCCGGCGATGAAGTCGCGGACCTGAACGGTTATTACCTTGTTGAAAGTTACGACAAAACCCGCAAGTGGGCTTTCAGTAACGAGGTCATCCGTCCTAAGTCATTCCGCAATGTGTTCATCTCCAAAAAGAACATTCCGAAGGCATCCGAAGCCAAGGATGTCGGTGACCGTCATTATCGTACGCACACCAACTGGAAGCTTGACAAGAACGGTGGCTCCATCTACCTGATCGACAAGTATTACCAGGTGCGCGATACCGTCCAGTTCCCGGTGCTTGAACCGGGCATGAGCTGGGGCCGTATCGATGGCGGTCTCTGGAGATACATGAGCAAGCCCACTCCCGAAGCCCCGAACACGGAAGCCGATGCTTATCAGGGCGTCGTTCCCAAGTTTGATTTTGGCTCTGCGAAGGCCGGCTTCTACAACTCAACGGTTACTTTGAAGAAACCGAAGGTTTCCGATGGTACCAAGATTCGTTGCACCAAGAACGGCTCTCTTCCCACCAAGGATTCCGAAGAATTCAACAGTGACATGGTCATCGACCATAGCATGGTGCTGCGCTGCGCTGCTTACAAGGATGGCTACCTGACGAAGGAAATTGTCACCAACACGTACTTCATCAACGAACAGGTCAAGATGCCGGTGGTGGCTGTGACCGTGGACTCCGCCTTCTTCAGGGAGAACTACGTCAAGTGCGAAGCCTCTGATCCTGAGGAATGCCCGAGAGGCATGTATGCCGACGTGGAACGCCCGGTCCATGTGGAATATTTCGAGAAGGGCAGCGATTCTAAGGAAAAAACTTGGGAAATCGATGCTGGCATTTCGCTCATGGGTAACTGGAGCCGTGTCAAGGACAAGAAGTCTGTTGCCATTGTGATGCGTGAAAAGTACCAGAATGGGCGCATCAACTACCCGCTGTTCCCGACGAACCCGAATGTCACCAAGTACAAGGCTTTCAACCTCCGCAACAACGGTAACCGCTTCGTGAGCGACTACGTTGAAGATGCTATGGGCGGTGAAATCTTGAACGGCAGCGGTGTGGATTATCAGCATAGCCGTCAGGTGGTCGTGTTCTATAACGGCCGTTACTACGGCATCCACGACATGCGTGAACGCTTCAACGAAAGCTATGTCGAATCTAACTACGGCATTGACAGCAAGACGGTTGACATGGTCAAGCACCTGAACGACAGCTTGCATGCCAATGGCGGCACTACGGATGCTTACGCACAGATGCTCCAGTTCATCGGTACGAACGATTTCTCTGGTGAAAATAACGCCAAATACGAAGAAGCGAAGAAATTGATTGATGTGGGTAACTTCGCCGACTACATGGCTGCCGAAATCTACATCCACAACGGTGACTGGCCGAACAACAACGTTCGCGCTTGGCGCAGTCCGGAACAGCCCTGGAAGTTCATGGTCTATGACTTGGACCATGGCTTTGGCTGGCAGTGGGGTGTTGAAGACCCGAATAGCGAAAAGTTCAATGACGGGACTAACATGTTTACCTGGATCAAGCAGGGTGGCGGTAAGCACCTCTGTAAGGAAACCGGCTGCTTTGCCAACCTGTACATCCAGCTTATCAAGAACCCCGATTTCAAGCGCCTGTTCATCAACCGCAGCTGCGCTATGTGGAAAGGCTACTTGAATGGTAATAATGTGAGCAAGGTCGTCGACCAGATGGTCGCTACCATTCCGTCGTCCGAAAAGGATAGGGACCTTGAAAAATTCAAGCAGAATGAAATGTACTATCCAGGCGGATTCGACTGGAAGGGTGATCGTCTCAAGGAATGGGCAAGATCTCGCGATGGTGAAGTTGTCAGCCTCTACAAGGGCGAATTCTTCAAGGATGATGGAGATGCCAAACTTGTGTCGGTCAAGATTAAAGCCGATGGTGATGGCTCTGTGCTCATGGAAGGCATGCATCTGCCGGGAACGAGCTCGCCTACGAACTATTCTGGCGAATTCTTCAATGGAATGCAGATGGAACTGACCGCCGTGCCAACGAATGGTGCCGTGTTCAAGAGCTGGTCGGGCTGCGAAGCCGTAGAAGGCAAGCCGGAAACCTGCCGTGCAACGATTACGGATGGTTTGACGATTACAGCTAGCTTCAAGTAAGATTGTTTTTTAGCAAAATTTTTCGCGCGGGCTTTTAAGTCCGCGCTTTTCTTTTTTGTGCGTGGCTTGCGCTAGGTATATTTCTAAATTTGTGGCATGAAGAGCCCTGTGCGCAAAATGTTCGATGAAATTGCAAACCGCTATGATTTCTTGAATCATGCGTTGAGCGGCTGCCAGGATATTCTTTGGCGCAGGAACTGCTGCCGCGAGCTGAAACGCATAAAACCGGGCAAGCGTTTGCTCGACCTTTGTGGTGGGACGGGTGACTTCGCGGCGACTTACGAGAAATTCAACGGTGTACAGGATGTCGCCATTCTGGGTGATTTTTCGTATGGCATGCTGAAGGGGGCCGTGGGCAAGAAAACGTCGGCTGTACCTGTGCAACTTGATGCAATGAAGATGCCTTTTGCCGACGGTGCGTTCGATGTAATCCTGAACGGATTTGGAATGCGTAATCTCCCTAATGCAGAAGGCGGCTTGCGGGAATCCGCTCGCGTCCTTTCGGCTGGCGGTTATTTGCAGGTGCTTGAATTTTTTTCGCCACGGAATGTGTTCAACAAGTTTTTCTACAAGAGGCTTGCGCCCTTGTTCATCCCAGTGCTCGGTGCGTTCTTTAGCAAGCGGGATGCGTATGAATATTTGGTGAATTCGATTATCCGTTTTTTGCCTGTGGCGGACTTTGTTGCCTTGGCAGAGAAGAACGGCTTTGAACTTGTGCATGTGAAACCTTGCTTTTTCGGGGTGGCGTACCGCGTGCTTTTGCGCCGGAAGTCTGTGCCGGCGGGAGGTGAAGCGTGAGCCGCTATATTCTCGGGGTGACTGGTGCGAGCGGGGCCATTTACGCCATGCGCACGGCGATGCACTTGAAACGCCTTGGGCATGAAGTGTCGTTGATTGTGACGGCGCCGGGCCGTGAAGTCGTGGAATACGAAGGGCAAAAGGCGCTTTTTGATTATGTCGATAGCGTGTTCAATGTGGACGATTTTTTTGCGGAATGTGCGAGCGGTTCTGCCGACTATGCGGGCATGGCTGTTGTGCCGTGTTCCATGGGAACGCTCGGGTGCATTGCTGCGGGAACGTCGGACAATTTGCTGGTGCGTAGCGCGGACGTGTGCCTCAAGGAGCGCCGGCCGTTGGTAATTGTACCCCGCGAGATGCCGTACAACTTGATTCACCTCGAAAATATGGAACGGGTGACTCGCGCCGGTGCCGTGGTGATTCCTGCTTCGCCGCAGTTCTACAGCAAGCCAACCTCCATCGAAGACCTTGTGGATACCGTTGTCGCAAAAGTCCTCAAGCACTTGGGCGCGGGTTCGGCTGCGGATTGCGCCGGAATCGTAAAACCATGGGGAACCCCCTAACCCCAAATCCCTAACCACTAACCACCAACCACTAACCACTTTTCTTCATGCTCCACAAAATCCTCGAATTCGGCCATCTCGTTCGCTTCAGCCACTCGCTGTTCGCGATGCCTTTTGCCCTCGGTTCCATGTGGGTGGCGGCAAACGGTTTCCGTGGTATGGCTGCTGCCGAGACTGCGCGGATTGTCTTGCTCATCGTGGGCTGCATGGTGACTGCCCGCAACAGCGCGATGAGTTTCAACCGCATTGCCGATGCCGATATCGATGCGAAGAACCCGCGCACTGCAAAACGCCATTTGCCGGATGGGCGCCTGAGCAAGGCTTCGGTCATCGCGTTCCTCACCGTCAACGGTTTGCTGTTCGTGTTGTTCGCCTTTTTGCTGCAGCCCCTCGCGGGCGCGCTCGCGCTTCCGGTGTGGCTTTTGCTGCTCTCGTATTCGTACTGGAAGCGCTTCTCGTGGCTTTGCCACTGGTTCCTCGGCTTCGCCATCGGAATGAGCCCGCTCGGCGCCTGGATTGCCATTCGTGGCGAGTTTGCCGTGTTCCCGATATTCCTGCTTGTGATTCTCATGCTCTGGATGGGCGGTTTCGACATTATCTATGCGACGCAGGACGAAGAAATTGACCGTGCGATGGGGCTACATTCGGTGCCCGCCCGCTTTGGCCGCAAGCGTGCCTTGCAGATTGCTTTCTGGAGCCACATCGCCATGCTCGCTCTATGTGGAGCGTTTGGTTTTATTTGGAGTATGGGATTGCCCTGGTGGATTGTATCGGGCCTCATGGCCGCTGCAGTTCTTTATATTCATTTATTCAGAAAATCTGATGACCTGGATGCCATGAACCGCGACTTTTTCTTGGCGAATGTCGCCATCAGCGTGCTCGTGATGGCAGGGCTCATCGTGTGGATTTGCATGGGAGGCGACGTCAATGCCCTTTATTAAAAAGCCCTTTACTACCGAAGACAAAATCAAGATGTTCGAACGCATGGGCTCCACTGCCGCCGTCATCGCGCTCGTACTCGTGGTCCTTATCGAGACCGGCCTTGCGGGCGAGAATAGGGAAGCCGCTGATACCGCTCTCACTGCGATGATCGTTGTGCTTGCCGTCTCGCTTGTCGGCAGCATGTTCTTCAAACGGAAAAAGTAATCCCTAAATTTCCAAATCCGCGCTGTAGACGGTTTCAATTGTCCCGTCGTCACATTCGAATTTCAGGCTTCCGTCGTCCTGCATGTCGAGGATTTTGCCGTGCTTGCGGACGGGTTGCCCGCTCATGTCCAGTTCGATGATCGTGCCCGGGGCCCCGATGAACTTGTCCATTTTGCGCCAGGCGTTCACCCACGGGGTAATACCGAATGCTGCGAACTGCTTCACTGCGCGTTCCAGGCTCCCGATAAGGGCCTTGAGCAGCTTTTCGCGGTCGACTTCACGGCCGAGAATCGCCTTGAGCGTCGTGATTTCGCGGTTGAGTTCTGCGTAGTCTTCCGGTTCGCTGTTCACGTTGATGCCGACTCCCATGGAAAGAGCGGGGACCGTCCTGCCGTGCGAGTTGTTGACCGTGCTGGCCGGGATATAGACTATTTCGGAGAGGATCCCGCAGAACTTGCTTTTGCCGTAAAGAATGTCGTTGGGCCACTTGACGGTAATCTTTGTGCCGTCGCTTGCGGGTTGTTCCTGCATTCCGGTGAACACTTCGGCGAACGTGAGTGCCGCCACCTGGGTAATCTGTGCGAAGCGTTTCGCAGGAATGCCTTCGAGTGGGATAAGAATGTTGAAGTAGAGGTTCTTGCCGACGGGCGAACTCCAGGTCCTCTCGTGCCGCCCCCGTCCTGCGCTCTGTGAATTTGCGACAAAGAGGGTGCCCGGCGGAATAAGCCCTTCGCGGGCCTGTTCCTTCATGTGTGTGTGCGTGCTGCCGATTTCGTCAAAGAGTCTTGCCGGTGCGCTGTCGAAGCCGAATACCTGCCAGTCATGGAACTTGTGTGCTTCCATCTGCGGTTCCGGCTAGTCGTCGTCCTTGTGCTCGTCTTCGAGCATCTTGAGCGCCTCTTCGGGGAAGATGTTGAAGTATTCGCGCTTCTTGTCTTCAAAGAGTTGCAGTAGGCGTTCCTGTTCGAACTGCTCGCGGTCGATGTTCTGCATGAAGAACTCGTCGCGGGCGAAGTCGCGGGTGGTCATCAGTTTCTTGATGTCTTCAGAAAGGTCTACTTCGTCCCACAAGATGTAGTAGGATTGCACGTCTAAGCTGCCGAAGATGTCGACATTCAGCTTGATGGAATTGCTCTGGCTGGAATCGACGAGTTCGACCCTGGTCTCGCGCTTCTCGGGGCGGAAGACATCTACATCGTTGACTTTCTTGTTCAGGTCTTGGGCCGCAGCGGGGAAGGCCAGGAAGGCACAGAGGGCTAAAACGCCAAAAACGCACCGGCCGATAGTCCGGTGCTCAAATTGCTTATGTAAACCCCAGTGTCTCATACATGTATAATATAATTTTTACAGGAGCATGGTAGTAGAATATTTTTTTTGATTTCGCATAAATTTCAAAATCTGTGAGTAAAAATACGGGATTTTGAAGAAATTAGGGCGAAAAATTGAACTTGTATGCCTTTTAAGGGGCTAACGGCATCCATGGTTTCACGGTGTCGATAGACTTGAGCAGTCCCTGCCGGTTGCGGCGGATGGCCGCGGCGGCAATCATCGCCCCGTTGTCGGTGCTGAGGCTCCTGTCGGGGATGCAGAATCGGATGCCGTGACGGTTGCAGTAGTCCTGGAGGCGTGTGCGCAGCCAGGCGTTCGCGCTCACGCCGCCTCCGACCACCAGGGTCTTCATTTTGGTCAATTTGAGGGCCGTGATAGTCTTTTCCACGAGGCTGTCGACGATGGCGTCTTCAAGCGAAGCGCAGATGTCGCCGAGGTGGACCTTGATAAAGTCGGGCTCATGGGTTTCCGTGTAGCGGAGCACGGCCGTCTTGAGGCCGCTGAAAGAGAATTCGCAGTTGTTGCGGACATGCAGTGCTCGCGGGAAGTCCACGAACTTGCGGTTGTGCCCCTGGGCGAGCTTGCTGATGGTCGCTCCTGCGGGGTACTTGAGGCCGATGAGTTTGCCGCATTTATCAAACGCTTCTCCGGCGGCATCGTCACGGGTGCGGCCGATGCTTGTGTACTTGAACCCAGGTTCTTCCAGGATGAGCTCTGTGTGCCCGCCTGAGACCGTGAGCGTGAGGAAAGGCGGCTCGATATCGGGGTTGCTGAGCCAGGCGGCCGCGAGATGGCCTTCGAGGTGGTTCATGCCGTATGCCGGGATTCCCAGGTCGCGAGAAAGCCCCTTGGCGAAACTTGCACCGACGAGTAGCGGTCCCATGAGCCCGGGGCCCGTGGTATAGGCGATGGCGTCGATATCCTTGAGCGAAATTCCCGCCTCTTTGACGGCAGCTTCGGCGATGGGCGCAATCTTTTGCAGGTGGGCCCTTGCCGCAATTTCGGGGACAACGCCTCCGTAAAGTGCATGCTCGTCGATTTGGCTGTATAGCGGGTTCGAAAGCACCTGGAGAGGTTCATCTTGCAGTACGGCGCAGGCGGTCTCGTCGCAGCTGGATTCAATTCCGAGCCAGAGCACTATTTGCCCTCCTCTTCGAGGTCGTCCATCGTGAATACGGTGGGCTTCGATGGCTGTGTGGAATCGGCTCCCGTTCCGGTGGTGGGTTGCAGGATCTTCCTCTGCAGGCGCACCTTGTCGGGCTTGATTTGGATGCCCTTGATGCTCATGTCGGTGTTGATGCTCTTGTCGAGTATGAGCCTTACGGTGGGAGGCAGGCTATCCACGTCTTCGATGGTGAAACGGTTGATTTCGACGAACAGGTCGAGCGCTTCGGCTTTGAGCGTGTCCAGAATTTTTTCGCCACCGGTGATTTCCACCTCGACGGTGCTTGGCACGAGGCTCACCTCGTTCTTGTCGTAACGGCCAATCAGGTGGACAGGAATGCTTTTGAATACTTTGTTTGTAACCTTTTGGACATCAATGGAAATTTCGATTGAAGAATCGTTTGGTGCAACGTAGGCGGGTAACTGGTCAAAGCGGAGTGGCACTGTGTACCGGCCGGGCGCCTTGACGGAATCGTAGCGGATGGAATCGGTGGGCACTTCGAAAATGCGCATGAGTGCGTTGCGTGCACCGGACACGTTGAGGCCTTCGGGGTTGAGCACCGGGTCGCTGGTGATGATATAACCGCTGGCGGGCCGGAAAGTCACGTTCGACTTGATGGGAACGTTACGGACAATACGCGTGTCGATGTCGAGGTCAATAAAGCTGAGCCTTTCGTCGGAGTCCACGTAATGGATGTTCGGAAAGTTCGGGGAGGAGTAGTTCTTGGAACCAATGTGTACGCGGTGGCTGCCGAGTTCGATATCGTGCAGGTCGACGACAATGCTTGCTGCCTTTGTCTCCTGGGCGCGCATGCGGATGAGGTCGAACGGCCTGCCTTCTACGGTGATGGGCATGCTCTGCGGCGGCCTCGAGGCGATGGCGAGCGTTTCTGGGAGCTTGGAGAGGATGATGGGGGCTTCTATCTCGAGCTGGAAATTCTTCAGTGAGATGACATAGAACCAGAGGGCAATCCCGAAGAGGAAGGCTGTAATCTTTAATGCGATGTGTTTCATGTTCGCCCCTAAATGACTCCCTTAAATTTAGTTATTATTCGCTTTGTGTTAGGTCAATTAGGTTATTTAGTATCGGAATCCTTCAGGGGATGGAAGCAGCACCGCACGGTTATCTTGCCCTCCCTTGTGACGATATTCCTCTGCTCGCTGTTGCTGGCGGCGTCTTCGCTGTTCCTTGGGGGCGCGATGCGCGTCATCGACACCGAAAAGTCGCTTTATGCTATCGAGGCGTTTTTGCCGGGGCCCATTCCGGACGATTCCGTGGCGGCAGTGCGTTCGCGACTTTTGCACATGAAGCACGTGGACAGCGTCGAGTACGTGAGCGCCGACAGTGCCTTGGCCGACTTCCGGAGGCATTTCTCGGGAGACATGCTCGACTTGGTAGAAGACAATCCCATCCCGCCGTTTTTCCGCATCAAGCTAGACGACAGGAGCAAGACTCCGATTGACCTCATCGAGGTGCGCAAGTCTATTGCGAGAGACGGAGTATTCGAGGAGGTGCAGGCCCCCGTGGACTGGGTAAACCGTATCGCCGAATGGAAGTTCAAGATGGTATTTTGGCCCGTGACGATATGCGTCCTTTTGCTTGTGACGCTTTCGCTCATCATTTGCAATTCGGTGCGGCTTTCCCTGCTTTCGCGCAAGTTGCTTGTCGAGAACATGAAGTATGCGGGTGGCAGTACGTTCTTTATCCAGTTCCCCTTTGTGCTGGAAGGCCTTGCACAGGGCTTGTTCGGGAGTGTTTCGGCGGTGATTGTCCTTTGGATGGTCGTGGATGCCTTCACGGAATCGTTCCCGATTGTCGGTAGCTATGTCGACGGGTTTGGCGGGATTTTGTTCCTCGTCGTACTTGCGGTATCTTCCCTCTCGACCTATTTCAGCTTCCACACGGTGCGCGGGTTCCTCAAGATTAAACGCAACGAGCAGGAATAGAAACCCATGCGCCTGTTCACGATTCTCCTGTGCTTGTTGGTCTGTTTTCCGCTTGCTGCGCCCAAGAAGACCGATGCGCAAATCAAGGAGCAGAAGCAGGCTCTCAAGAAACTCGAAGGAGACCTCGCTAAAAAACGCCAGGAACTGGCGATGCTTGAAAGTGAGGAGAAGGGCGTCCTCAACACGATTTCGCTTTTGGACCAGAACCTCAACCAGACCCGTACCTACATTGCCGAACTGGCGAAGAGCGAGGCCATGGTGCAGGGCGCCGTGGTGCGGCTTGCCGCCGATATCGATTCGCTTGACCGCAAAATTGTCGAACGCAAGGAGGCCATGAGGCGCAGAATCCGCAGCCTCTACGTGAATGGCCGGCAGAGCGAAGCCCTCGTTTTGTATAACCTCCTTTCGCAGAAAGGTAACCCAGACAGGCAGGTGTACTGGGTACACCATATCCTCAACGAGGATCGTGAACAGGTGCTGATGCTTTCGCGCATGATGGAAGAACGCGACGAGATGAAGAAGACGGAACAAGGGCACTTGGAAGATTTGAACAGGATGCGTAGCCGCAAGGCCCAAGAGGAGAAGGGCCTCGTGACCCAGATGAGTGGCCAAGAAAAAATGCTCCTCTCGCTCAAGCAAGACAAGAACATGCAGAAGAAGGCGCTGCAAGAATTTGAACGCAACCAGAAGACGATGCAGGCCCTCATCAAGAAACTCGAAGAAAAGCGCAAGAAAGAAATTGAGGCGGCGAAGAAGGCCGAAGAAGAACGTAAGAGGAAAGAGAAGGCGGCCAAGGCCAAGAAGGGCAAGGGCGGCAAGCCCGAGAAGGAAGAGAAGGTTGTGAAGAAACCGCAGGTCGCCGTGACGACTCCGGTGACAGGCCCCAAGTGCATGCCGCTCAAGGGCGAAGTCATAAGCCAGTATGGCTTGCAGGAACATCCGGTATTGCATATCACCACGCGTAACCTCGGTGTGGAAATCCGTGGCAAGAAGGGCTCTGCTGTGCGTGCTGCAGCGGCAGGTACCGTGGCCATGGTTGCAGAAATTGACGGGCGCGGTCCGTCTGTAATTATCGAGCACGAGGGCGGAACATATTCCGTGTACGGGCACCTCCAGAGCATCCGTGTGCAGGAGGGGAAAACGGTACAGAATTGCGAAGAAATCGGCATCGTCGGTGACATCGCTTCTTTAAATGGAATTAAATTGTATTTCCAAGTTAGCGAGGGTACACAGACCGTGGACCCTCTTGAATGGTTGAAACAGAAATGATTGAATATCGCTTGAACGGCCCATCATCGCAGAACCGGCAACGCATCCGTCTTATGGCTGCGCTCCGTGAAAACCGGTTCCCGCAGGCGATTCTTATCGATGGGCCGGTAGGCATAGGCAAGAAGGCGCTCGCGATGGAAATCGCGAAGGCACTGCAGTGCAGCGCTGGGGAATCCAGGCCTTGTGGGCATTGCTTCGGTTGCAAGATGGCGGCCGACCCGGGCAATACCGATGGCTGGGTCGTTCCCATGGAATCCAAGGAATCCTCTGCTAGGAGCGCATCCGATGTGTCGGCGGGGAGCACCGCGAAGACAATTCAGGATTACAAGCAAGCCTACATCGAAGAAATTGTGAAGAACCCTTACCGCATCGACGTGTTCAGCGCCGCTGCGGGTATAACGGTGGACCTTATACGCAACATGACGGCGGGATTCGCCCTCAAGGGCGACCGCGTTCGCACGATTATTGTCGCGGAAGCGGATCGCATGAACGATTCCGCTGCGAACGCCTTCCTCAAGACACTTGAGGAAGTCCCGCCGGACACCTACTTTATTTTGACGACCAGCAGCCGCGAACGTTTGTTGCAGACCATCCGCAGCCGCTGCCTCGCCTTGCACCTTTTGCCTTTGACCGACGACGAAGTTCGCAACATTGCGGTGGAGTATGCGCACGACGACTACGACGAGTCCGCCGTCACTGACGACGTGGTTGGGCTTTCTGTGGGTTCCCCCGGCAAGGCCATGTATTACGCGCAGCATGCTTCTGCTTGGCTCGACCTGTCGGCTAGGTTCGTGAACCTTTCCCTTTCGGGCGATTACACCGACTTGTTCTTTGATTTGGAAGAAGCGGGCATCGAGGATGCCGCCGTCGCGAACCGCTTTTTGGAAGTGGTGTCGTTCTTACTGGCCGACATGGCCCGTGGCATGGCAGGGGCTCCGCTCCGCATCGCCGACACGACGGCCAAGGTCGATACTTCCCGTTATCCGCAGATCGATGCGAATGCCGTGGATCTCGCCCTGGTGGACGTGCAGGAGACTATGTCGCGCATCGCGAGCCGCCGTACATCGCCGCGTGTGTGCATCCAGGCCCTTGCGGTAAAACTATTCGAGGGGGCCAAGTGATGGAAGAACTTGTCGCCTCGACGCTCGCTCGCGAACTCAAGGTGCCGCACCTGGTGGCCCGGTTCCTCGTGTCGCGTGGCGTGAAGAATGTGGCCGATGCATACAAGTTCCTGTATGGCAGCGACAGCGACATCGCAGACCCGATGCTCATGAAGGGCATGGGGGAGGCCGTTGAATGGCTTTTGGATGTCCAGAAGAGCGGTGAAGAAATTTTCATCTTCGGCGACTATGACTTGGACGGCATGACCTCGGTGACGCTGCTCAGCAAGGCGCTTGCCGAAATCGGCATTGCGACGCAGTGGCGCCTGCCCAACCGCTTTGGCGACGGGTATGGGTTGTCTGTCAGCGCTGTCGACGAAATGTACGAGGCCGGTGCGCGCAACCTGATTACGGTAGATACAGGCATCACGGCGAATGCAGAAATAGCCCACGCCAAGGAACTCGGGATGCGTGTCATGGTCATGGATCACCATCAGCCCAGCGGTGATGGACTGCCGCAGTGCGATGTACTGCTCGATCCGCACCAGGAGGGCGACGCTTATCCGAACCCAGAACTCTGCGGTGTCGGTGTTTCGTACAAGTTTGTATGTGCCCTGTTTGCAAAGCTTGGCCGGCCCGTACCGACGCGGTATCTCGACTTGGTCGCCCTGGGTACTTTGGCCGACCTTGTGCAGATGACTCCAGAAAACAGACGCTTCACCAAGATTGGTCTTGAACACTTGCGCAATAGCGAGTGGCCGGGATTGCAGGCCATGTACAGTTCGCTCATGAAGTCCGCGAGCAGTGTGGGCGGCATCGACGTAATGTATAAGTACGCGCCACTCCTCAATGCGCCTGGCCGTATGGAACGGCCCGACCCGGCACTTAAGTTGTTGTTGAGTGCAAGCAAGACCGAGGCGATGGCGTTGCTTTCGGAACTCAAGAACTGGAACGCCCGCCGCAAGCAGAAGGAATCCGAGATTACCGAGATGGCGCTCAAGAACGTTCGCGAACAGTACGGCGAAAAAATTCCCGAGGTCATCGTGGTGGCGGGTGAAAACTGGCACGTGGGCGTTATCGGCATTGTCTCTGCGAAACTCGCCCAGGAATTCCACAGGCCCGCGGCGGTGCTGTCGATTATCGACGGCATGGCGCATGCGAGCGCCCGCGCCGTTCCCGGTTTCAACTGGCATAAGGCCCTTTTCGACGTGCGCGACTTGTTCGAACGCTGGGGCGGCCATGCGAACGCCGCCGGCTTCTCGCTTGCCGCGACAAAGATTGACGAACTCCGGGAGCGGCTGGAAGCCGCCGCCCGTGAGCAGGGCTACACCGGCGGCGGCCCCGAGGTGGACGAGGCCCACCGCTACGATATCGACGTCGCGCTGCGTGAACTTTCCGTGGCCCCGTCGCCGTCGCGCCCGAAGGCGCACACCGTGCTCGACTATTTCGAGTTGATGGAGCCGTTCGGCGGCAACTTCCCTTACCCGGTGTTCCGTGCCGAAGGCGTCAAGGTGCACCGTGTGCGCGAACTGCGCGGTGGGCACCTGCAGATGGAACTTTCCCAGGCCGGGAGCCAGTCCTATTCCGCCATCGGTTTCGGCCTGCGCAAGAACAAGGTGCTTGTCGGCAAGAACAGGCCCCTGTCCATTGTCTTCGAGCCCACGTGGAACTACTACAACGACAAGAAGACTATCCAACTTTGCGTGAAGGCTATTGAGTAGGGGGCTGTATGCTGAAGCGCAACATTCCTATAATTCTTTTCGCACTGGTGTTCCTGGTCATCGCTTACGGCCTTGTCACCACGCCTCCGCGTTATGCTCCCCCCAAGACCCGCATGGTCATGGAGGAAGTAGAGGAGTTCGTGCCGCAGTCGTACTACAAGGGCCGCGTCGTCATGCCCGACGTCGACGACCTGTACGTGCTGGAGAACAGCGCCGGTCGCGACGTGCTCAAACTGGGGAAGTCACTGCAGGGCAGGGCCGCCGGGCTCCACTGGCTTGCCACGCCGTTTTTCCGCACCCATGACGAGGATATCCTTGTGGGCCTCAAGCTCACGATCGATTCCACGGGGCATATAGACTACCCCGAGATACTGTACTGCAGCATCAACGATGACGATTTCAAGTGGAAACTCATCCACCACATCAGGACGTACTGGGTTTACCCGCGCAGCGTGCACGGCATAACGGAATTCTGGTTCCCGGTCCGCTGGCTTGCGGAATACGATAACCGCCCCTGACGGAGGGGGTTAGGCTCTCAGAATCTTGAGCAGTTCGGCTGCGCGTTTCTCGATGAGGATGAACGCCTCGAACATGCGGGCTTCGCGCCACTTCACCAGGTACTTGGCACGCCATTCCTCGGCCACTTCTTCGGCGGCTTCGTGTTCCTTCTCGTTCCTGTACCAGACTTCCTTCTTGATTTCCTTGATCATGTCGCCCATCTCGGCGGCAGGCTGCAGGGAGCCCTTGCACAGGAGCAGGGCGCGCAGGTTGTCGAGCAAAATCTCGTCGGTCGGGTTTTCCGCGTCGTCGCGGGCGCAGTCCCAGATTTCGCCGCGATGGCGCTCGGTCCAGCCCATCAGGTGTTTCTCAGTCTTGTCGAGTTCGCCCTTGGCGAGCTTTTCTTCTACCGCCTCGCGGGGGTAGTAAATGCTGTTGGGGTAGAATTCTATCATGTTTTACTCGAAATTTTACGAAAAACCTTTGTTTTTAATGCCCGGGGCGGGACTTGAACCCGCACGAGGTTGCCCCCAAGGGATTTTAAGTCCCCAGTGTCTACCATTCCACCACCTGGGCAGCAGTGAGTTGCCTTGAAAATATAGCAAATTTTGTTAACTTTTATTTTATGAAAAAAACAACCTCCCTCATTTTTGCATTGGCCGTGTGCCTTGCGTCCTTTGTTCCGGCTTTTGCCGTTGACGACGGGTCGGAACCTCCAGACAACTTCACCATCCTCAAGGAAGAACTCGCCCTCATCCGCGATAGCTACCTTGTCAACTTGAACGAGGCCATCGAAGCCTCTCTCGGCGAGAACACCGAGGATCTTACCCCGTGGTTCCATCTCCGCGACGAAGGCAAGGCCGCTACGTGGGCCGACCTCGGCTACGAAGTCCCGAGCAGCCTCAAGTACCTCAAGGTCACCGAGATTCCCTACGGCCTGCACATCCAGGGCAAGGTCGGGCAGTACAGCGGCGACGTGAAGATTACCGTCGTTACCCGCGACATGGACATCTTCTACGACCGCGTGTTCATGAAGGGCACCAGCGCCGACTTCAAGAACCTCGTGATCGAACTCTTCCGCAACGACCGCGTGGTGTACTACGACAACTCCACGCCTTGCAAGATGGCCGCCGTGACCTGCATCCACGAATACAAGCAGGGAACGCTGGGCCTCAAGAAGAAGAAAAAGTAAAAACAGACGACCGACGGGTCGACATCCCATTTAATGCGATATGGCGGGCTTCGGCCCGCCATCATTTTTTGCGTTATTTGTGTTAAAAAATATTTACTCTATGCCAAGAGTAAGAAAATGTTAACATAATCACTTGATGTGAACGTAATAATTACTTATATTAGTGTCAGTAAGTAGGGTGGGGCTTGCTTCCGAAAAGCGAGCTCCCCTTCCTTATCTGTTCGAAAGTTGTCTGCGATATTTCTTACTTTGTGATTCACAACCACTTAGGAGAAATAGGGTATGCATATGTTACATTCGAGAGAGATGAAAAAAGGGTTCACGATGATTGAACTACTCGTGGTGGTGTCCATCATGGGTATTCTTTCGGCGATGGGTGTCGCGAGCTTACACGGCGCGGTTGTAAATAACCGCGTGAAGGATGCCGCCATCAACGTCTCCGCCTATCTGGAGCGTGTCGCCAACGAGACGAACCGTCTTTCCGAAAAAGTCTGCGTCAAGGCCTCCGGCAAGCGAATCCAGGCGACCAAGGGTGCCTGCGGTTCGACGACGGGTGCGCTGGTCAGCAAGTACGAGTTCGAAGGCAACGAAAATCTCAGCTTCGACAACTCCAACGGTGGAGGGGACTGCTCCAAGAGTTGGGTCAACGGAGCCACCTTCGAGCCCAAGTTCGGCCTGAGCGCGGCGCCCGTGGAAGGCTGCATCGTTGTCAAGTACGGCAGCGGCGAGAAACGGGCCAGGGCGCTTAAGAAAAAGAACAAGAACAATATCATTCCGCAGATTTCGTATGACAGCGGCGCGAACTGGATGGGCCTGTAATGTTGGCGAAAGAATTTAGAAAGAAACTTTTTGGTAATCGTTCCGGCTTCGGCATCGTCGAAGTCCTCATCTCCGCCGCCGTGCTCGGCTTCTTGTATCTCGCTTTACTTCACATGCAGGTCGGTAACCGCGAAGCGCTCCTTAGAATCCGCGGCCGTGACGGCGCTGTCGAAGTGGCGCAGAACATCATCGATTCCCTCAAGACCGTCGGGGTCGCATCCATCACGTCTTTCTCCAAAAACGACATCGTCAAGTCTTGGGACCGTGGAACGGGAGGCTCCTCCACCGTGACATACAAAGCCGACGTGACCGTGGGCAATGCCAACGAATACAAGGCCACGACAAAGTCCAACTACGACCCGAACATCGAGCATGTGTACGCCAAGCAGGTGGACGTGAAGGTGTCATGGAACTTCAAAGGTTCCGAACAGTCGGTTAACGTTTCGAGTGTGGTGCGATGAAGAAAACCGGCTTCACCTTGATGGAACTCATGGTCTACATCGCTATTGTCGGTGTGGTTGTCATCGTGGCGGGCCAGGCGTTCAGCAACAGCACCAAGATGCGAGTCCGCACCGAGAGCATGATCAAGGCGAATGCAGCCGCAGAAGATGCGGGGATGCTTATACAGGAAGACATTTCCCAGATGGGCGCGAAAAGCGCGAAGGAATCGGGAAGCGGCTCTGCATCGGATGTGTTTTTCAAATCGAACCTGGTTTATATGGATGCTGAAAATGGCGATTCCTCGTCTTTTCGCATAAATGGTGATTCTCTAATTTCCCGACGTATGCGCTATGATTCGGATGGTCGTTTCCTCTCTATTGAGGAGGTTGCCTGGTTCAAACGCGGCAAGCAACTTTTCCGCACATGTAAGACGATTGATAGGGATAAAAACAGGCTTCTGTCTGCACCCGAAACATGTCCTGAATCGGACCCGGCTTCTGTGGAATTGTTGGATGACGTGGCGTTGTTTAAAGCTATTCCTGCGAAACCTGCCGTTGTAAGTAGTGATTACAATAGTTCCGTTGCTGGAGTTTCCCCAAGGTTGCTACCTTCGACTTCAAGTCTGCCGGATCAGGCCTTTCGCTTTTTTCCTCGTGTTCAGGGAACCGACTTTTACGCTGTAAACAGAGATCCGGAACGAGGTAGTACGCATATTACCCTAACGAACTTTATATCTAATTTTGATGAGGAAACGCAGAAGATAATAGAATCCTCCAAGAAGGCAAATCAGGTCTTTGTCGTTGGCGGGACGGGTGATATTTCTCCTAGCTCATCTTGGTCAGATGTTTGTACTAAGGTGAACCTTCAACCCAATGTAGAATATGAAATAACGTTTAAAATTCCTTATCTGGATGAAAACAAACTTCGTTCATTTGCTCCAGAAATGGATCATATGGCCGTTGGTTTTCGCAACATGGATGGTCAGATGGATCCGGAATTGCCTGACTTTCCGTTCTATCCGCCGACAGATGGTAATGCGAATAACAAGCGTTCCATGCGTTTCTCCGTGAAAAATCCCAAGGAAAATCTTTGTATGGCATTTACGTTTGCCTTCTATTCTCCCATGGCTCCAAGGGGGAAGATAACCATCAGTAATTTAGAATTGAATAGGGTGGAATCGTCGAATTTTACTTTTGAAGACTCCTATGTACCGGTAATGTCGGATAAGGCGAAAGTCAAAGCGTTCAAGTTTAAAATACAAGTGCGCAGGAACGGTGAATCGGGTGATGTGGCCCTGGTGGTTCCGACGCCAAGTAATGGTCCTAGGGACTAGAGCGAGAAAATATGAGAAAGATGAAAAAAGGTGTATCTCTTGTAACCGTGCTGCTGTTCATGATGGTGGCCACCATTGCGGCTACTGCCACGTATAAGTGGCTCAGTTCCGTTGGCATGTCCTCTGCGGCCCGGTTGCAGCTAAATGAAGCCCGCCAGTCGGCTTTATCTGGTATCGAGGCTGCTCGCTCATGGATGACTTACAATGGAAATGATTTGGGTGCTGTTATCAAGCAGTATTTTGATGAAGGCAAAAAACCGATTTTACTGAATTCAGTGCTGCCCAGTGTGAGGTCAGGCAAGACGAGTGATAGTGTTTGGCTTATGGGCGTGAACATCGAGAGCTCTTCGAAGTATAAGGTTAAGATTGTCTCGTTAGGTACTACGAGAGAAAATGTGAAATATAGCGAAGTGGCTATCTTCAACGTGGGTGGCTTGTATCAGGCGGAAATCCCCTCGGAAGCTCATAACGTGGCATACAAAGATGCTTTCCATGGCAGCCTTACGACAGCAGGTGCTATTAATGTGACTTCGGCGTTTATCAAACAGTCTCCTGCGATAAAGAATTCCAAAGGCCAGGCTTTGAACTCTATATCAGCTTCTGAATATCTCGTGTTAGATGGAAATTTCTATGTGAATAATGGAGGTTCTATCAAGGATTTGTATGTGACTGGAGACTTGTCTTTTTTGAAGAACCTTACTATACGTAGAAATTTGTATGTTGGGGGCAAGGTTTACGGAACGTCGACCGCAAGCCAGATGAACGTTTATGGGTCGTCTTACTTGAATGGTGGAATGAAGGTCAATGATCGTTCTGACGATGTGAAAAATAATGGCCTTTATTCACCGAGCGAGGTCACTGGCGGTAAGTTTGACTTTTACGGCAACGTGACCTCGAATGGGGACATTGACCATTTTAAGGCCGAAGCGAGCGCTAGTTATATTAATATGCATAGGAATTTGGTGCTGAATGGGAAACTCAATTTCCCCACTTCGGCGTCGTCAAATGATTATTACTTTCATGTAGATAGTAATGCTTTTATTAAAGAAAATTCGACAGCTACAGGTAATATTGGTGCCAATTATATTGGTAAGACTCTGTTTGGTAATAATATTGATGACACTCTTTGTCTTGCTCAGTTTGACTATTATAATGGTGCAAACGATTGCGGCTCCTTGTACAATTTTTGTGCTAAGTCTAAGAACGGCAATATTTATATTGCTTATAATGGACGGTTGATGTCGGCACTTGAACCTAGTCAATATCAGGATTGGAATGCCGATAGTATGGTGACTTATCGTGATATGATTACGGACGAAAGTGAAAAGATTGATTGCGGCACTTCTAGAATTGCTAAGGATAAACTCTCGTTCAATACGGATTTGCTGAGCCTGATGACGACAGGTGGCGTCTCTTATGTGCACACTGTTAATGCGAAAAATGGCTGTGGCAGTGAAATATGGGATGATAAGATTGAGGCTCCCGTAAATGCCCTTAATACATGTTATAATATTGCCAACAATGCGGATATGCTCTATGACAAGATATGGCTTATTGTCAGTTGGGATCATGCTCCTGTGTGGAGTCCTACGAATGAAAAGCTCAATGGTAATTTTATTTTTGTCATTAATTCAACTTCGAATCCTACTAAAGATCTTGAATTGCCCGAAACGACGGGTGATGCGAAGGTTTTGGTCTATCTGCCGAACGGGTGGAAAAATAAATCTCTTAAGACGAAGGATAATAGCAATGCAAGGTCTAATTACTTCGTTTATAGTGTAGACGATATCGGAGGATTCATGATGCAGAATTCTCCATTGAATGGGTCTGTTTATATGCAGGGCTGTTCTCAGTTGAATACGCTTGGGGATAACAATACATTGAATGTAACGTTTAATGAACCATTGTTCAAGGGATTAGTGAAATCTTCGATACTTTGTGATTATAATGTGTCGGGTACGTGTCGGTCTTTTACAGGCTCGGTGTCTGGCTTTGATGGTTATGGCATTGATCCCTATCAGACTGAAGATTCCTATCACATCGCAACGTCACCGCAGTTGATTGTTGAAATGGAATCCCAGTATAGGAATAAGGAGCCTTTGCCGAAGACAACTGGGGACTACGGCACCGTTACATCGTCTGAGGTTGTGTTGCCACGAATTATTTATTTGCCTCGTGACGCCCGTGGCCGTTTTTCGGACTATTACAATGTAGTGGGGCTGAATGGAAATTTGAAGGCTTCGAAAGATCCTTTTAAGATGCAATGCTCGGGAATTCCTACAGGGGATCAAATGCTTACGAGTAGTGGTGATTTGGCAGAAGGCAAATATTTGTGTGCTTATGGCAATAATGAGAAACCAATACCGGTCTTTGTCGTTGTAGAAGGAAGCCTCAGTGAAAATTCTTCTGTCCACTTCCATGATGATGATATAGAAAAGAAGATTGGTCCGGGTGGTCACACGGTTGTACGGCTTGTTGCCACAGAGAGCGATGTACCGATGACTGTGACTATTTCGTTTAGTCCTGCTGATGGCTGGGATGTTGAACCGGCAGAAGCGTTTGTTGTATATAATCCCGAGTCAAGTCCCAATACTAAAGTTTACACGGTGACAACGACTGCTTCTGGAATTAATAATCCGATACCGGTATTCAATGTAAAGTCGGATCTGCAAAGTGATGCTGCTGGCGTGTATTTCCATATAACAGGCTGCGAGAAATGCATCGTTGGAGATGAAAATAAACGTACAGCTCATGTGTTTACGAAAAATGTAGCCACTTTGGTTCGTGAAGATGTAAATTGCCGCGAAATTGATGAAAATGAGTTTGAGCAGAAGTATGGTATCAAATGTAGTGAGTTGGTAAGAGAACCTTCTTGTGGTGGTTTGGTAGATGAAAGCAAGACAACGTGGGTGACTGCTCGCGGTTTTGGATGTGTCCCGATGACAAGAAATGAAAAATGGGAATGCCGTACTGGAGGTAACGAGGTCCATTTGGAAAGTGTACTTTCTGCAGACAATCTTTGCACGGCGTATGTTCCGACAAAGAGTATACAATTAAAATCACCGGATGGTGAGTATAAATTACCTGCAGAATTGAAACGTAAACGCAATACACTCTTTTTGAAACGGGAAGGAGTAAGAAAAGGTACGATTAATGTTAAGCATCAGGAATTAGGGAAAGGTTCTGACATTCCAAACAATTTCGATTGTTCGGAGGATTTGTGTGTATACAATTTTTATGCCGGAGATACGGTGTATTTCTCAAGAGGATCTGGCGATTTCTCGTATTGGACATGTAATGGAAAATCTTGTGGGGACTATAAGCCGGATGATAAAATAAGTGATAGGCCATTCAGAATGCTGCTGCTTGGTGGTGTTGATACTGTGACGGCATGGTTCGGTCAGAAAGATGCCCATTGTTTCTATACGAACTTCCAGGATGTTAAGAGTAGTGTTAGTAACTCAGATGATGGCTGGTGCATTGCTTCGGATATAGAAGATAATAAAGAGTGTATCGACAAATGTAAAAATGATGCCACTCATTGTTCTGTTGGTCAAAATCCGTATGAGGGGCAATTTGACGGCTCGGATTGGTTGGTTGTTTATTCGAATGATGACAATGGGGGCTTCAAATTTCCCCAAATAGATAATAGAGAAGGAAAAATAAAACATCCGGAAGGCTTTGGACGTCGTGTTTTCCTTAAAACGAAAACTGGTAAACCTACGGTTATGTTAAATCGAGTTGATGCTGGCCCAAATGGATTGATGACAGCAATGTTGAATATCCCATCGGGTCTTGCTCAGATAATAACTGAATGGGAAAAATTATTACAAGACCTCAGAGAGAAACGACCATCAATGGATAAATGGTGGGTGCCAAAATTCATTAGAGACGGAATTGATGATGCTATTGAAACGATAGAGAAGGGCCTTAAGATAGGTGAAGCTCTACTCATTAACGATGGCCTTATTATTCGTTCAAATGCGAATGCGACAGAATACTTCACTTTGAACGTTGTTGCAAAGGAACCGACTGCTTATGCTCGTCTTTGTTATGTTAATGGTCAAGAAAATGATATTAATCGTTGCCATGACGTTCGTTTTAATCAAGGACCTAATGATTCATGGATTGCAACTGCGAGTCGTTTATCCCGTTTGAACCTTAATGTTGATGTTAATGGCAGCGTGATTAGGGCCGTTTTGAGCAAGAATTACTTATGGGATTCTGAAGAGTCTACGATGGCTGTGGCTACGTTTGATTTGAATGATGAAACAATAAGGAACAAGTTTAACAATAAAACATTAGAAGATAAAGTACATAATTATGTTGGTTTAAAGTTTGAAATCCCGTATGTTTTTAAACTTCCAGATGGGCTTGAAAAGATAATAAATGGAATCAATGATCTAGCTGATTTTTTTGGCAGTTCGTTACGTCTGCCTACAGGATACGTATTTACGTCATTTGAGGTTTTTGATATCGGCTGGCGTAGCTACGATTATGATGCAGATTGTTGGGACACTCCGAAGGTTAGTTGCTCTTTTAAGACAAATTATATTGGAGGTATGGTCCCTTATAATGCTGATGTGACTCCTTGGGTGGGGCGGTCTTCATGGTTTGAAGATAAGTCCTGTGAAGTGTTCTATTATTACAATGGTTGTGACGTTAGCCCTGATAAGTTTGAATATGGGAAATCGATTCCTAGAGGACAAACATATCACCAGATTCTTCAGAGTGTTGGTTATTGGGATCTTTTCCATAATTTAGGTGATGAGATCGCCTGCGCTTCGGATGGAAAGAGTGGTAAGGGTCTTTATAATTTCTCGTCAAGGAAATTAAGAGATTATGGTAATCTTGGGGCTCTCAATTCTAATAAATATTTATTTGAAACTGAAGGGTATCATGGTTATCCGATACAAACCTCCAAGACCAGTGGCTATGTTAATGAAGCGTCCATTATTGTTGTTTGTAAACGAGATGAAGATAATAACAATTCTCATGTTTACGATGCAAGTTGCGGAGATTTTATCGTGGGCGAATACGAACAGTGTAGCGAGTCGTTTACTGAAATGCTTTCTCAAAAGAGCAATGGATATTGCTATGCTGGCGTTGATAGTGTTGTAACCTTAGATAAAGTTTACAATGTTCGCGATGCAGTGGTTTCGTTTACATTGACCGAACCAACAACATCTGAAATAAAAGCATACTTGGTGGATGAAGATGAAAATATTAGTGCACTAGATGTTGATCAGGTGGGCGACCTTAAATACAGTATTGATGTCGCTTCTGTCTCGGATAAGCATGGCTTCAATCCTCAGAAATTGCACGCTATCCTTTTCAAGGATGTTTCATCTTCATTTGCTGTTGATCATGTGGAAAGCTCTTGCCGACATGAATTTCACATTACTTGCAATGATGCGTCGTATAGTTTTAGTGATTCTTCGTGGACGGTTTCTGCTGATATTGTCAATCCTGAACGGGCTAAAGGTGGTTGTGATATGGTTTTAGTTGCCGATGGCTATGAGGTTTCTGGAACTAGGGTGTCTAAACCCTGTAGTGAAAGTTTTGTGCAGGATTTTAAACATGAAGTATATGGACAATCTCTCGCACACACATATGCATTCAAGATTGCTGCTAGGGATGAAAAGGGCGATGTATTGGGCGAATGTACAACTGATCCGGCGGAATATGAACCGTTGGAGATACAGTGCTATGTGAATAATTCTGTAGATTTGCAATATGTCCCACAGGGCACTGGAGTCCCCCAATTTAGTTTCAGTGTTGCTAATTGTCCGCCGGAAGGTTGTCCTTACACGCTTCGTTATCCGTCAAAATTTGGTCTCAATCCTGTGAATGGTGTGATTATCTCAAATGCGGGTTTGACTCAGATGCATCCGAGTGTTTCCATCAACACGCCAGAGAATAAGTTGTCTAAAGACGTCTATGAATACCAACTTGATGTGATGGGACATTCTTGTCCGAGTGGATATAAGTTTGAAGTCGTTGGAGAACCTGAAAAGGGAACTTGCAGTAATCCAAGAATAGTAACAGAAGAAGATGGCAAATACTTTAAAGCGGACGTTACTTTTGGGGACGGTGGTTATTGGAATGGAACAATTCTTGATTCTGTGAAAGTCGTCTATACAGACCCTCTTGGAAATGTAATAAGTGTGAATTCACAGCAAGTAGGAACGCCGCAAACTTATGAGTATCAAAGAGAGGTGACTGTCAGTCATAAACTTCCCGCAGGAATGAGTGAGTGCAGCCAGGGCGTTTGCAATTATATAGTTGTCTTCAAAATTTATGGAGATGGAGATGAAGAATGTTCTCATCTGTGGACTGCTCGTAAAATAACATCCATGAATACTTCTGGTTGCCTTGCTGCCCCCATTACGAATCAGGATCCTTCGAATGTTGTATCCTTTACTCCTGTAATAGGTGGCTGCGAGGATGGAAACTGCAACTGGACGATTTCAACAAGTGGCGGTAAAGAACTCGATCGAGGATCTGGCTATAATGGGCATTCTACGTTGTCCTTCTCCGATTCGGGGGCGGCCGGAACAAGGTTGTACAATTTCCATGTTTTCGCTCAAGATCAGGATGCTTCTTATACGGGTGGCTGTGATTTCAGTGTAACCTACAAGCCCGAAGCAACGGAAATCTCGTACTGCGGCTTTGGGAGTACAACTACTTGGGGTGGCGAAGCAACATTGTCGTTTACGACTAACTGTGCTGATTGTCAATACACGATTAAGTCGGCTTTGGGTAATTTGGTCTCTTCAGGAAAGACGGATCCAACGGGAAATTCATCCATTGATGTTAGCTTCAATATTTACAAGGATGAACCGTATGAAGTTGCTATTAATGGCAAAACTTGTGAGGCGAAGCCGTTCTTTAGCTATGATAATATTGTTGAATGCTCCTTTGTGGATGATCAAGGCTCTACTATAGATGAAATTGCCTCCAATAAGACGGCACAATTCAAGGTTAGGTTTAACAAATGCCACAATGGCAGTTGCCAATGGAATGCGAATCTTAAACATAATGCTGGTAATACGATAGGCAACGCAGGGAGCTTGTCTGGATGGCCTCATATTATCACTTCTAGTAATGATTTGTTTGTGGATATTCCTGGTAGCGGAACATATACACTTGAATTCAATGATCATGTAGTTTGTTCTAAGACGCTGAATGAAAAGGCTTATTTGGGCGATGTTGGTAGCTGTTCTTTCAACAAGGCAGAATACGCATATGGTGAAACTGGTATCAAGTTTAAAGTGAATGGCCTTACTGCTGAAAATGAACGCTGGATCATTACAAATTCGGCTGGGACAATAATTACAGAAGGAAATTCGGGGATGTATAATAACAGTAATCTTACTATTAATATGCCGCCGTCCTTTATTGCTAATAATGAAAACAAAGGAACATATGAATTTAGATTGACGGAAGGAGACGTGTCTTGTCCCGTTAATCCTGAACTTAAGGTAAAAACACCTCGGGTTAGTTGTGATAGACAGTGCAATAAAGCATTGATTGGCTCTAAATGCTCTTTGATTCCAAATTACAGGCTCCAAATAGATGTGACGAATTGTGCAAATTGTTCTTATGTTGTGAAAGAAGGTAGCAATTTCGTAACATCTGGAAATATATCAACGTCTACGACTATTAGCAAAAATATAAGCGACAAGAATTATACTGTATACCTCAATGGAACTTCCTCTGGTATACAATGCAATAATGTTGTAGTTAAATAAAAAACACCCGTGTTCAAATCACTAATGCGTGATTTGAACAGAATTTGAATGCCTATAAAAGGACCTCTCGGGGTCCTTTTGCTATATAAAACAGCTCCCCGTCAGGAGCCGTTCTTTGTCTTGTAAACATCTTTTTCTGGAAAAAAAGGGTCGGCAATTTCGTCTATAGGTACAGGCGGGAGAAAATCCCGCCTGCGCAGCGGGCGCGTCCCCGCAAATAGGACTCCACAATGACAAAAGAACAGTATGCGGCCATGCTTGCCGACATCAATGAGACTCACAAGGCTGGCGGCGACGTTTCCGCCTGTATTGCAAAGTATCGCGAGAAGTACAAGTTCGTCTACATCTACAACGACTCCATCTTCAAATTGATTTTCGGTAACCCCGAGAACGAGAGGATGACCGTAGACTTCTTGAATGCGGTACTCAATCTCTGTGGCAGCGACTGTATAGAGCGTCTCGCTTTCGTGAATCCTGCCGTGCCCGGGGCGTTCAGCAAGGAGATTATCTCAGACATCGTGGCGATGGACCAGGGTATGGACCGCATCGTCCTTGAGGTGCAACATGTAGACGACGGAACTTACAGTGACCGCCTTGTGTTCTATACCGCGAAGCATACTGTGGCGAGTCGTATCAAGGGCAACGATTACAAACTCCGTAACTTGAACCTCGTGAGCCTCCAGATGTTCAGCGGGTTCCCCGAATCGAGCAACTATCGGCATCATGTGCGCCTCAAGAATCAGGAAAACGAGGAATTTTACAAGAAGCAGACCATCACGCTTGTCGAGATTCCCAAGTTCCTGAATGGAAAATACCTTTCCGACAACAGTATGCTGGCGCAGTGGCTTCGTGTAATCGACGGGCTGAACAAGGAGTGTCCGCTCCCCGTGCCGGAAGGCTCGATGTTTGCCCACTTGCACGAATGTGCGAAATTGAGTATTTTTACAGAGGACTTCCTTATAAGCGAGGCAAAGAACATGAGCGACCGAAACTACGAATTATACGTCGAGAAGAAACGTTCCCGTGCCGAAGGCGAAGCTGAAGCCGAAAAGAGAGCTTCCGACCGCACAGCTAAACGGATAGATTACCTCCGTTCTATGGGCGTTCCCGAAGAGATCATTGCCGGGGCGGCAGCCATTAAATAGTGGTATCTATAATGACAATGGGCCGGTTCGCATCGGCCCGTTATTGTATAAACCAAAAACGGCTCCCGTTCGGGAACCGTTCGTATGAATGTGTTTGATTTATGCCTGTTCGCGGCGCTATTTCGCAAGGATTTGTTCTTTGGAATACCCGAAGTAGGAGATGGCGTTTTCGATGGAAATGACGCCGTCGCGGACCATTTTCTGGGCTGTTGCGAGTTTGTTTTTTTCCGCCTTCGCTTGTTCTTCGGCTTGTGTCTTCGCTTGCGCTTCCGCGAGTTCCTTGCGGAATTCGTCTCCGGCACTCACGAAACCGTATTTCTGTCCGATGCTAACGAATGCCATGTCGAGCTCCTTCAGCACGTCCCTGGTGACGTACTCCTTCAAATATATACTAATCTTCGCCAGCAGGCAAGCCGCCTCGTCGTGCGCATTTCTTCTGCTTTTTTGCAATGAAAAAACGGCTCCCGTTCGGGAACCGTTCGTATGAATGCGTTTGATTTAGGTTTGTTCGCGTCGCTATTTTGCAAGGATTTGTTCCTTGGAATACCCAAAGTAGGAGATTGCATTTTCAACGGAAATGACTCCGTCGCGGACCATTTTCTGGGCTGTTGCTAGTTTGTTTTCTTCTGCTTTCGCTTGCTCATCGGAGCGTGCGTTGGCAATTTGCTTCTGCGCCTTCGCTTGTTCTTCGGCTTGTGTCTTCGCCTGCACTTCCGCGCGCGCTTCCGCGATTTCCCTGCGGAATTCGTCTCCGGCACTCACGAAACCGTATTTTTGTCCGATGCTTACGAATGCCATGTCGAGCTCCTTCAGCACGTCCTTGGTGACGTACTCCTTCAAATATATACTAATCTTCGCCAGCAGGCAAGCCGCCTTGTCGTAAGGCATCCGCTGCAGCGGCTCCTTGAACTGCGGCAGTACCTGGAGCAGTTGTTCCCTGTCGTAGGCGTACTTCATCGCCACGATGCCCATTCCCGTGGCCGTGTCCTCGCAGGCGAGGCAGTCGCTGTCGGGAATGTCGATCATGTTCACGAACGAGCAGGCGAACGGGAGGATCCTCCCGCGGAAACACGAGGGATACCTGTCCTCGATGCTCCCGAGCGGGTTCCAGTTCTCGCGCCCGTTGTAGAAGATGATGGCCATCGTAGGGAGCCCGCTGAAAGCCCTGTGCTCGCTGTATATCTTCATCACGGAATTCACGTATCGCGCGATTTGGTCGAGCGTGCCGGAATCGCGCCCCGACTTGTGCTCCACGAGGATGCCCACGAGCAGCGGTGCCCCCGAGGCGACTTCCACGCGGAAGGCGAGGTCGGCTTCCCCCGTTTCCGCGACTTCGGAATACGAGTCGGGTATGCGCACGAGCGTGTCGAGGTTGACTTCCGAGATGAACTCGCCGATGTCCCTGTTCACCTTGCCGGAAAGCACCAGCAGGTGCCGGAGCCGTCCGACGTCGCCGAAAAGCCAGCGGAAGAACGCGTCGTGCGGTTTTGGCTCGGATGTTTCGTCTACTTTTGTCATAGGGTTGGTATTTTCCATTAGGGGTCTCCATATAGAATGTTCTTCCCCTATAGACGTTTTTAGCGGAGTTTTTGTCCTAAAAAATTGAAAAAAATGGAGGAGGCGGACTGTGTGTTTTTCGAAGTCAAATTCTCCCTACAATACATCTTGTATTATAATAAAAATTTTTTTTAAAAGATTTTTAAAAATCTTTAAATTTTACTTAAAAATTGAATTATTGTATAATAAAATCTATTGACTTGAACTATGGATTGTTATAAATTATAGGCATGAAACCAATAATTGAATATCAAGACTATCGCAAGTACATGAGCGATTTTTACGAGGAACGCAAACGCTGTTCTGCGTTTACTTGGCGCGAATTTTCCCGGTTGGCCGGTTTCTCTTCGCCAAACTACATAAAGCTCGTCTGCGAACGGAAAAGCGGCTTGAGCAAGAATGGTGTCGAAGGTGTCGCCGATGCTATGGGGCTTGTTGGAACTGACCGCGATTATTTCCGTGCGATGGAACGCTTTGGCGATGCCAAGAGTGACGAAAAGAAAACGCGCGCATTCCATGAAATGCAAAAGATTGCGAAAGAAAGTCGTTTGCGCGTCGTTGATTCCGAAGCGTTTCGATATTTTGAATCGTGGGTGAATCCGGTCATGCGCGAACTCGCCCCGATCATGCCGGGCGCAAAACCGCTGGAACTTGCCCGCAACTGCTATTCCGTGGTGAGTGCCGCCGAGGTCCGACAGTCTCTTGATTTTATGGTCCATGCTGATTTCTTGAAAAAGATTGGTGAGGATACTTATGAACAGACGGAAAAAATTGTGACGGGTTCTTCTGAGGCGATTCCCCTGGCATTGCGCTCGATGAACCGCCAAATGTCGAAACTCGCGACCTCGGCGATTGACAATGTACCGCCGGAAAACCGCCATATTGCGGGCGTGACGCTTGGCATGTCGGAATCTACGTACCAATGGCTGGTGCAAAAATTGGAAGAGCTTCGGCAGCAGGTGGTTGCTATGGCCGCCAAGGAAAAAGATTACGAAAAGGTCTATCGCTTGAATTTACAACTGTTCCCGCTGACCAAGGGGAAGGAGGCTTAATATGAATATCGCATATAAAATGATTGTAGCGGGAATGGCCGCTTTCTGGGTGTCCTGTTCGAATGATTCAAGTGTCGATCAAGGCGTTGGCGGTGCAACGACTGAACCGAACACCTCGCCCGTTGCGGAATTGAACGAAGAGCAGAAAGTCCTTTTGGCAAAGTCGTTCTACACGTTATTGGATTCGTCAGGATATGATTCGTTGAAGGCCCTCCCGGATTCTGGACTAGATGAAATTGATTACAAATATTTTAGATCGAGGCCGTTTGGTATAACGAACGATCAAGTATTCAGCTATCCGAGCAGGGATGGACGAAAAATATGTGATGTCGTGTCGTTTACGAGGGAATCGCAAGTAGAACGGAAGGGCGTATTACGGGCCATGTCGTACGATGTGTATGACCATACATGTCATGGCGTTTATGGACGCGCTTCATCTGAATTGTACCGGGATTCTATTTACTGTGCCACGGATTATACATCAAATCATGTAGATGAAACCATGGTCACGAGCAAAATTGTTGATGTTGATGGCGTTCCCGTTGTGATGAATACGGTATCTGGGGATTATTGGGGGTATGGCGTCTCTTGTACTGAATTCCTCAATCAATTCAAGCAGTCCTGTATCGAATCGAGAGGCCTCTTTAAGCTTTTCGGGGATGCTTGTAGCTGGAACATCTTGCAGATGGCGTGTGCTTCTTTTGTCCCCGAAGGGAAAAGTCCGGACGATGTATTGAATTCGTATACCGAAGAATATAAGGCACAATGCCATGAAGATTCCTTAAATTACGCCCCTTACGATGATGAAAATTATGTTGCTCCCCATTTGGATAGCTTGGCTATTGATAGTTTGAAGTCTTTATACTTTTTGCAGGTGGACTGGAGACAGAACTTAAAGCGGACACTACTTGCGTATAGATGGCAGTTCTCTATGTCCAAAGCAACGTATGTTGAAAATGTAGCTGCTGATACCATCGGTATCTCTGGAGATGACGTGGTGGAAATGGATGGCTCCGCTTACCATTTTGTGGAGTTCGGTGTTCCTGAATATATTGATTTTGATATAATGGCGTACAATACCTTGCCTAGTGGACAAATAGCGGATGCGTATCGTAAAGAAGGCGTATATGTTTTGCCGGATTCGCTTGTCGCCGAATTCTTCCCGCAGACTGTTGGTGTACCGGCCGGTATGGATTGGCTTAAATGGAAATCGAATGTCTTTTACATCATTGTCATAAAGGACGTTGGCGTGAAGGGGCATATATTGACAAATATTACCGTGGATGAAATTCAAGTGACAGATCTCGTGAGGAGTGGACAATCGTGCCCTGAAGATACTTCGGTGAACTATTCGATGTTCCTGTTGTCGGATTCCCCCGAATGGGGCATTGTCGGTCGGCCAATCGTGAAAACGACTTATGTGAGCGAAAATTGGAATTGTGACAAGCCAGAAAACCTTGAAAGAATTGACCCTTATGGTGAATGGACTTATGTTGGCAAGGAAGAATTCGATTACGAATTGTATTTGTGGGATTGGCTTGATTCAAGATATGGCCGTCTTTAAAGTCTTGAATTAAACTTTCATCGGCTATTTTCTATTTTTGGGGTGTATGAATACCAAAATCTATTACACTCTGACTGACGAGTCGCCGTTCCTGGCGACTCAATCTTTGCTCCCCATCGTGCGCGCATTCGCGAAGTCCGCCGATATCGATGTGGAAACCAAGAACATCTCGCTGCCGGGCCGCATCCTTGCCGCTTTCGGCAAGGCCTCCGACGACTTGGATTTCTTGGGCAAGCTCACGCTCGACCCGAGTGCCAACATCATCAAGTTGCCGAATATTTCGGCATCCGTGCCGCAGCTCA
The DNA here is from genome assembly GCA_946405515.1 of uncultured Fibrobacter sp. GTDB lineage: Bacteria > Fibrobacterota > Fibrobacteria > Fibrobacterales > Fibrobacteraceae > Fibrobacter. The sequence continues at coordinate 22,635 of CAMJHM010000005.1, read as the reverse complement.
AGGCCGCCATCGCCGAACTCCAGAAGAACGGTTTCGATGTGCCCGACTATCCGGACGCTCCGGCGAACGACGAAGAAAAGGCTATCCGTGCCAAGTACGACAAGGTGAAGGGCTCCGCCGTGAACCCGGTGCTCCGTCAGGGCAATTCCGACCGTCGTGCTCCCAAGGCCGTGAAGAGCTATGCTCGCAAGAATCCGCACAGCAACGGCGTGTGGGACGAATCGGTCAAGACGCATGTCTCTAGCATGGCCGCAGATGATTTCTATGGCAACGAAAAGTCCATCACGCTCGCGAAGGCCGACACGTTCAAGATTGAGTTTGTCGCCGAAGACGGAACCGTTACGGAACTGCGTGCTGCAAAGCCGCTCCTCGAAGGTGAAATCCTCGATGCCACTGTGATGCGCATGGCTGCTCTTGAAAAGTTCATCGCCGAACAAATGGCCGATGCCAAGGCGAAGGGCGTGTTGTTCTCGGTACACCTGAAGGCTACTATGATGAAGGTGTCCGACCCGGTGCTCTTTGGTGCGTTTGTCCGCGTGTTCTTCAAGGACGTGTTCACGAAGTATGCCGACCTGTTCAAGGAACTCGGGATCGATGCGAATAACGGTCTTGGCGACTTGTACAAGCGCCTGGAAGGTAATGCCAAGGAAGCCGAAGTCAAGGCCGCTATTGATGCTGCACTTGCAGCCGGCCCGGACCTCGCGATGGTCGATTCCGCGAAGGGTATCACCAACTTGCATGTTCCGAGCGACATCATCATCGACGCTTCGATGCCGGCGATGATCCGCAACTCGGGTTGCATGTGGAACAAAGATGGCAAACTCCAGCAGGTCAAGGCTTGCATTCCCGACCGTTGCTATGCGGGAATCTACGATGCCGCCATCAAGTTCTGCAAGAAGAACGGCGCCTTTGACCCGAAGACCATGGGTACTGTGCCGAACGTGGGTCTGATGGCCCAAGGTGCCGAAGAATACGGCAGCCACGACAAGACCTTTATAGCCAAGGGCAAGGGAGTCATTCGCGCCGTGAACGAGAGTGGCGATGTGCTCTTGCAGCAAGAAGTCGAAGCCGGCGACATCTACCGTATGTGTCAGGCGAAAGATGCTCCGATCCGCGATTGGGTTAAACTCGCCGTCACGCGCTCTCGCGCGAGCAGCACGCCCGCAATTTTCTGGCTGGACCCGCAGCGTGCCCATGACCGGGAAATCCAGAAGAAGGTGGAAGTTTACCTGAAGGACCACGACCTGAACGGACTCAGCATCAAGATCATGAGCCCGAAGGATGCGATTGTCGAAACGATGACCCGCGCGAAGGCTGGCCTCGACACCATCAGCGTCACGGGCAACGTGATGCGCGACTACCTTACCGACCTTTTCCCGATTCTTGAAGTCGGAACCTCTGCCAAGATGCTCAGCATCGTGCCGCTCATGGCTGGCGGCGGACTCTTCGAAACGGGTGCAGGTGGCTCCGCTCCCAAGCAGGTGCAGCAGTTCCTCGCCGAAAACTACCTTCGCTGGGATTCCCTTGGCGAATACTTTGCACTCGTGCCCGCCTTTGAACAGGTTGCCACGACAACCGGCAACAAGAAGGCTAAAGTTCTTGCCGATACGCTTGACGAGGCAAACGGCAAAATTCTCGAATTCAACCGCACGCCGGCCCGCAAAATCGGCGAACTCGACAACCGCGGCTCTCACTTCTACCTGGCCCTCTACTGGTCGCAGGCTTTGGCCGCCCAGAAGGACGATGCAGAACTTGCTGCCAAGTTCGCTCCGGTTGCTGCAACCTTGATGAAAAGCGAGACCGAAATCGTTGCCGCCTACGCCAAGGAACAGGGACAGCCCGCCGACATCGGTGGCTATTACCTGCCGAAGCCGGAACTTCTGAAAAAGTGGCTTCGTCCGGTCGAAGCGTTCAACAAGATTGTTGATTCTTTATAACATTTGACCATCTTTTGATGGAGTGTACTTTTAGACGGCCTCTAAAACGTTTTTTAGAGGTCGTCTTTTTGCTTTTTTATTGTATCTTTCAGGAATTTGTATATATTTTGGGTGAAAAGGGGTGACCGAAATGCCAAAATCAGTTTCTTTGAGTTTCCTGCTACTGGGTGTGATAACCTTATTGTGTGCTTGTGGCAAGAAAGAACATTCTACAGAAGTAATTTTAATTGACGATGGTGAAGAAGCTAAAGCGCAAAAACAGATGGAAATCTGCGAAAACCGCTATGGCGATCTTTTGGACGAAGCACAGTGGAGCGATTCGTTTGGCGCATTGAGCCTCATGAAAGATGAATTGTTTACTAAAGCCAGTTCTGTGGCGTATGATTACTCAAACCACATGGAAGGGCGGGAAATCTCGTACGATGAAGAAACCGGACGTTTTCGTGTTTTGGTGATGGATCCCGATACAGAAGAGAATGATTTCCTTGAAGTTCATATTGATGGATGCTCGTTCTGGTTTGAAGGATTTGATTCGTTTAAAAGTGATACCTTTGAAATCAGTCCTTGCCTTTGTAAAGAAAAAGATGGGAATGCCCTTTATTTGAACAGAACAAGTGAGCCGGATTCGAAAAAATCAAGTTCGTCGGTATCCCGCAACTCCAGTTCGTCATTTGCTCGCAGTTCTAGCTCATCCCGACCGCGTAGTTCCAGTTCTTCTGTATCCCGCCGTTCGAGTGCGTCTATGGAAATTGTGATTTCAGAGCTTTCTTCGGAAAGAGCGTCTAGCTCGTCAAAAGCTGTAATAATATGCCCGGAGAAACCGGCCGATGTATTGCCTGAGTCGCGCGAATATACGGTTGCTTACGAATTCAATGACCCTGACAATATAGGGAAGGATTTCTTTGGATTGAATGATGCCAAGGTTGGTGAAGGGCACCCTGAAGGTGATTGCGACAACATTGTTTTGGATGGTCACTCTGGCTTGATGATTCCTTTGAGCGAGACGTTCAAGACAAACGCATTTTTCATTGAAACCCGGATTTATCCAGAAGCATTTGATGATATGCAGAATATAATTGTGTCGGAACCTCCTGGAAGTAGCTATAGTGGGTGGCAATTGCGCTTGGATAATGGGAAATTAAGATTCCATCTTCGTGATTATGGAAAGGATAATAGCCATTGGACCATATTTGATGCCGGAACGGTTCCCCTAAATGAATGGACGACTATTTTGGTCGCAAGATCCTTGTCAGGAACGGTGGAAATCTGGGTTAACAATGAGATTGCTTTCACAGGAGAATATTCTGGAAATGCTGTTAATGTCACTTATGATCTTGGAATCGGTTACGATGCGATGGTTCAAGGCGGACATAACAATCGATTCTTTATAGGAAAAATAGATTATCTCCGTTTTGGAAAAGTTTCAGAATAAAAGGAGTGACCGAAATGAAAGGATTGGGTCTTTGGTGTTCTTTATTGCTGGGTTCGATGACTTTATTGTGTGCTTGTAGCGCGCGCGACCATTCAGCAGAAGTGATTGTAATTGGAAATGGTGAAGACGAAGAAGTCGAAAATCCGAAAGAATTTAGGGATATAGAGTCTAGCTCGCTCAGCTATACGGCTGCTTATGAATTCAACGATCCTCAAAACTTGGGGAAAGATTACTTTGGGTTGAATAATGCCGAAATAGGTGAAGGAACTCCTATGGGTGATGGAGAAAATCTTGTCTTGGATGGGCATTCTGGCTTGAAGATTCCGTTGAGTAAGACTTTCGAGACAAATGCGTTTTTCATTGAAGCCCGAATTTACCCAGAAGCATTTGATGATATGCAGAATATCATTGTATCGGAGCCTCCTGGCGGTTTCTATGGTGGGTGGCAATTGCGCTTGGATAATGGGTCGTTAAAATTCCATATTCGAGATTACGAAGAAGACGGTAGCACGTGGACAATATTTGATGCAGGAACGCTTCCCCTTGATAAATGGAGTTACATTTTTGTTGAAAAATTCTCTTCGGGTAGGGTCTTAATCTGGATCAACGAAGTGATTGCACTCTCAGATTTTTATCCTGGCAATATTATTAATTATAACTATGATCTCGGAATCGGTTATGATGCAATGCAACAAAGCGAACATACCAATCGATTCTTTGTAGGAAAAATCGATTATATCCGTTTTGGCCGAGGTGCCGAGTAACGGAGCCCTTTTCTAGAACTTCTATTTACCCTCTGCTGCCGTCAATAATCCAGCGGCAGAGTTCCTCGATACTTTCGTAGTCGGGGAGTGTGCGCGTGAAATTCTGCGACTTGCTGCGTTCAATAAAGTTGTTCCAGACGTTTTCGTTTTTGCCGTCGAGACCCAAGTGTTCCTCGATGGCGCCTTTTGTCCATACCCAGATTCCCTGGCTGCGCAGCTTGGCGTGGATGCTCCGGATGGGGCGTTCCGCTTCGGGCATGGCGGCCATCATCGCGTAGGCCTTGGCGGCGGTGATGTTGCTGTGCTTGTTGACGGGGAGCCCGTTGACTAGGCGCAGATGGTTGTGGAATGCGAGTTCACGGAACAGGTTGCGGCACATTTTGATGTCGGGGTCGTTCGCTTCGAGGAACCCGTCACGTGTGGCCGTTGTAAAGGCATAGTCCAGGTCGACAATAGAGCGCGCCGGCATGTCCATGGCTTCGAGGACTTGCATGCTCTTGCGAGTGTTGCTCACGCCGCCTTGGCGTACGAGGGCGCACTTGATGAGTGCGAAGGATTGTCCGGTAATGCGTTCAAACAGGGCGGGCAGCACGCGCCATTCGGTCTTGCCTTCGGTCAGCAGCACATAGTCGGCAAAAAGAAGCTCGTTGCTGTTCGATAGGCTGAACAGCATTTGCAACTGGCTGGGTGCATCTTGAATGACTTGCCGCACGGCATCTTCCATTCGTTTGCGCATGAAGGTGCCGCGATCCTTGTTCTTACGGATGAGGAGCGAAGTGCTTACGTCTTCGCTGGTGACCATCTGCGCGGAATGGGTGGCAAACACCACCTGATAGCCTTCGTTGGAAAGGTTCTTGAGGGCAACGCGCACGAGTTCCACGGCCTGCGGGTGCAGGTACAGTTCGGGCGAATCGATGAGCAGCATGGTGCGGCTCAGGTAATGGTTGTTGTGGTGCTTCTTGATTTCGGCGAGGTAGCGGATGAGCGCCATCTGGATAGCTCGTTGCGATCCGGCCCCCATTCTGGAAATGTCTCGCTGGAATCCGTCGTCTTCGTCGATGACCTTGATGGTGGCCGTCTTGAGGAATGTCTCGAGTGTCGGTATCGGGATGTCGAGTTCGACATGGACGCTTGGGAAAAGTGGCCTCAGAGCCGTATTCACGTCTTTGTCAAATGCCTTGAGTTCTTCGGCGCGTTCATCGCTGCCTGGCGAAAGGATTTCGCTGAACTGTGCGAGAACGTCGTTGAGTTCGCCTCCATAACGGCGTTCTAGCGGTTTGAAAATTTCGTGCAGGAGTTTGGTGAATGCGCGGTTGCCTTCGAAATCCCAGATGGCGATGGATTCGGGGAACATGCGGTTGAACGCGCAGACGAACTTCTCGTTGACGCGCACCCATTCCTTGTTGTTCTTACCGCTGCCGCGCTTGTTGGGTGGAACGTATGCCCAGAGTTCTATGTTATCTGGAATTTCTCCTGGAATCCGCTGCACCTTCTTGATGCGCATTGCGTAGCCGCTGACGAACGGTCGCACTTCCTGCGCCTTCTCTTCGCCCAGGCGGTTCAAGATTTGATCGGTAATACCGTCGAAGTATCCTTCCACTTCTACGGCGCGGTTCGGGTCGTCAAAGTAAGAAATGTCCAAAGAAAAGTTGGCCAGCAGCCATCGGATACCCATGAGGATGTTCGTCTTGCCGGCGTTGTTGTAGCCGATAAGTGCCGTAAAACTGCTAAGAGGGAATGTCTCGTTTTGTATGGAACGAAGGTTCGAGATGGTGATATGCGATAGTCTGAGTGCTGGCGGTTGCATAACCTGAATGTATAAAAAAACAAAAGCGGATGCTTCGAAATTCGTGTTTTTTTGGGAAAAATTGAGAAAAATCAAGCGTAAAGCCGTTTTTTGGGCGGTTTTGTGTTTTTTTTATCACGAAAAATGCCAAAATAGAGAAAAAAACGCTTTTTTTGTTGAAAAAAAGACTATTCTTTATGCAGAAACCTTAAACTAATTCCATAAGGGTTGGAATGATGAAATATTCTAAAATCATGCTTGGTACAGCATTGGTCTGTGCCACTGCTACTTCAATTTTTGCCCAGGAAACGCTCCGCAGTCTGGCCGAAGAAAGGGGCCGTTACATTGGGGCCATCCTGAACAGCGAATGGTTCAATAACGCTATCGAATCTCAGTTCGAGGAAATCCACAAGACGCAGTTCAACGCGGTCGTCGCCGAAAACGAAATGAAGTTCGATGCGACGGAGCCCAACAAAGGCCAGTTCAGCTACGCCAAGGGCGATAAGATGGTTGAATATGCGAAGGCGAACAAGATGCGTGTCCGCGGCCATGCCCTCGCCTGGCACAGCCAGGTTCCCGGCTGGGTGAACAATATTCGCGACAAGAAACAGCTCCTTGACGTTCTTAAGAACCATATCGACAATGTTGTCGGGCACTGGAAGGGTGAAATCGCCGAATGGGACGTGGTGAACGAGGCTGTCAACGATGATGACCATACTTGGCGTTCCAATGGCTCTGTCTGGTTCCAGACGATTGGTGCCGAATTCCTCGACTCCGCTTTCGTGTGGGCTCATGCTGCCGACCCGGATGCCGAACTTTGTTATAACGACTACGCCATCGAATGGGGCCTCGGCCAGGGCAGCAAGGCTGGCTTCGTGGTGGATCAGGTCAAGCGCTGGAAGCAGAATAACATTCCTATCACTTGCGTGGGAACGCAGACCCACATCGAAATTTCCCACGAAACGACACCCCAGAACGTTCGCGCTCTTGCCAAGGCTCTTGCCGAGCATGATGTCGTCTTGAATATCACCGAACTGGATATCGGTTTCCCGAAGAACTCTGCAAACAATCTGGGGGCTTCCGATTATGCCAAGCAGGGCCATCTCTATCGCCAATTCATGGACGTGTTCCTCGAAGAACCGAACATGGGTGAATTCATGATTTGGGGTGTGACCGATGCCCACAGTTGGCTTGACGCTTCCCAGGGCAAGACGCAGGGCCTCATTTACGACAAGCAGTACAAGGCCAAGCCGGCCTACGACAGCCTCATCGCAAGCCTCAAGGCTCACCCTGCTTCGGAAGTGAAAACTCCGTATAAGTCTGCTGCAACGCCGGATACCACGGTCCAGGATACGACAACTCAGGATACTTCGGCACATGATACGACTGCCGTTCAGGACACGACTGTTAAAGACACGACAACTCAGGATACGATTGCCACTCCGGGTCCTGTTGTGAGCGATACGGGTAATGTCAGTATCCATCGTGGTACAGCGACATTGACGGATGTCCGCATGAACCTCGTTGGTCGTACGCTGTCCATTGTGGGGGCCTCGAATGCGAAGGTCCAGGTTTTCGATATGCGTGGCCGCCCGGTCTATAGTGCCGTTACGAGCAAGGGCTCTGTCGATCTTTCCGCGATTTCCGACGGATTGTATGTCGTCCGCGTCAAGGTCGGTTCGAAGACCCTGGAACGCCGCGTGGCACTTCGATAACAGTTTACTCTCTCTCTTCATCGACAGAAATGGCGGGTTTTTACCCGCCATTTTCGTGATAAATGTCATTTTTGTGCGAAAAACGTCACTTTTTCTTGTAAAGTTGTAAAGATGTGCAACGTTAAATAAAATTTAGCGTTGATATTGTCTCAACAGGAATTATTTTTTAGTAAAAATGGTTTGGGTTGTAGAGTTATCCACAATGAGGTTAAGGAAAATGAAGGTAACTCAATTTACGCATAGGGTGGTGCTCGTTGCCGCTTTAATTGGCTTTGGCGCCTCAGTCGCCGGTGCTCAGGAAACTTTACGTAGCTTGGCCGAAGAACGTGGCCGCTACATTGGCGCAATCCTCAATTCTCAATGGTTTAGCGGCGGATTGCCAGCCGATTACGAAAAAATTCACAAAACAGAGTTCAATGCAGTCGTCGCTGAAAACGAGATGAAGTTCGATGCTACCGAAGGTAGCCAAGGACGATTCAGTTATGGTAATGGCGACAAGATGGTCAACTACGCCAAGCAGAACAACATGTATGCTCGTGGTCATGCTCTTGCATGGCACAGTCAGGTTCCGGGCTGGGTGAACAGCCACCGCAATAAACAGGAACTTCTTGGTATCCTCAAAAACCATATTAACAAGGTTGTGGGGCACTGGAAGGGTGATATCAAGGAATGGGACGTTGTGAACGAGGCCGTGAACGACAACAATACTCACGGCTGGCGTAGCCAGGGTTCCGTCTGGTTCGAAACCATCGGTGCCGAGTTCCTGGATTCCGCCTTCGTCTGGGCTCACGCTGCCGACCCGGATGCAGAACTCTGCTATAACGACTATGCCATTGAACAGGGAATTGGCCCCGGTTCCAAGGCCGGGTTCGTTCTCGATCAGGTGAAGCGCTGGGTCAAGGATGGCATTCCTATCACTTGCGTGGGTTCCCAGACTCACGTCGAAGATGTCACGACGGCCAAGGAATTTATCGGTGCTCCTGATAGCCTCCGCCATTTTGCTCAGGAACTCGCAAAGCTCGGCATCAAGCTGAACATCACCGAACTGGATGTCGGTTTCAAGAGCGGTCGTAGCGTCAGTGCCGAAGATCTTGCCCGTCAGGGTCAGGTCTACCGCCAGTTCATGGACGTGTTCCTCGAAGAACCGAACATGGGCGTGTACCTGATTTGGGGTATCTCCGACAAGTGGAGCTGGCTAAGCCAGTTGAACAGGCAGAAAGGCCTTATCTATGATGAAAACCTGAAGAAGAAGCCCGCCTATGATAGTATCGTCGCAAGTTTCAAGGCCCACCCGCCTGAGACGGTGAAGAACCCGTACAAGGAAAGCTTTGTCCCGGATACGACCAAGAAGGATTCTACCTCGACGCCGACCGATAGTACGCAGAAGGCGGATTCCACGAAGACGACTGACAGTACGAAGACGGCCGATTCTACCAAGACCACGACTCCGGGCGATTCCACGCAGCAGGTTGTTGCTACTCTGGGAGATTCCTCTAAGGTCACGGCTCCGGCAGATTCGACGAAGGTGGGCGATGATACTCCCATTCAGGTGCGCAGGGTGAATGTCCCGCTGGGTATGAGTCTTTCTGGCCGTATGCTCAGCGTTACCGTAAAGGGTGCAACTGTCGAGGTGTTCAACTTGCAGGGACGTCCGGTGTTTAGCGGCAAGGCGGTTGACGGTACCGTCAGCCTCACCAGCATGAACAGCGGACTCTATGTGGTGCGCGTGAAGTCGGGCTCCAGCAGCCTCGTCCGCCGCGTGGTTCTCAAATAATTATTCGATTCATTTAAACGAAAAGGATTTCTTCCAAAATGGGAGAAGTCCTTTTTTATATATATTAAAAGCATGAAACTCCTGGAACAATTCAATTACCGTGAACTCCCGCCTGTACTTTCCACCGACGCGATGCGTGCGCTAGACGCTGCAACGAAAGAAGAAATGGCGCGTGATGCTGGGGACGGCTCAACGGCTGTCGATGCGGGCTATCGCCTCATGAAGCAGGCGGGTGCTGCGCTTTACCGGCATGTCGTGGATGTTCTGGAAAATATGGATGGCGCGCCCGGGCAGGGGGCGCCGCGCAAGGCGGTTGCGGTTTTTGTAGGCGGGGGCAATAACGGGGGAGACGGGCTTGTGCTCGCGAAACTGCTGATTGAAGCGGGAATCCCCTGCACTGTGTATTCGCTTGCCGCCGCCGAAAAGTTCAAGAACGAAGCAAAGCTGGCTCTGGATGATTTTGCACTGGCGGGAGGTCGCTTAGTCCCGTATACGGGGGCGTCTTTGCACGACGGCCTTCCGGCCCGCCGTGCCGCTGCGGCCTCGGCGTTCTCGCTGGTCGTGGATTGTATGCTCGGGAATGGCGCCTCCGGTGAATTGCGGGAATTGTATGCGGCCGCAGTCCGCGACATCGGGAACAGGAACGTTCCGGTTGTCGCGGCAGACGCCCCCACCGGTTATGACTCTCGCGAGCATTTGCGCCGAGAACCCTGTATCAACGCCGTGGAAACGGTGTTGTTCGGTTTCCCGCGGCTCGATGCCTATGTCCGAGAAGGCGGAAAGGTCTTTGGCCGGGCGATGGTCGCTCCGCTTGCTTACCCGGATTCCCTTGTCTGCAAATTCGACGAAAAAATTTATTTGGCGACAGAATCCCTGATTCCCCAGTTGCTCCCGGAACGCAACGAATGGGGCGACAAGCGCGAGCAGGGTTGCGCCATGATTGTTGCGGGTTCGGGAAATATGCCGGGGGCCGCAGTGCTTTGCACTCGGGCTGCGCTCCGCAGCGGTGCTGGCCTTGTGACGCTTGCCAGCCCCGACTCCATTATGCCGGTGTTGCAGACGAAACTTTCGGAACCCGTTTTCTGTAACCTTCAGGATATGTCGGGCCAGGATGCCGATTCTGTCGATGATCGTGCAATGGCGCTTGCTCCGGCACATATTCCGCAGATTTTGGAAAAGGCGAAGCATTGTCAGGCGTTTGCAATCGGGCCGGGGTTATCTGGTGCTGAATGTACTCGTGATGCCGTCCTTGAACTTCTCCCGCAAATCAAATGCCCGATGGTCATCGATGCCGATGCGTTGAATGCGATTGCTTCTCTAAACAAGACCGTCGCAAGTACCACGTCGGGAGCGGCATCGTTTTTGCGTGGAATTGCAATTCCGGCGGTCCTTACGCCGCACCGTCGGGAATGCGAAAGGCTTTTCGGCCCCCTTCCTGCAAGCAGCATTGATTTTCCGGCCCACTTACGCAATATTGCCCAGATTACGAATAAAGTCTTGCTTCTGAAGGGGGCGCCGACATTCGTCGCCATTCCCGACGGGCGTGTCTACGTGGTGCCGGCCTGCAATTCGGGCCTTGCCAAGGGCGGTTCCGGCGACGTGCTTACGGGTATTATCGTGGCTCTGCTTTCGCAGGGTCTGGCACCTCTAGAAGCGGCTGTGTTGGGGGCCTTGCTCCATCAAAAGGCAGGAAAAATAACCCGAGATGAACTCGGCCCGTATTCAATGCTCCCTGGAGATATTGTCAAAAGGATTTCTAGGGCGACTATCGCCCCTTGATCATTTCTTGGGAATCCAAGCCCAGTCATCCAAGTCGCTGTCGTATTGGCAAGTGACTGTTTCCCCTGAGGCTTCGATGTAGACGATTGTTTCGCTTTCGGAGACATCGCAGCTGAACTTGAACAGGTCGATGTCTTTAGCAACATGGTATTCGCTGTTGGACTGTGCACCAGCTACCTTGGATGTTTCATTGCCGCAAGTAACGAAAGAAGTCGCTACAAGAAAAAGAGCAAGGGGTAGTATAATTCGTTTTTTCATCCTATCCTCATTTCACCACGGCATAATTTAAAATTTCGCGTGACGAAAGTCACATTTGTAACATGAAAAAAAGAATTAAAAGCATAAAAACACTGTAATGTAAATATTTATAAACAAACAAACAACCTTTTGAGGGGATTGAACGTAAAGTTCTTTACAAAAAGGCTTCTGACGCCTATGTTTTTCTACATTCAGAACATGCCCGAAAAGACACTACTTTTGCTCGACTCCTACGCGCTCGCGTTCCGCATGTTCTACGCTTACTCGCAAAACCCGCTCAAGAACAGCCAGGGTGAAGAGGTCTCGATGATGCACGGCTACTGGGGTGCCGTCCTCCGTATCCTCGCAAAGCACAAGCCGACGCATTTTGCGATTGCGCGCGACGTGGCGCATACGAAGACTTTCAGGCATGAACTTTATCCCGACTACAAGGCAAATCGTGGACCCATGCCCGAAGAAATGGCTGCCCAGATGCCGCTCCTTGGTGAAAGCCTTGAGGCGAGTGGCATTCCTTTGCTCTCGGAGCCGGGTTACGAGGCGGACGACGTGATGGCGAGTACCGCTACGGCAGCCGTTGAAGCGGGTTTTGATCACGTGGTCATCTTGAGCAAAGACAAGGATATGTCGCAAATCGTAAGCGACAAAATTCACCTTTTCCACTTGACGAAGGGTGCCGACGGTATTGATTTTGGCCCAGAACAAGTGCTTGAAAAATACGGGCTCCCGCCGGAGAAAATCCGCGACTACTTGGCTCTTATGGGGGATGCGAGCGACAACGTTCCCGGTGTGCCGAAGGTGGGCCCCAAGACGGCCATCCAGTTGTTGAACGATTATGGCGACATGGACAATTTGTACGCAAACTTGGACAAGATTACAAAGAAAGGTTTGCATGACAACTTGGCGAACAACCGCGAGAAGGCTTTTTTGAGCCGAGAACTGGTGACGCTCCAGACCAAACGCGCTTTTAGCGGGAATTTAGATGCTCTTGAATACAACGGCCTACATGTGGATACGCTTGCTGCGATGTTCAAGGATCACGAAATTAACAGCTTGCTGCGATTGCTTGAAAATATCCCGAGCAAGACGGGATTCGTGCGTGAAGGTGCCGATGGTGAGGCTTTGGGAGAAGGGGTGGAACGCGCCAGCTTCCCTGTGGATGAATTGCCGACCTATATATGCGTCGACAACGATAAGGCTTTTGAACAGATGAAGGCGGAATTTGCCGCATCTTCTATTGTGGGCGTTGATACCGAGACAGATGGCCTTGATCCGATGCAATGTAATTTGGTGGGGCTGTGCCTTGCCGCTGCCGATGACAATGGCAAGGTGGCGAAGGGTTACTACATCCCGCTTGGACATTCCGACGAAATCGGGTTCCCGCTTCCGGTCGGGAAGAACGGTAATTTCGACTTCAACAAGGCGAAGGATTGGTTCAGAGATTTAATTCAATCACCGCGCGAACTCGTTTTCCACAATGCAAAATTTGACTTGCATGTGCTCGCTCGCGCTTTCAAGATTCCGCAGGGCGACATCGACAAGGCGAACATCATCGACACGCTCATTGCCGCATGGATGCTCTCTCCGGGACAATCCGGCCTCGGGCTCGACAACCAGGTGATGCAACGCTTGCAGCACGAGATGATTCCGATTGAAAATCTCATCGGGCGTGGCAAGAACCAGATTACGTTCAACCGCACGCCTATCAAGGATGCGACGGAATATGGTGCCGAAGATGCGGTCTATACGCTTCGCCTGTGGGAACCGCTCAAGAAGGACCTTGAAAAGTTTGACTATGTGAAGTATTTCTTTGAACAAGAAATGCCTCTGTTGAAAGTCCTCTACCAGATGGAAACGGTCGGTGTCGCTATCGATGTGCCTGCCCTCAAGACGCTGGAACAGGAATTGCAACACCGCATTGAAAAACTGGAAAAAGAAATCTGCGACATGGCGGGTTTCGAGTTCAACATCGGCTCTCCTAAGCAACTCGGCGAAGTACTTTTCGATACGCTCGGCCTCCCCGAAATCAAGAAGAGGAGTACCGATGCGGTCGTACTCGAGGAACTTAGCTACAAGGCCCCGCATCCGATTGTCTTCTCCGTCATTGAGTACCGCGAACTCAAGAAGATGCAAAGCACCTACATTACGGTGCTCCCGATGCTGGTGAATCCGGAAACCAAGCGCATTCACACGAGCTTTATCCAGTGGGGTACCGCGACGGGTCGCCTCTCCAGCCGCGATCCGAACTTGCAGAACATCCCCGTGCGCAGCGACCTTGGCAAGAAAATTCGCGCTTCGTTTGTTCCGCAGGGCAAAGACAATGTGATCCTTGCGGTGGACTACTCGCAGATCGAGCTCCGCATGCTTGCGCACCTGAGCGGAGATGCGGCACTTATCGAAAGTTACAAAGAAGGCATCGATATCCATGCCCGCACTGCTGCCGCCATTTATGGGGTAGACATCAATGACGTTACGAGCGACATGCGCCGCGATGCGAAGGTGGTGAATTTCGGTGTACTTTACGGCATGACGGCTTTCCGCCTTTCTCGCGATTTGAAAATCCCGATGGGGCAGGCGAGGGACTTTATCGAGGGTTACTTCGGAATGTATCAAGGTGTGCAACAATACATCGAAGATATCAAGACCTCTGCCCACCGCGACGGCTATGTGGAAACGCTTTCGGGCCGCCGACGCTACATTGCGGGCATCGATAGCTCCGACCGTATGGAATCGCAGATGGCCGAACGCATGGCGGTAAACACTCCCGTGCAGGGTTCTGCCGCCGACCTTATCAAGATTGCGATGATCCGCATCCAGAAGCGCATCAACGACGAAAACTTCCCGCTCCGCATGATGTTGCAAGTCCACGACGAACTCGTGTTCGAGTGTCCTCGCGACCAGGTGGATGCAATGGCCCAGATGGTGAAATCCGAGATGGAAGGGGCCATGCAGCTCAAGGTGCCGCTTGTGGCGAGCGTGGGTTTTGGCGAAAATTGGCTCGAAGCGCATTAAGCGTTCGATTCGCGCTTTGTAGGGATGCTCCTAGTGTGATTTATTTCACACTTTGGCCAGTAAAGCATTCTGTATGTAATAAATATGGATTTGCTGGGCCATTATCAGTTTAGATTTATGGATGGTGGTGAGATCCTTTGGGTGTATCCCTATGGATGTTTTGGTATATAAATAAAAAAGGATCAACTATGAAATACAATCACGTCTCTCGTTGTACGGTGATTTTGGCGTCCCTTGCCCTTGCTGTGTTTACGCACGCGCAAAATCTCCCGAAAGCGGTCGATATCTATCCCAAGATGGGCCTCGGCTACAACATCGGCAACACGATGGAAGTTCCGGGCAACCAAGGTGGTCCCACAGGATGGGGCAACCCGTTCCCGGATGCAGCCTACGTAAAGGCTATCAAGGACGCTGGTTTCAATACCGTCCGCATTCCGTGCGCATGGGATACCCATGCCTCTAACGGCACCATCAACGCAGGCTGGCTTGACACCGTCAAGACGGTTGTCGATCTCGTGATTGGTAACGGCATGTACGCCATCTTGAACAGCCACTGGGATGGTGGCTGGCTCGAAGACCACGTGTTTGATGGCCAGGGCTTTGACAAGGGCGGCGAAACGACCGTTGTCGCAACAGAGATTGCGGCTAAGCAGGAAAACTATTGGAAGCAGATTGCGACCAAGTTTGCCGAATATGACGAACATCTAATTTTTGCATCTGCGAACGAACCTGGTGTGAACGATCCGTGGAACGGCGGTGCCGACAATGGACAGTGGGCATTTGACGAAGCTCGTATGCAGGTGCTCAAGAGCTATCATGAAGCATGCCTCAAGGCGGTGCGCTCTACCGGTGGAAACAACGCTACCCGTATTGTGGTCGTTCAGGCTCCGCGTACTGAAATCGAAAAGGCCCCGCTCCTTTCTTCGATGTACCCAGAAGATCCGGCGGGCGCTGGCTACACCATGGCCGAAATCCACTTTTACCCTTACCAGTTCTCGCTCATGACCGGCGGTGACGAAGATTGGGGCAAAATGTTCTACTACTGGGAAGACAAAACACCGGGCAACGATGCTGCGCACACTTGCTCCGGCACGGCGCTCGGTTCCAAAAGTTCTATCGATGAGTTGTTCGGCGGCCTCAAGACCCGTTTCTACGACAATGGCATTCCGGTCGTGATTGGCGAGATGGGTGCGGTCAAGCGTCTCAATGCCCTTTCCGGCGATAACCTCAAGGCGCATCTCGAAGCGCGTTCTGCTTGGTACGGCTACACGGTCGCTTCGGCAAAGAAGAACGGTCTCGTTCCCTGCGTATGGGATACCGGTGACGAAGGCGATGGCAACTTCACGATTATCCGTCGCCAAGTCAACAAGTTCGGCGGCAACGTGGGCGACATCGTCGATGTGGAAACCTTGAACGCCATGCGCGAGGCTTATGGCCAGGCGAGCGTTCCGGGCAACACCATCGATTCCACCGTCAAGGAAAGCGTCTCGACCGAAGATAAGGCGCTCCATATCGTTTACAAGACTATACAGTCCGATACGAGCGAGGCGGGTACCATGCGCATCAATTTGAGTGATGCAGATTGGAGCCAGTATGTCGCCATTTCGTTTGATATGCGTGTCGACGGAGTGTCTGCTGGCCCGTGTACCGATGCAACCCGTGAAGGCTGCGGTACCGATGGTTGGGCTAGCGTGTCTGTGTTCAATATGTCCGGCGAATGGAAGTGGAAAGAAGTGAGCCTCGGAAACGTCTCGACCCTGACTACGCTAGCGAACCATAAGATTGAATTTGGCGATGGCGAAGGTAAACTTGCGATTGTCGACATTACCAAGATGAATGCTATCGGTATCAATTTGTACGGAACGCAGTTCACGGGTGACATGTACCTCGACAACATGCTTCTCTGGAAGGCTGACGGCACTGCCGATACGTTGCAGAACTTCAACAAGAGCAAACCCTCGCTGGATGGTATTGCTTCGGGTGAACTTATCGCTGCGAACGCTACAGGTGACTGGGGTGCAAGTTCCACAGATGATAAGACCGGAATCTGCATGCCGCGTGTCGCAAAGGCTATGGGCCTTCGCCTGGATGTCGGTCAGGGCCTTGTTGCTGCGACCTTTACAGCAAACCGTTCGGGTGTTGGCATGGTGATGCTCTTGAATTCTATGGGCCAAGTGACGGCTCACCAGGAATTCTCGGCGGTCAAGGGAATGAACCGCATTGAACTGCGCAGCAACTACCGCGGCCCCGCAATGCTTGTCGTAAAACAAGGCGGCCAGCAGTTTGTGCATAAGGTGATACTGAAATAACTTTCCTCGAATTTGGGTGTGGAAAGTCCTCCGCGGTGATTGCCGTGGAGGACTTTTTCATAGACTAAAAATGGTATGTGGAAATCGTGCCGATATTTAGAACTACTTCCGTGTCTTCATGTGACTGCACTACAAACCTTATCGCCGATAAATGCTTTGCTGCGATTTCGCCGACGCTGCCCTCCAAATTTTCCGAAGGAATCTGCTCGGTCGGGAGAGCAAAATCGCTCCAGCGAACACACTTTTGCCATTCCGATTCAGGCAAAACAATATACGGATTGGCACCGAATACGGCATTTAGCGAATCGCTAACATCAAGTTCCACTGTTAGAGGAATTGTACTAAAATATTCAAAACACATGCCTCCCCAATTTGAAACATCGACAGGAACATTGGCCAAGTTGAAACCTAAAATAACATAAGGGTCGTCCGTCATTACTTCGCGCAGCAATTCATCGCCCGTTGTCGTGTCGTTCTCCAATTCATCGCTTTTTTTCGCTTCCCGCTGCAAGGTTATACCGCGACATATACCGCAAGTTAGATCAGGGTGTTGTGCCAGTACTGATTCATATGGCAACGAGGATGAATCCAAGCGAGCACCTTCGATGGGTACTAGCCATGTCTGATATGGCGACATGGATGAATGGCCTCCTTTTGCAGAATCCGTTTCCACAAACCATTCGCCATCTTCGACAGCGTGCGAAGGCCAAATTCCCTTTGCATATCTAGCGGTACGGACTCGAGGAAATCCAATATTTCCCGTCATGAGGTCGCCTACACACGGTTTCGAGCCTTTGCCGTTGCTTATACAAATAGGCAAATCCGTATTGCTCTTAAACTCTCTGAATTGGCTTCCGATTGCACCAATCCCAAAACTGTAATCGCCCTCGTCTGCTTGAATTTTAAACCTTAAGCCGACCAATTGCAATGAAGCTTGACTTCCGACATACAACTTCCATTGATTTTCGTCTGCCGTGGAGTCGATCTCAAGTTGTTTGCTTTCTTTCAAAAATTGGGGTACATTTTCCACTCCGTCCGGCAAACGGAATTCATCCCAAGGAAGGCAAGTTTTCTCTATAGACGAAGACCTGGAAAGTTTTGCAGCAGGTAAGTTGTAATCCAATATTCTATGAAGCGAATCAGGCAAAACAAGTTCTACCGAAATATCCGTCTCTGAATAATATTCCACACAAATTCCCCGCCAGTTCCAAGCTTCAACATATGTCGGGTTCCCTGCAGAATCCTTGGCAAGATTAAAGCTGACGGCCACCGCAGGGGCTTTTTGTGATGTTCCTTGTTTCAAAGATGCCCTACCACAAAGCCCTTTGCAAGATTCTACAACGCCAACCAAAGAACTGTCTTCACCAAGCGAAACCGGCCAAGCGATAGACGATTCTCCACCACGGGCTGCATCTGTTTCTATGAACCATCGGCCGTCCTGTTCCATGGGCCTGTACGAGCTTTCCGACACTTCATCCTCTTTATAGAACGTATAAAGCAATGACTGGACATGGTCCTTATCTTTTAGCGGGGTCCATAGGCTTCCGTCGTCACCACTCAGCAAAAGCCAATTGGTGTAAATACTGGATGAGGAACTTGTTTCCGCCTGAGAACTGGACGAGAGATTCCTGTGAGCCGTTTTTAGCGGATCTTTCACCTTGGTCCCGACATGCCGGACATTGAATTTATATTCGCCGGAATCGGCCTGGATTCTAAATTTCAACCCGAGAAGTTGACTTGCTGCTTTTTCGCCAACAACCTCTTGCCAAGATTTAGGAAGCTCATTTGACTTGGTCGAAAGCGCGAACTCATCCCAACTAACACATTTCGTTATTTCGGATCCATCCTTTGATTTTGTCAAAGATGCAGATGGCAACTCGTCGCCAAGTTCATGTTCAAGCGAGTCCCCCAAATCAAGCACAATCAATGGATTCGCTTCTGACGTATATGTCATGCAAACGCCGCCCCAGCTCGATACATCGACAGGAACGGGTTCCCCACTTTCGTCTCTCGCGATTACAAAGCCCACCCCTGCATACGGGCTGCTGGTCATCGAGCCTTTTTTCAAGACGGCGGTTCCGCACAACCCCTGACACGAATCAATAACGGACGACAAGGAATCTGCTCCATCGGTCAATTGAGCGGGCCACGATATGTACGACGTGCCTCCTTTTTTTGCATCACTTTTGGCATCCCAGTACCAATGACCGTCGGCGACGGCGCCTTTAGGCAATGCTGCCACACTGGCTGTAAAATCGACTCGATAATCACCTCTCGACGGATCCCACAGGACGCTGCCGTCAGCTTGGACCGTATTCGGTTCAGTCGATGTCCCCGCAACGTTTTGATCGTCCAGACAACCTGTAGCCGCGAGTGCAATGGCCCCGCATGTTATATAAAATTTTGTTCTCATCCTAATCCTCCTTATTGCCCGTAACTTCTTTCGAAAGCGGGAACAGTTGTAAATTCAACCTGTAAACTTGTGTGATATCGCCGCAAGCCTCTGCGATCGCAGTAATCCTTTTCCGGCACGCGTCAAGTTCCGCGACGATCTTTTCATACGCTTCGCGGTTGACGCCCATCGTGATGCCGGTAATGTTTCGTTCGCTTGCGCTGAAACGGTCCAACGAATCAATGGCCAGATTGCCCATTTCTCGGTGCATGGAGCGTATCGCGAGCGGGAGCCCTTCCTTGGAACCTTCGACAGACTTTTCGGTCTGCTCGTAAACGTTTTCCGCCGTCTGCCGGAGCAATCCGCTCCGTTCAAGGAACTGGAGCGATTTGCGGATTTCGATTGCCGAGACTTCCTGCGTGCACATCTTGGCGATTTCTCCCGGCATGGCGCCTGGCATCAAGGGGGCAAGCTCGCGGACGACCGGATTTTTCCAGCTGTCGTAATATTCAAAGGCGTCCTTGTCGATGATGTGGACCTTGTGCGCAACGGCGATGGACTGCATCACGTCCAGGAATTTTTTCTTTTGTGAATCCTTTTTGGCGTTGCCGAACTGGACCATCGCCTCGAAGTATGTTACTTCGTGACCGACAAGGCCAATCGACTTGGCCACGCGTTCCATAGTCGTCTTGCTTAAATTAGTCTTGCCTTCGCAAACCGTCTTGAGGTAGGAGGGCGAAACGAATCCCGCAATTTTCGCAAACTCTCGCCACGAAAAAGCAGAAGTCCTCTTGCGTTCTTCGTAGTAGTCGCTCAAAAAGGCGTGATAATCTTGATATTCAATTATCGGTTTCATGTTAACTAATATACGCTTTGAAAAATCAAAAGTCAATAGTTTATAGTACATTTTTCCTATTTTTGTCCAATTTTTGCAATTTTTTGTTAGTTGTAAAACGGATAATTTCTATTTATAGTACACTGTGTACTGTATGTGAAAAAGGATGTGCTTGTGGCACATCCCTTTTCAAATAAGTTGCTAATCTTGTTGGCTACTAGTTTTTCCTGCGGCTCTTTTCTTCGTCCTTCTTCTCCTGCACAATCGCGTCGATGACGGCAGCGACGGTCAGGTTGAAGATGTCGTGCACGGAGGCATCGGAGTCGGTGAAGTGCACCGGCTTGTTCAGGCCCATCTGCACGGGACCGATGGATTCGCCCACGCCCATCTCGAGGAGCATCTTGCAAGTCGTATTTGCAGAGGAAAGGCACGGGAAGATGAGCGTGTTGACCGTCTGGCCTTTGAGCTTGTTGAAGGGGTACTTCGTGTCGCGCAGTTCCTTGTCGAGCGCCACGTTCACCTGCATTTCGCCATCGAGCACGTAGTCCGGGAACTGTTCGTGGATCATGCGCACTGCGTCGCGGGCCTTGTTGGCCGTACCGCGGGCCGCTTCCTTGTCGCTACCGAAGTTCGCGTAACTGAGCATTGCCATCACGGGCTCGTGTGCGAAGAAGCGGACTGCGTCGTGCGTGAGCTTTACGATGTCTACGAGCGTTTCGGCATCGGGGTCGCGGTTCACGAGCGTATCGGCCAAGAAGAACGTTCCCTTGCGGGTGCTCAGAATGTGCATGGCACCGAAGTGCTTGTATTCTTCGCGGATACCGATGATGTCCTTCGCAAGTTCGATGGTCTCGGAGTATTTGGAGTAACCGCCGGTAATGAGTGCGTCGGCGTCGCCTTCCTTCACCATCATCATGCCGAAGTGGTTCGGTTCGAACATGTCGTCGCGGGCTTCTTCGAACGTTACGCCGTTGCGGCCGTTCTCTTCGGCGTAAACAGCGGCGTACTTGCGGCGGCGTTCGAATTCTTCGGGCGAACGCGGGTTCACAATCTTGATGCCCGTGAGGTCGAGCTGTTCCTTGTTCGCCATCATCTGGATGCGTTCGGGGTTACCGAGCAGAATCGGATGCGCGATGCCTTCGATCTTGGCCTGCACGGCGGCCTTGAGCATGTTGAGGTTTCCGCCTTCGGCAAACACCACGCGCTTGGGGTTGCTGCGGGCGGTATCGCTGAACTGGCGGATAAGCTTGTTGTCGTAGCCCATCATGTCACGGAGCTTGTCGTAGTAAGCATCCCAGTCGGTAATCGGCTTGCGGGCCACTTCGCTCTCGATGGCAGCCTTCGCGACGGCAATGGAAACTTCCGTAAGGAGGCGCGGGTCCAAGGGCTTCGGAATCAAGTATTCCTTGCCGAAGGTAAAGCGCTGGGCGTTGTAGGCGATGTTCACCACATCGGGCACGGGCTGGTGGGCGAGAGCGGCAATCGCACGCACGGCGGCATGCTTCATGTGTTCGTTGATGCAGGTGGCGCGCACGTCCAAGGCACCGCGGAAGATGTAGGGGAAACCGATGACGTTGTTCACCTGGTTCGGGTAATCGCTGCGGCCCGTCGCAAAAATCAAGTCGCCACGGCTCGCCATGGCTTCTTCGTAGCTGATTTCGGGAGTCGGGTTCGCAAGTGCGAAGACGATCGGCTGGTCGGCCATGCTGCGGACCATTTCACGCGTGAGGATGTTGCCCTTGGAGAGGCCCACGAACACGTCGGCGCCCTTCATGGCGTCGGCAAGCGTTTCGATGTCGGTGCGGTCGGTCGCAAAGAAGGCCTTCGCTTCGGTAAGGCCCTTGCGGTCCTTGCGGATAACGCCCTTGCTGTCGCACATCACGAGATTTTCTTTCTTGAGGCCAAGCGACAAATAAAGTCGCGTGCAAGCACAGGCGGCTGCACCAGCACCGTTCACCACGAGTTTCACGTCGCGGATGCTCTTGCCAGCGACTTCGATAGCGTTCAAAAGGCCCGCCGAAGAAATAATCGCCGTACCGTGCTGGTCGTCGTGCATCACGGGGATATCGAGTTCCGCCTTGAGCGTGTCTTCGATTTCAAAGCATTCCGGGGCCTTGATGTCTTCGAGGTTGATGCCGCCGAACGTCGGAGCGATACCCTTCACGATTTCGATAAACTTTTTCGGATCTTTTTCGTTGATTTCGATATCAAAAACGTCAATACCTGCATAAATCTTGAAAAGCAAGGCCTTGCCTTCCATCACCGGCTTGCCCGCCAAAGCGCCAATATCGCCAAGTCCAAGCACTGCTGTACCGTTACTGATCACGGCGACTAGGTTGCCCTTGCCGGTGTATTCATAAGCAAGGTTCTGGTCCTTTTCAATTTCAAGGCACGGAACAGCGACACCCGGCGTGTATGCAAGTCCCAAGTCGGTCTGCGTGCTGTGCGGCTTGGTCGGGACAATTTCAATCTTGCCCGGCTTGCCCATGGAATGGTATTCGAGAGCCTTTTCCTTTAAATCTTTGCCCATATTGACTCCTTTGAGCTTTAATTTTCGGAACGCAAATTTAGAAAAATTTACACAATAATGAAAGGGTGCTCAAAACGTGTTTTTTTATGACAATTTTACCCAATATTTTCTATCG
>CAMJHM010000004.1 GCA_946405515.1 uncultured Fibrobacter sp. | reverse complement strand
GAGTCCACCATAATCGGCACGCGGCTGATGGCCGGGTCCGAAGCGAGCAAGTTCAAGAAGGTCTGCATTTCGGCGGTAGCGTCCAAGAGGCCGTCGTCCATGTTCACGTCGATCACGTCGGCGCCGTCTTCGACTTGCTTACGTGCGATGTCGAGTGCTTCTTCGTAATTCTTTTCGTTGATGAGGCGGAGGAACTTCTTGGAACCTGCCACGTTGCAGCGTTCGCCCACCTTCACGAAGTCTTCGGCGTTGCAACTGTCGGCGCCGTTGCTCGGGCGCACCTGTTCCTTGAACAGCGGCTCCAGACCGGCGAGGCGGAGCAGCGGGCTCGTGGCGTACTTGGGCGCGGGCTTTCTGCGTTCATAATCGGCCGGCAGGGCGTCGAGCATCTTGCGCATGGCGGCGATGTGTTCCGGAGTCGTACCGCAACAACCGCCAATCATGTTCACGAGCTTGTCGTCCAGGTACACACCCATGAGCCGCACCATGTCTTCGGGCGTATCGTCGTAACCGCCGAACTGGTTCGGGAGGCCTGCATTCGGGTGACAAGAAATGTAGCAGGGAGCGACCTTGCCCATACGGCGCAGGTACGGCACCATGCCGTCGGCACCGAGACCGCAGTTGAGGCCGATAGAAAGCGGGTGCATGTGCATCACGCTCACGGCGAATGCTTCGACCGTCTGGCCCGAAAGCGTACGGCCCGAGGCGTCGCTCACCGTCATGGAGAACATGACTTCGACAGGCTTGAGGTCGGCTGTATTTCCTGCAGCGGCTGCATCGGCGGCCCGTTTTTCCATCACCTTGGTGAATGCGCTGGCTGCGGCCTTTGCATTCAAGGTGTCAAAAATTGTTTCAATCAGAATCGCATCGACGCCTTCTTCTACCAGCACCTGGATCTGTTCCAGGTAGGCATCTTCCAACTCGTCAAAAGTAATGCTGCGGCTTGCGGGGTCGTTCACGTCTTCGCTCATCGAGAGCATCTTGCTCGTGGGACCCACGTCGCCCAGGATGTACACCTGGCGGCCGTACTTCTTGAACCCTTCTTCGGCGGCCTGCTTCGCAATCTTCACTGCGGCGCGGTTCATTTCGGCAATGCGATGTTCCTGGTGGTATTCGTGCTGGCTTACGCGCTGGCTCGAGAAAGTATTTGTGGTGAGGCAATCCACGCCTGCATCCACGTAGCGGCGCTGGATATCAAGGATGATCTCCGGCTTCTCGATGGAGAGCATGTCGTTGTTCGCGCCCTTGATGCCGTAAGTCTGGATGACAGAACCCATACCGCCGTCCAGCAGCATCATCTTGCTTTCAAAAGCTTCGCGTAGCGTCATATTCTTGCTTTGTTGAGTGGAAAATGCTGTTAAGCGGAGAAACTCTTCCCGAGAATCGCGGAGACGTTCTTCAAGATGCCTTCGGCCACGTCGGGCTTGTTCATGGAGTACACGTGTACGTTTGTAATGCCGTTGGCGTACAGGTCAATAATCTGGTCGGTTGCATAGATGATGCCCGCTTGCTTCATTGCATCGGGGTCACTGCCGAACTTGTCGACGAGCGACTTGAAGCGCTGCGGCATGAACGAACTGGAAAGCTTGATCGCGCGTTCCACCTGGTTTGCGTTCGTGATGGGCATGATGCCGGGGAGCACAGGGCAAGTGACGCCCGCATCGCGCAGCTTGTAGAGAAAGCTGAAGAAGAGGTTGTTGTCGAACACCATCTGCGTGGTGAGAAAATCTGCGCCAGCGTCGACCTTCTCCTTGAGGTGCTTGATATCTTCGGCCTGGTTCGGGCTTTCGGGATGCTTCTCGGGGTAGCAGGCTGCTCCGATGCAGAAGTCTGAGTCGCTTTCCTTGAGTTCGCGGATGAGTTCTACGGCGTAATGGTAGTCGCATTTGTCGCGGCCGTTCGCGATGAGTTCCGGAGTCAAGTCGCCGCGGAGCGCCATCACGTTCTTGATGCCCGCATTCTTCATGTCTTCGATGCGCTGGTGAATGGTTTCTTTGCTGCTCGAAACGCAGGTGAGGTGGGCCAACATCGGGATGCCGAATTTCGACTTGAGGTTCTTTGCAATTTCGAGCGTGTACTGGCTAACACCACCGCCCGCCCCGTAGGTGACACTCATGAAGGCGGGGCCAAGGGCCGCAATGGATTCGGTGGCAGCTTTCACGCTTTCGAAGCTCGTTTCCTTCTTGGGCGGGAACACTTCGAACGAAAGACTCATCTTGTCTTGCTTCAGGATATCGACAATTTTCATATCACCTCGCGGGTTCTAAACTCTTATGTGAGAGGCCGGACTGCCAGCCTTGGTTTATGCAAATATTCTAATACATGCATAAATATAGTAAATTCCTATTAGAATCGTAGTCCTATTTGGGCATTAATCGCAAATCCATTGCGAAATGCCCCCGAAAGGAGCTCTTTTATCGCGCTTTTCCCTTTTTTTGAGGTGCCTTGCTCAGGTTGATCAGGGATGGGTTGGTTGGGATCGGGGAACGGTTGGTCCGGTTCAATGGGTTGATCCGGTGGTGGGGTTTCTTTCTTTTTATGGAAAGGCGTTTCCAAATTGAAATGGAACGGAATGATTTGGTAAATGTTTAGCGCTGCAAAAATGTGCTTAGGCGTTTCAAACGAAACTCCGAGATTTACAAGAGATCCTGCAACATCGATTTCCCATAGAAGTGTATCGGTGGTGTGTTCCGAATAGAGCATGTTCGATGTTTCGTTGCGGTTTCGCAGGTCGACATCTGCTTGCGCGTAGAAAAAGTCTGTAAAGATATAGGGCTTTATACGGAATCGGCTGATTTTCTTGTTCCATTCGTAGCCAAAACCGGCGTCGAAAACATCTGCCTCGGCGGTCCCGTAAATGCGGAAAGAACGGTTGTAAACGCTGAAGGAGAGTGTCTTGATAATCGAGCTGGTCAGTGCCCTGTTTGGGGCGAGCGTTTCGTAAAAGCGACGGTTATCCCACAAGAGGGCAAGCTTGATGTCCAAGAACATTGCCCTTGCCGAAAATGCCGATGCCGTTTGGGGGTTGCTCCCAAAAAGGTGCTGGAAATCTGCCTTGACGGTGTTGATGTCGAGTCCGGCGGGCAAAAAGAAGAATCTCTTTACGCTGTTTTTTTCTTGGAGGAGCCCGAAGGCGTTCACATCGGCCATCACATAGGAATAGAGTAGGGATGCTTTATTGGATGAACCTGAATAGGTGTAACGGGTAGCTGTTGTCCAAAAATGGGATGAGTCGCTGAAAACGTATCCGGACTCATCGGTAGAAGGGTCTGTGCCTCCATAGACGAAGTCAAATCTTAGTGTGTGTTCGTGCCACTTTGTACCGATGTCGAATTGCTTGTAATGGGGCTTGTCTTCGAAGGAGGCGTTGATATTGGGGATGACACTCATGTCTGATGCCGAAACCCATGAAAAATCTAGAAGGCTGAATTCCCCCTGACCCATCGAAGCCCCTGCAAATACGATGGAATCTGGCATGTACCAGTTTGTAGACGCGATGAAAAACGGAAACGAGTAAACGTCAATCCTAAAATCCAGGTATCGGAAATCGGCTTGAATGGCGGCGTAGCCGATATCTTCGCTTTTTGAGGATTTAATCGTCCACGAGTAGAGTTTGTCTTTGCCGATGTGGTTCTTGTACAGGTCGAATCCGACATGGGTATAACCCGCTACGACTGAGATGTTTTCAACTCGCGTAGAATCCCCGACAGAACAGCTCCGGGCTTGAATTTTTTGATTTTTCTGGTCCAACACAAAAAGCCCGCTGCATTCAGCGAGCCCTTGTGTGCTCCAAGCACCGCAAAATGACGATGCAAGGAGGATTATGGATAACGTTTTTAGAACCGGAAAATTCAAGAGAGCCTTTTTGCAGTTCTATTTCCTGGATAGATGTTTAAGAAATTATAGATTGTCCTTTATGTCTTCCAGTAAATCCCACAAGTCTTCTTGAGTCTTGATGTAGGGGAATATGCCACCGAAGGAGGGATCGGGGAATACAATGGATTTCTTCATTTCTTCTGTTGATTCGTAGTCCCTTTCGATAAACGTGCAGAAGTCAAGCGTGGAATCGCCTTCTGCATTCGTGAAGTAATAGCTGCAAAGGTTGGATTCGTCCGAATATGCGTAGTACGGAGCATAGTTGAAGATGCTCTTGTTGCTTTCGAAGAACTTCCTTACATCAATTGTCACGTTAATGCCGTCGGTGTTGACTTTGTATGGAGACTCTATAGCATCGAGGGCAATGTCCAAGGCTGTGATGATGTCTTGAATGTCGTCAATGCTCACGTCGGCATCGGCTCCGTCACCGACAACATAAATGTCGTTGTCTTGTTTGCCTGGCTTGCTGCTTTCTTTTATGCTGTACTTAAAGCCGCTGCGAGCTTCGGTAAAGGCGCTGTCGAGGAGGTCGGGAATGGAATTCCAATCTTTAATCCTATCGTTGTAAACGGTGGTGAACATCTTGTCGAATCCAATTAGGCTTACGACCATTCTTACCGCTTGAGTCTGCTTTTTGTTGAGGTTGTAATCCTTGATGGTCCTGAAGTCGTTAATCCAGTCGTAAGTGT
Source organism: uncultured Fibrobacter sp. (assembly GCA_946405515.1). GTDB lineage: Bacteria > Fibrobacterota > Fibrobacteria > Fibrobacterales > Fibrobacteraceae > Fibrobacter. The sequence continues at coordinate 70,955 of CAMJHM010000004.1, read as the reverse complement.
TCTTGTTGGAAAATTCAAGATTGATGCTGGATGCCATGGTGAAGAAGGCCTTTACAGCAAAGAGCAAGCCAAGTGCCGGTGCAAATTCGCTCTTGTCGAGTTCCTTTTGCTGGCCATCGATGGCGATGTTCAAGGTGTAGTCGTCTTCGTCAAGGATGTTTTGCAGGTAAACAATCGCCGAATCTATGGTGGGAAGTTCGTAATTTATGATTTCTTCTTGGACTTTTTGGGTGATGGTTTTCTTTCCAGTCGAAATCTCGTTTGCCGTGTTGATGATGTTGTTGATGACGTTATCTTCGTTGAGGCTGGAAGAATTTTCTCCGCTCCGGTAGGTGTCGATGATTGCGTCAAGTAAGGTGTCGTTGGACAGGTTGATGACCGAAGTGATGGCGTAACCGATCTGTGCTTCGCAGCTATTGGGAGATTTTTTGAGAATCTTCCGGTACATTTCCAAGGCGCTCTTGCTATCGGTCCTGATTTGATCGATGTCCCTCTTGCCGAAGGCCTTGAACATGTCTACGGAATTATCTTTGACCTTGGCCAGGGCTTTAACTATGGTGCTGGACGTATCGTCAATGCAGTGCTTGCGCTCGGGCAAGGTCACCTTTTGGCTAGAAGATGATTTCGGCTCGGTCTTTTTTGAAGAACTGGATCTGCTGCTCTTTTTCGAGGATGACGAACCGGTTCGTTTTGTGGAAGACGATGAAACTTTTTCTTTTGTGGAAGATGATGAAATCGCTTTTTTAGAAGATGATGATGCTTCGTTTAGAATGTCATCGAGGTCGTCCAAGGTGAATGAGGAACTGCTTTCAAGTGAAACGTCCTCATCGCTAGGGATGGTGATAGAGTGTTTGTCGCTGGAACATCCCGCAAGAATAAAAAACATAGAGAACGCAGCTGCGAGAATAACGTTTCTAGATTTCATGGGTGTACTCCTTGGTTTATGTTTACTTTTTTTAATATAGAATAAAAATTCATGAAATGACAAATTGCTATTATTTTATTGTATGTCCAATTTTCCCAAAAAGCCAATGATTTCGCAAAAAAGGAATTTTTCGCGTAAAAGAGGAATGTGCGTTCCGTCACATTCTTCGTTGGCGCCGGTACAATTGCGTATCATAAAGATGGTGCAGGGGGGTAACGGCATGGCCCGCCTGCCAGATGGCCGGGTATGTTTTGTGCAGGGAGCCCTGCCGGGAGAATTGTGCGAAGTTGAACTGACTTTCCAGAAAAAGGACTTTACGCGGGGGCGCGTTGTTCGTGTCGTAGAACCGAGTCCCGATCGTGTGGTGCCGAAGTGCCCGCTTTATGGCAAGTGTGGCGGTTGCAGTTTGCAGCATCTGGATAGCCAGAAGCAGGCTGAATATATGGAACAGGTGGAACGCGAAAATTTCAGGCGACTTGCCCATGCCGAACTGCCAGAAGATTTCGTTATCCATACCAGGAATCCGTGGGGCTACCGCAACCGGGCCCGTGTGGTCCCGCAATTTGTCCGTGGTGGGGGTTGTAGTGGTTTCGCCTTCCGCGAGCAAGAGAGCAATTCTCTGATTCCTTTTGAAAACTGCCCTGTGCTGACACCTGCACTGAACGAGTTTTTGCGGGGGCCTGCTCGGAACCTTTTTGCATCGGGTGCGTTGCCGCGCCCTGGGCGCTTTGCCCGGCCCGACGAAATTTCGCTGAACGTGTTCGACAACGGTAAAGGCGAGGTGAGTTACTTTTATCGAGGCATGTCTCGCGAAGAATTTCAAAAGAATGCCGTGAGTGTCGTTGAAATTGAAGGCCGCAAGATAGAAGCGGACGCTTCGGTGTTCTTCCAGAGCAACCTGGGCCTGTTGCCGGAATTGGTGAAATCCGTGCGCCGTGCCGTTGACGAGGGCTTGTCGAATGGGAATGCCTGCAACGATTGGCTTATAGACTTGTTCAGCGGAGTCGGTTTTTTTGCCGCTCTTTTGCAAGACAAGTTTAAACGCATCACAACCGTGGAACGCGACGAGGGGTGCCTTAAACACGCTGAAAAGAATTTGTCTGTAACGGGCCCGATGGCGACCTCTGTCGAGAATGTTTCTGCTCCAGCGGAAGAATGGCTTGCCGACCATGTCGTGGATATTCCGGCAACGCTCATTGTGGACCCGCCGCGTACAGGGGTGCCGGGGGAGGCTCTGGATGCCATTGTGCGGAGTTCCGTCAAACGGCTGATTTACGTGTCGTGCGATCCGGTGACGCTGGCTCGCGATTATGCGAAGTTGGCAACGGCTGGGTTCAAGTTGGACCATGCGGAGGGGTTCGCCTTTTACCCGCAAACTCCGCATCTGGAAATGTTATTTGTCCTTTCTCGATAGCGGTCTTTGTTCTTCCGTTTTTAAGCATGAACGCTATAGCGTGACTTTATTAAATTTTTTTTCCAAAAAAAAAGGTCTTTTTTCATGGAAAAGCGGGTGTAAACCGCTTTTTTACATGGCTTTTTGCTACTTTACATATAGTTTCATTAGGGATGGATTGAGGTGACAGGAGCTTCAACAATGAAAAAACTTTTGGTTGCGATTTTGATTACGGCGGCTATGGCTTTGGCTGCCACGGGTTCCGAAGACAAAAACTGGGCTGTTGGTGGATGGCTGCAGGCCGGAAACCCAGGTGAACATGCCGGTATCGACGTAGAAAACCGTCTGGGCAAGGACATCACGCTTGACCTTTACCTGCATTTCTGTTTCTATACGGGCGATAATGCTTTGGGTGGCTATGTGGGTTACTACTGGAACTATTACCTGAATGTGCCCAAAGAACTGGGACGTATGGGCTTCTATGTCGGTCCTACTGGCGGTATTGGCTGGTGGAATGTTGATAAGGGCCATAACTGGGAAGAAACTGGCCTTGCCATTCGTCTAGGCGTGGTTGGCGGCTACCAGTGGGAATTCCCGGTTGTTCCGTTGCAGCTTTATTTGGAGTTGAGCCCTGTGGGTGAAGTCCACTTTATGTGGTGGGATTATGACGGGAAAGACGATGATGACAGCTATGACGACGACGATACCAAATGGAAATTGCCGGACGTCTACTTCAGAATTGGTCTCCGTTTCTGGTTCTAAAAGGACTTAAACTGGAGAAAAAAACATGAACTCTACAAACAAAAAAACAATCGTGATGGGATTGGCCCTTGCCGCAGGTATGCTCTTTACCGGCTGCTCGACGGAGGACCCACATGTTGTATGTGGCCGTGAATGGAATCCCGCTCATCAGGTAGTCGCAGATACAGGAGCAGAGTTTGCCATGAACGACCAGCTGTTTGTACAGTTCCGCTATGGCAAGAACTTTGATTTCCCGAAACTCACGACTACGGTCTATCACGGGACTATCGCCAAGAGGGGCGAAAAAATCTGGGACCACGAGGTGGCTGTGACCGAGAAGATGGGGGCTTATACCCTTGTCGGGCGTGCCCACCGTGGCGGTTACATGGATGCTCGCGAACTGGCTCGTGTCCACGAACCGGGACCGGTTGTGTTTGAGTTCAGCGCCAATGGCAAGGTCCTCGCCTCTAAGGAAATCAACCTGACTCCGAACAGGTTGCAGAAAGAACAATAAAAATCTATGGGGGATTATCCCCCTTACGTTACGTTTATGAAAAAAGAACTGTTAATCGGTGCTTGTGCTCTTGTTGTCGCTGCTTGCGGTGACGATATGGTCGAAGTGAATTATAAAATTGATTCGCCTGTTGAAATGGAACTATTCTGTGAAGGATATTTTTCCACATACGATCTCGAAGGGCAGGAACGTGTCGGGACGATTACAGGCGCGTTCAACAACATCACTTACGAGTCCAAGGGCGATACGGTGTTGGTTAACAGGGATTACGTGATTAACCGTTCTCGTGGCTACCTCAAGAACTTCATGCCGTCGGAATTGGTCTGGCGCATCAAGAACGTGAAAATGTCCGCTGTCGATCGCGATGTGCTTTCGATAGAGGGGCTAGAGGATGGCTACGACACTCTGCTTGCCGAAACGCCGATGCCGTCGCGCTGGCGTACGCAGTTGCTCAATCCCGATTACAAGCCTCACTTGAAGCGCCTTGAAAAGCACCGCTGGGAAATGTCCCACTTGCTCAAGGGCCCTGTGCCCACCAAGGGCAACGTGACGGAGCTCCTCAAGGAGCGCGGACGCTTGAACTTCGCCCTTATCGGCATTGATTCTGTGGTGATGGACGGGTACCACAAGCTCGACAAGCGCAAGTGCCTGGGTTACAAGATTTACTTGCACGAAACGGAAAGTTTCCCGTACTACATCTGGGAACAGCATGTGGGCAGCAACATCGTGCCCGACAAGTACAAAGCTTACCAGAAGGGGCTCAAGGGTGAATACGATACCGAGTTCTGGGTTACCTTGGACCCCACGAACGGCGTCCCGTGCCAGGAACGCGAGGTGAAAGTCGGCAAACATACGATGGTGAACCCCGCTACAAACGATACTGCGACCTTCAAGAGCCAAGTCACTCTAGAACGCCTTTACAATATCAGGAAACCGGCTGAAGAATGATGAAACGCTTTTTGCTTACAGCCTTTGCGGCCGGGTCTATGTTATTTTCTGCTTGTTCCCTTTCGGGAGGTTCTGCTGCACAGACCATGACCATGGACCGTGCCCGCGCTTACGAGGGCATGTACAAGGCTTACATGGAAGCTGAAGAACGTTATTTGAACCTCCTGTTCAACATCGAGCGCATGCCCGACGAAGAAGAACTTTGGTCGATGAAGCGCGATCAGATGATGGAACTGGTGCAGTTGAGAGAAATGATGCTGAACGCCCGCACAGAACTGGACAACGCTGTTCAGGAGTGGGAAAAGTACCTGATCGAAATGAAGGATGAGGCCAAGCAAGACAAGGCTGGGCGGCCCAATCCGAACTTTACAGGGAAGGATGCTTTAAGAACGAGCCCCGGGCAACTCCTTCCCGGTGAAATCCATTCATCTAAGAGGGATGGATTCCAGTAATTTTATTGCCAAGTGTTCGCGAATCCCATGCCGATGTTCAGCTTGATGCGAGTCGGTGCAACGGATTCAGGAATGATAGGCGTATCTATCGGATTCAGTTTGCGGCTGGTGCTGCGGTCCCCGTTCTCGCCTTCTCCGATGCGGCTCAGACCACGTGCCAGCGTCAGCGAAATGTCTAGCGGAACGTTGTAGAAAATCTTGTTGCTCATGCGGAAACTAAATCCGACGGAACGGTCCCAGAAGTCGTGGTCCTTGAACTTGTCCATGTCGAACCACTTGTTGTTCCAAGCAGAACCGATTTGTGCGAACAGGTCGACATAGAAATCACGAGTCTCGAAAATCCAGAAGGACTTGCGCCAGTCGTCGTAGATGGGCTGCAACAGGTGGAGTTCCGCCATGGCGGTTTTTGTACCGGCGAGCGTGTAGCTCTCGGAACTGCGCAGGTACGGGTAACCTTCCAAGAAAATGGGGTTGTAGTAGTAGGAATCCAGCGTGTCTTGCTTGGCGTCGGTGCTCCATTTGGCGATGACGGTTGTTTTACCCCCCGCGGCGACGCGTGTGCCGATGACTGGGAGTTGCAGGCTCCCGTAAAGGTTCAACCCGACTTCGTTTATATTGAAGTTCCTGTATCTAGGTTTGGCAAATCCGCTTTCGGTCACGTAGAAACTTTCGGAGAATGTTCCAGGGCGGTAGAGGTCGCTGTTGGTGTATTGGTAGTAGGCAAACACCCCGTTGCCCTGCCCGCTGATTCCGGTGCCTTCTTCGTCTTCGTGGTCGCCGTACAGGCCGAACCCGAGAATGGCGCTAATTTGTTTTTGGTAGGTCCAGGTGAAACTGTCATCGTATTCATCCAGGTCGTAGAAGTTGAAGTCGGACCAGCCGTAGCTCAGTGCGAATTGCAACGTGTCGATGGACTTGAATATGCTGTAACCGGCAAGCCCCGTGATGCTCTGGAGCGACATGGCGTAGTTGCTGTACGAGAGCGAGTCGCCGTTATTTGAGCGAACATCATCGTTGCGGACAGTATCTTTGCTTGTGAAGTTTGCGTAGGTGTATGCAAGTCCGAGGTCAAGCGGTGTGCTGGCGTTCTGCCACGAGGCGAAGAATTCCTTTTCTTGACGCGGGTTGAGCCCATCGCCGTTGATGTAGTCGTAACCATTCCCGAGTTCAAGTAACAAGCCAAGCTGGATGGTGTTTTTCTTGAGCGGGTCGGTAAGGATCATGGCTAGCCCCGCCTTGGTCTTGAGTTCGCCTTCGCCAAATACGGTCAGGTCGGGGGCGTTCTCGCTGAACATGAGCATCGGGACAAACAAGGGCTGGAAGGGAATGGGCTTGTAGTTTTTCTCAGCGCCGGCGAATTCGCGGTTCTCGAGTTCCAGAGGCTTCTGGATGCGCTTGGGCAAACTCCCGTGCAAAACAATGGGAGCGTCCTTCGATGTAGAGTCTTTGACTGCGACTTTCACTGTGTCGCGGACTTCAATCTTTATAGTGCTGTCGCGTGTAGCGACGGTGGCTTGCGGGACGCACTTGGCCGAGTCGGCTTGCGTAGAATCTTTGACTTCGGGGCAGGTGCTCCAGGTGGTGTCGGCCACTTTCACGACGCTGTCGCGGAACGTGACGACGATGCTGTCTTTGGTCGCGGCGGGTGCGCTTGCAGCGCTATTCTTGTAGGCAATCTTGTACAGGGAGAACCCGTCCTTGTCGTACTGTGTGAAGAATATCGTGTCGCCAGAAAGAACCGGAGTGAATGCACCGCCCACGACGTTGGTGAGGGGGCGTTCTGCATTTGTGGAAAGCGATTTTTCGAACAGGTTGAAGATGCCGTTCCTGTTGCTCGCGAAGATAATCTTGTCGTTGTCGAGCCACTCAACGTCACGTTCGTCGTAATCGGCGTTGCTCACAATCTTGTGATTCTTGCCGTCGCTGTCGATGATGGCGATTCCGCGGGTCGTGTCGTCGAAGAAACTGAAGGCGATGCGCTTGCCGTCGGGGCTGAACTTGGGACTGTAGATGTTGTAGTAACGGTATTTTGCATCGGGAACGAATAGGTCGATAGGATCTTCGGCGACGTATTCGTCAAAGTCTTTCGGGAAGGGAGCCTTGCTCAACACGAACCGGGTGCTTGCGTTTTCGCGCCTTGCGAAGGCGACCATAGTCCCTTGCTTGTCAATTGCGGGGTAGACGGCATCGGTGAGGTAGGTGAGCGAAACTTGGTTCTTGTTCGTGTCGCTGACGACAACATCGAAATGGGCGTGCCCGTTCTTGTCGCGGTTCTGGTAGCTGATGTAGGCGAGGATGGGGCCGCGGAGGCTGTCTTCGTAAACATCGATGCCTTTGTCGAACCAAGCCTTCTTTGCCTTGAAACCAGACTTCGCATATTCCGTGATATCGATGGTCGTGCTTTCGTTTTCGATGGTGGCTTCCCCGATTTTCACGCCGTCAACGACCTCGGCGGTGTCTCTCGTCTCTCGTCTCTCGTCTCTCGTCTCATCACCAAGCGGCATCTTGAAAATTCCGCCATCGAACCAGTCCCCGCCGAAGTTCGAAATACCATAAACGTATTTGCCTGCGACAACCGGGAAGTCTTGCCAGAAAGCATCTTCCGTGAGCTTTGTACCTTCGACGAGCGTGCCAAGGGAATCCTTCTGGGCTTGGTACTGTTCCGTGATTTCCTTTTTCCAAGCGTCGTAGAGTTCCTGTTCGCTGATGCCAAGAACCTTTTCGATAGCGGCGTCAAGTGTGACCCTGTGGAAACGCGATAATTCCGACCAGATTTTCGGTACGGCCGTTTCTCCATAGTGCTTGCTGATGTAGCGTACCAAAGAGAAACCCTGGTTGTACGGCCCGAGTTCGGCGTAAAGTGAGTTCGACGAGAAGTCGTGCATGTATTCCAGCGAGAGCAGGTCGTCGTTCAGTGCGGCAACGCGGAGGAGCATGTCGCGGTGCGTGTCCCAAGAGTCAAAGCCCATGCGGCTCGATTCGTATTGCGCAGTACCTTCGGCAAGCCAGAGTGGTTGCAACGTGAACGGGAAAAGCGAGAGGAAATCTGTGGTGGTGCGTTCGTTGTAGTAGTCCGAATATCCGGCTTGGAACCCGTAGATGTTCGGGAGAATCTTGCTTCCGCTTTCGATGCTGACCAAGTGGCTGAACTCATGCGTGACAACGTCGGAAATCCAGCCGTGGCTGCTGCGGACCTTGAAATCCCAGTTGGTGAGCCAAAGGTGAATGCCGTTTTCGCTGGGGACGGCGCTGCCGTTGCTGTAGAGGGCGTTGTTCAAAGTGACGCTTACCCGGCCCGGCAAATCGATACGGTAACGGCTGACGACCGAGTCGTAGACGGCTTCGGCGTATGCCGAAACGGCGGCCGCGTGTTCACTGTATTCTGTCGGATAGATGTACTGGAAGTGTTCCGTGCCGGCCGTTTTCCACTGGACGTCACTTTGGTTCCCGTAAAAACCGATAGCCTGAGCCCCGGTTGGAACCAGGGGGATGAAACACATTGTACAAAGGAGGCCAGAGGCTAAAAAGTTCGGGATAGTTCTGTGACGTTCGTTTAAGGGCATCGTAAAGTTCAGTCCTGATTAAAAATACGGCCATAATCTAGAAAAAAGAAGGGAGCTAAAAGTAGAAATTGACGATAATTACTAATTTGGAAGTGAACCCTTATGCGTTTTTATACGGAATCTTACCACGAATCCACCCAATATGCTCCCCGATTGTCGGGGGACCCGCTTTCGCTGCATTGGGAAAACGAGCCGATTCCGGACAAACGCTACCTCGGGTGTGAACGCATCGCCATGCCGAGGCACATGTTGCCACCTTTGCCCGCTGCGACATTTGACGGGCTCGATTCCATAAATATCTATGTGGTTCTCCGGAAGTACGGTGTGCCCGATGGAGTTTTTTACTGCGATGTGGCCCGCCATCAGCTGGTGCGGATTGGGGCGGGTGCCGAGATGGAAACACTTGCGAATAGCTTTACGGATAGCGAGTTTATTCGGAATGTCCCCATGCTCTTTTTGTATGCCGGCTCCGTTAGCCGGACTGTGTGGAGGCTCAAGGAGGCCGCTTATCGCGAAATAGAGAAGGATGCGGGGGCCGTTATCGGCAACCAGATGCTGTTCTCGAATGGCCGTGGCTTCAGGACAACGGTTTTAGGCGGCTTTGTCGACGATTCCGTTGCGAACGTACTTAAGTTGGCTTCGTCAGAAATTCCCTTGTCTGCGCTGGCCGTGTATCCGGATTCGCTGAACGTGAACGCCCTTTCTTTGGACGAAGGTGCCGGGCGCTTTTCGTATTCGAACCGCAACGAATCTTTGGAAAAAGTTTATGCCGTGGAATCCGCGGGGGCGGGCAACCGGTACGCTTCGCGTTTTATGCTCCAGAACCGCTGCGAGTGCATTGACGATTTGTCGCGCTGCATCCGTGTGTGCCGTTTGCAGGCGCAGTCCTTGCCGGGTGATGAATTCCCGCTGACCCCGGCGAAGTTCACGAACGATTATTACTACAGGGAAGCGGAACTGCTCCCGCAAAAGCCTTTGCGGATAAGTCCCTTCCAACCGTATAATCTGGATTTGGATGATTTTTCGAGTATCTTGCGCTGGCTGGAACTCGGGCAAATTGACATGTTCGGTGCAGGCTTGCTCAAGATATGGGTGGTCGTGTTCAACGTCATGTTCGTGTATCCAGGTGTTTATAGGTACGTCCCGATACAAAAGTCCATCTACATGCAGTCATCGCAAGTGTCCGACAAAAAGTTCGCCCGTTGCCACTCCGCCCCGGAGCAGGCTCAGAACGCGACGTTTGCGATAATTCTGACTGCCGACTTGAACGAGTGCTGCAACATTCTCGGGGATCGCGCTTACCGTTACCTGAATATGAATGCGGGTTACATTGCCGAGTCCGTTCACGTTTCTTCACGTATTTTGAACAAAGTCTCCCATGCGGAGCATTTCTATTTCGAAAAAGAGCTGAAGACGCTGTGTAACATTCCCGAAAGCGAAAGCATCCTTTCTGAAATTGTTGTCGGAAGGGAAGAGACCTGATAAAAGCGTTTTGAAAATGCAAAAAAGCCCTGTCTTTGGGACAGGACTGTGAATATACAAATTACAGATTGCGAATTTTCTTTTCTGAAAGGCCCGTGAACTCGATGATTTTCTCCATCGGCATGTTCGCGTCGCGCATTTTCTTCGCGATTTCCAACCTCGTTGAATACTCGGCTACAGCTCGGTCAAAGTCGCTCATGTCTACAGTCATAAGGTACCTCGAACTGAAATTACATAATTTCACCTCGTTTTGCAATAGCCTGAATACGGGGTCGTTTGCAAATTCGCTGAAATCGGCATCACGGTTCAAGGTGTCGATGGCCCGGAGCCACTGGGCTAGGCGACTACTGTCTCCAACGAACCTTTGCGCATCCTTGAAGAACTTTTCCACCTCGATCAGCGTGACTGTCTGCTTGTCAAAATACACCTGCATTTCCTGGTTGCGCAACTGCACCGTGTGCCGATAGTTTGTCGACTTGGGAAACGCGTCGAAAAACTGGAAGCTGACCACGTTCAGGTTTTCAAGTTCGGGATCGTTCCCTTTCCTCGCCATGTTGCTTGTAAGGCGTGCCACGTAGAGGACCAGACGGTCTTTGAACAAGGATTTGTTATCCTCGTGCTGGACCTCGATAGATATCCGGTCTCGAGGTACATCGCCATCGCGGTCGTTCGTCAAGAGGATGTCCGGTTCCACGCTGCGGTAGCTCAATTCTCCAGGAATGAACGGGTTGACGAGTTTCGGATTTTCGATGCGGTCGGAGCCGATGAGGCACAGGGCTACATCGCCGAGTCCGTTCACGGTTCTTCACGTGTTTTGAACAAAGTCTCCCATGCGGAGCATTCCTATTTCGGAAAAGAATTGATGATTTGTATGCAAGTTAATGTTATTTTACTTGCGTTGTGAGAGTGCAAGGGTTTATATTTGTATGTAGATTTTAAAATGTTTATTAGGGAAGGAGAAAATGAAAAAAATTTCACTATTGTTTTTGATGGCGCTTTTTGCCTTTTCTTGCTCGGAGGATGAATCTCGTTCCGAGAAAAAGGTAGACTTGCCGAATGTGGACGGAATGCAATCCGTTGAAGCGAGTCTCCCTGCGGAAAATGAAAATGCTGTGCAAAATCAGGCAGAAGGCAAGGGTGTCCCTCCGAAGCCGGGCAAGCTCTATGCGCCTCCAAAACCAGCAACTAAAGGACTCTATGACTTTAGTGAATGCAAAGCCAAGTATCCCGAAGGAAGTGAAGCGTACAAGGATTGCGTCAAGGCAAAGTATCCGAATCTGAAATTTGCCGGGGAATAGGGAAAATTATGTATAAAAAAGTAATTGCAATATTCTTTTTGCTTTGTGAAATCGTGTCCGCTGATTGCCTGCTTTATGAATCAGAAGCCTTCGCTATTGAGGCTGCTGATGAGTATCGTAGGAGTTGCGAAAGTTACGGAGGTGGCGGCGGATTGTTCTCGTCATCGGTGTCGGAGAGTTCTCCAAATAACACATGCGGTGGCTACTATGCTGAAAATGCGTACGTTTTGAGGGTTAGTTGTAATACGTGTGGTTCAGTAACAATGCAAGAAGAACTGAACGCAAACAAGGAATACTGCAACGCATTGTGCAAGGTTGCAACTTTATCTTGCATGACCCCATTGAATAGCTGGGGTAGTGTTCTGTCTGGAGAAGCGACGGCTTGTGGGAATGATGATGCTTCCTTGCCTGGATGCTCCGAATCCAGCTCATCTGAAAGCGTAGAATCGTCTTCTTCCAAGGCAAGCAGTTCATCGCAGGAACAGAAAAGCTCGGGTGAGGAATCTTCTTCCTCCGGGGGCGATGACGGCGAATCCTCTAGTTCCGAGGGACCGGAATCTTCTTCGAGCGAGGATGATGAATCATCCTCTAGTTTTGAGGAATCCTCTTCCAGCGAAAAATCATCGTCTTCTTCTATGAATGGGCGGTATGATTTAGTTTATGGCTATGAAGGTTTTTGTAATAAGAGTGAACACTTTTTGGGTGCATATGGTTTTATGTTTGACTCGTATGGTACGGGAAAGCATTATACGCGAAAACCGGGAATCGTTGGTCCCAAAAAGTTTCGATTCTCGTGTTTTGATAATGCAATGGAAATTGCGACGAATATTCCCCAAGTATACACAAATTGGGTGCAAATTCAATGTTATAATTCAGAAACCGAAGAACGGAGAGATTTAGATTTTCCTGACATTCCTGTCGCTTTTACATGCCCTGATGTGGAAAAATCCACTATTGAAGGTTGCCCAACAGAAGAATCATTTTTGAGTAATGGCGCTGAACGAGTGATTAATCTGTATGTGTACTTATACGATATCCACTATACATCCTCCATATCGGACGTAAGAATAGAAACCGAGGCTGATGCCTTCTACTGGAAAGAATTTTTTGATGATATTTTTGGATATGATTTTGATAGTTCTTATTTTGATAGGTTTCCGTCAAATTATTCTAAGATGGACTTGCTCAATGAGCCTGAACTTGTTAGTTTTTTCAACGAATGCAAAAGAACTGAGAAGACGGAAAATGACTTCTATTCAATGATAAAGGAAAAAGATGATAGTGTAGATGTCAGGAATGTTTTTCACAGTTGGATGGATTTATCGGATGAATATTACCAATCTCTAGGAATTTCGTCATATGAAGACTATTGCCGGTTCCATAGGGGTGAAAATGCTGTGTTATATCAGTCGGATCCTCTGATACGTGAGGAATATTACAATGAGGAATCTTCTAATATCAGTAAAATATATGACGTTCTTTATTATTGCGCTCCTCCAAAATCTTCCAGTTCCTCTGCAGAGGTGTCGTCCAGTTCAGAGAGCAGTTCTAGTTTGGAATTTTCGTCTTCTTCCGAAAAAAGTAGTAGTAGCGAGGAGTCGTCTAGTTCAGAACCGCCTTCTTCGTCTTCATTAAGTTCTAGCAGTGAAGAATCTAGTTCGTCGTCTGAAGAGATTGTTGTTGAAAGTAGTTCTGTTATGCCAGTTGATGAACCATTTGTCGCCGGACCCGACCAGGTATATACTCCCGACCAGATTTTTAGTTCGGGACTCCAGAACATGGAACCCGGCGCCTGCTATTCTCTGAATCCTGACCGCGGCACTATTTACGGCTGGAACATCAGCTACAATGCAAGCGATTCGTGGTGGTGGCGCAAAGTGGACTGTGAAACTGGCGAAAAGCCGGTCGAAAAAGGGATTGGCATTTGCGCTGCGTTTCCGGGTTCTAAACCAGACAAAGTTTCTGCCTGCTATGCGCACAATGGGTCTTGTTATGTGTGTGATAACAGCAAGGACTACATAGATTGCAATGCAGATTGGCTATGGAATTACAATTTCCCCACTCACAGTTGGTTCAAGCAGGTGGATTGCTATGACCCGTTTGGGGAAGAGGATGAAATTATTGCGGGAGGCTGCCTTGACGAGAGCTTGTTAAGAAAGGTTTCGATGCGGGAGTATGCCGAAGACGATGAATCCTTGAATTATTCCGTTGATTTTATGAAACCCGTAAAAAAGTATGACGCACTTGGGCGCCATGGAACTAATAAACAGCCTTCTCATATGGCGTTGTATCAGAAAAATATGGGTATACCTCAGCAGCAAATTGAGACTTTTGTTATTTTGCAGATACCTTCAATAAGTAGTGTAGATTATTGTAATAGAGATTCTTCAGGGAGCTGGAACTGCAACAAGAATAAAAAGGGATTGAAAAAAAGAGTTATGTCTGTTGATGAATTTGTTGATTCGAAAAGATGTGATATAAAGAAGGGCCGGGAATATTGGTATTTCATAAAGAATACTGATCCCGAAACTGGTGAAGAGGTTAAAACGTATGTTGGTGGAGTTACGTGCGCATGGCCTAATGTGACGATTAATCATGAGCCCATATCACAAAAAAATGAATTAATATACTCAAATGGGAAAATTGTCGGTGCAAAAGCGACTGTTAAATACAGATTCTATACGCATACAACTTTGGGTGAAAATAATCATATAATCATGAAAGCAGGAGATGTTTTTTCAGATGGACATGTAGTAACATCAGCCGACGAAACGTGTTATGAAAAACATGAACAGGGCCACGAAAAATACAACGAATGTGTTTCCTATGAAGAAGTTGAAGAAACAGGAACATTCGAATGTACAGTGAAGGTTTCTGGAACGATGTCGAAAGAAAAGAGAACAGAAATACTTAATGACGCGGTTACCGCCGACTTGACTGTAAAGCGAGATCTTTTTGAAAACCAGCATTTGCAGGATAGACTAAATAAAGCACAGAAAAAACTTGATAAATCCAGAGACCTCTTTCATGCTGATTATGGTTTAGATGGATATGCAGGAAAAAATGATAAATTACCTAAAAGTTATAGATGTCCGAATTTTTAGTTTTAGTATAGCTCTAATAACATCCTTGGTCTTTTCTCAAGATAGTATAGCATCAAGGGATGTCTATGGTGAGTATTGCTTTACGGAGGACGATGACAAAACGGATCATTGGGTTTTGGAGAAGTATAAGTCGAATAAACCGTATTTGTTTTCGTATTCCCAATGCTCGTATGATTATCGTCATTCCATACTTCCGGATTATGATTACTTCTTTTTAGGTCCTATATCGATGATTAAGAATTCGGTATTTGACAAGGCAAAACCGGCAAGGTGTATGCCGAACCATTATTCAGAGAAAATGGTTTATGAATCTTATGAAAAAATTTTATGGTTCTCAAAAAAACAAGAACTTGAAACAGACAGCCTATTTGGACGTTACTTTAACATAGAATGGAATGTCGATTATGATTCAAGTTATGTTCGATTAAACGCATCCGGCTCCGCAAGATTCTACATTTCCGGCTTTTGCACCGAAGAGCAACTTAAAGCGATAAGAGAAAGGAAAAAGAAGAAAGAATGATTCCTACGACTCCTTGAGTTGTAAATGCAGCACCGATGATTTACAGAATATTCACAAAAGGCTTCAAAGCAAAGATTAATGACAGGAATCCTGATGAAAAACAATAAATTAATAGTTGGGATTATCCAGATTCTATATGTATGCGCCTTTTCGGCACCTGTAGAGTTGTGTGTTGCCTTTGAATGCGAAGATTGCTATTCTATTCGTGTTTTAAGTGTAGATTCGTTAGAAAAGAAACAATGGTTGCTTAAGGATTCCGTTGAGTGTGAGTGCGGAATGTGGCAACCGCCTTCTTTTGAAATAAAAAACTTGCCGGGTGAATCCTTGTCAGGAGCAGGAGGGAGCTGTGTGTCAATTGGTGAAACTGGAAAAAAGATGAAAATGCCTAAGGCTCCACAAATGAAACTCCAACAAAATGACGTTGTTTATTCGGCATACGTTAAGGATGCAAAAAAAATTATTTCATCTAAATACAAACAAAAAGTTGATTTCTATTGGAAAGCTCGTTTCGTATGTCAAAATAATCATTCTAATGACATTAATTTGATGCAGGAAATAGATGCAATTCTTATCGGTGAATGTTTATAGCAATATAGGCGCGACAAATGCCGTGAATACGCCGGCGACGCCGATGGAAAGGCTGCTCATGGCTCCCTGGATTTCGCCCATGGTCATTGCGGTGGATGTGCCAAGTGCGTGACTTGCTGTCCCGATGCCGACACCTTGCGCTACGGGATCTTTTATACGGCAGTACTTGCAGACGATTGGCGCCGTGACGGCTCCGGTAATCCCCGTGACGGTGATGGCGATGATGGTGATGCTCGGAATGCCGCCGATTTGTTCGGAAACGACGGAGCCCATTGGGATGGTGATGGACTTGGGGACGATGGAGAGCATCAGGGTTTCGCTCAAATGAAAGAGCTTGCTTGTCGCAATGACGCAGAGAATGCTCGTGAGGCTACCGACGCAGATTCCGGTGAGGATGGGAAACCAGTGCTTTTTTAGATGCTGAATTTGTTTGTAAAGCGGAACGGCAAGCACGACGGTGACGGGGCCGAGGAAAAACGAGATGTAGTCGCCGCCGACTTTGTACGTGTCGTAGCTGATGCCTGTCGCGCAGAGAAATCCGATGATGAGGACGTTTGCAATCAATAGCGGGTTGACTAGCGTGTGGCTGAATTTCTTGTGGATGGCCACTCCGCATTCAAATGCGATGAGGGTTAGGAGTATGCCGAAAAGTGGTGTGGACATGGCGGATTCTCCTTACCTTGTTTTCTCTTGTGGTTTGCGCTTTCGCGAGAGAATCTGTACAGTCCAGCCGGTGGCGGCCATCGTGACGACGGTGAGCGCGATGCAAAGGATGAGCAGGAGCGGCCACTGGCTTAGGACTTCGTCACCCGCGACCATGATGCCGATACTTGGCGGCAAGAAGAAAAAGGGGAGCCTTTTGAGGAAAAAATCGCTGGTTTCCTTGATGTGGTCGACCTTGATGACTTTGAAGCAGAGCAACAGCAGCAAGATGAGCATTCCGAGGATGTTCCCGGGAATGGGGATTCCTACATACCGATGCAGAAGGTCGCCTGTGAGGCAGATTCCCAATATGACAATCAATTGAACGAGAATGGGCATGCGCCAAATTTAGCAAATATCCGTTCGGGGCCGTGCATTTCCTATATTTCTTTTCATGAAGATTGTTTTTATGGGTACGCCGGATTTTGCGGCACATTTCTTGGAGCATCTTGTTGCATCCGATAACGAAGTTCTTGCTGTCGTGACTCAGCCGGACAGGCCTGCCGGTCGCGGGCGCGTGTTGACTGCCCCTCCTGTGAAGGTGGCCGCCCAGAATCACGGGCTACCGGTGTTGCAGCCGCTGGACTTGCATTCCCCGGAATTCGAGGCGGATCTCCGCAAGTTCGATGCCGACCTTTTTGTCGTTGTCGCTTATTCCATCTTGCCGAAGAACATTCTCGGCGTGGCGCGCTTTGGCGCTGTGAACGTACATGGCAGCCTGCTCCCGAAGTATCGCGGTGCGGCTCCTGTCCAAAGAGCTATTGCCGATGGGCTTGCCGAAACGGGCGTGACGGTTTTCCGCTTGGACGAGAAGATGGACCATGGCCCGATTCTTGCGCAGCGTACGGTGGTTATCGACCATCAGGATACGACGGCGTCTTTGCTCGAAAAGATGGTTGTTCCCGGTTGCGAAGCTTTGGACGATGCAATTGCACAGTTGAATAGTGGCTCCGAAAAGGATTTGACGCAGGACCATGCGCAGGCTTCCGGTGCTCCGAAAATCAAGAAGGAAGAAGGCTTGATTGATTTCTCGTTGCCGGCAAAGGTGATTCACAATCGCATCCGTGCATTCAATCCGTGGCCGGGTGGTTACGGCAAACTCGGTGGACGTATGGTGTACCTCCGCAAGACCGACACTCCTGAAAATGGTCCAAAACTTGTTCCGGGAGAAGTCGCTTTTGACGACAAACGTTTCTTTGTAGGGACTGGCGACGGAGTGCTCGAAGTGCTTGAAATCCAGGCCGAGGGCAAGAAGCCGATGCCTGTTGCCGACTTCATGCGTGGAATCCAGAAGCGTGAGGGACTTGCATTTTGCTGACGGAACGTGAAGAGGCTTATCGAGTCCTGTTGCTTTGGCAAAAGGACGGCGCGTTTATCAAGGAAAGCGGGCTTTCCCCGTTTGCCATGGAGATTGCGCTCGGCGTGTGCCGTAGGCACTTGTACTTGGAATATTTTATCAAGACGCTGACCAAGAGGATGCCTGCGCTCGAGGTGAAGATTGTCCTTGAGATGGGGCTGTTCCAGCTTTTCTTCATGGAAGTGCCCGACTATGCGGCAATCAACTCGAGTGTCGAACTTGCCCGTTCCGCTAATCTCGGGAATGGTGCGGCAAGTCTTGTGAATGCTGTGCTCAGGGCTGCCCGCAAAGCGGGTGCTCCTGAACTTCCTCCGCAGCGCGTGCGTCGTGTCTCGATAGAAAATTCGGTGCCCGAATGGATTGTGCGCCGTTGGTTCGATATTTACGGTGGCGACGAAGCCGAAGCGAAGGCCCACGCCACTCTGGAACGCCCGACCGAATGGCTCCGCGTGAATTTGCAGAAGGCGAGCGCTCCTGTGATTGTGCAGCGCTTGGGAATTCCGGGGGCTTCTATTCTTTACGACCGCTTTGTCGAACTGCCGCATGATGCAGGCGTCAAGGCGATTCTGGCCTCTCCCGAATTTATCGAAGGAAAAATCAGTTTCCAGAACCCGTCTGCTTACGAGGTCGTGAAACTTCTGGATGCAAAGCCGGGAATGAGTGTGTGGGATGCCTGTGCGGCCCCCGGCGGGAAGACGGCTCTCCTTGCCGAAATGGATCCTTCGCTCGACATCCTTGCAACGGATTCTTCGGAACATCGCCTCGAAAAGATGAAGGACCTGATGGACCGCCTCGGCCTTACAAACGTCAAAATTGATTGCGTTGACGCTCTCTCGCCTCACAGCTCATACCTATTTGACCGTATCCTTCTCGACGTTCCGTGCAGCAACATGGGCGTTGTCGCGCGCCGTCCGGAATCAGTGTACCGCCTTACGCAGGAATCGCTCAAGGAATTGGCCGGTTTGCAGCTCCGCATTTTGGAAAGTGCGGCCCGATTCTTGAAATCCGGTGGTCGTCTCGTGTATGCCACGTGCAGCCCGGATCCTATGGAAACGACTCAAGTCGTCTCGAAATTCCTCAAGGGACATCCTGAATTTGCGAAGGTGGGCGAGCCGGTACTCCCTGGAAAGAAAGATGCCCGCTTTGATGGATTTTTTGCACAAGCGCTTGAAAAGGTCGAGGAGGGCTAATGCGTTTAGTGAGGCTCTTGGTGATTCTTCTTGTTTTTGCCGTGTGTAGTTTTGCTGCGGAGACTCCTGCGCAGGATTCCGCAGCCTTGTCGCCGTCGGACATTGCTTTTTCGCATGTGTCTATTTCTATTCAAGGTGGTGAAATTTACCCGTGGGGCGATTTGCTTGATGTTGTCGAAAATTCTGCTTACATCGGACTGGGTTTGCGATATTCCTATTGGGCCGATTTTGACGGCATTCTCCATTTTGATTATGCTTATTTCAAGACTCGGAATAAGGAAATCCCGTATCCTGGTGTGCATCAAGCGATGGGCCGCCTCGGCTTGGATTGGCACAGTCGCTGGATAAGCCCGGTCATGGTTGGTGCTGGATTCACTTGCAACTGGAACCGCTCCGATGGCGGCGAGGATAAAGACTATGATTTGCCTGGCGGGACGCTTGTCGATAACGAGACCGAGTTCGGTTATTTTATCCATTTAAATGTGCCGTTCTTGAAATACGAACGTTTGCGAATCGGCTTTGACATGCTTTGGGAAGAACTTTGGACGTTGCCGAAACGTTCGGATATGCTGTCTGCCGGATTTTATGCTGAATGGAGGTTGTGGTAATGTACGTATCGACCTCGCATAAAATCTTTTTTAAATTTTTTGCGCTTGTACTATTTGCTGCCTTGCCTGCGTTTGCTTTGATTGAACCTGAAACAGAGGGGATGGATGCTGTTACCCGTGACGACGGTACATTCTTGGTGGGTGCGCCAACGTATAGCTTTGATCGCGAAAATGGTGCAGGTGGCATTCATTCCGAAAGCGAACTCTGGACTCCCGAAAAATTGAGAATGCGTTTGCTGTTCAATCGTTTGTCTGAAACGCCGAACTGGACTCCGCGTGAACCGGCTTTGTGGTTGCGGACGGGCAATGAGCTGGGCGACATGATTTACCAGGATGCCCTTTACAAAAAAGAAGACCGCCCGAGTAACAGAACTCCGATTCTAGAAGGTGGTTTCCGTTCTCCCGCGTTTATGGGTTTGTGGGCTACTGCGCGCCTGTTTCAGGTGGATGTTTATTCTGACGAATCCATGAAGGTGCGTAAAAAGCAGGTGAACGACGAATTCTCTTGGTTTGGCGAAAACTGGCCCATGTTCAGTACGGCTTACGGCGGGCTGGGTTATACCGGTCATGGTGTAGATGCTTCTGTAATTGCGGGCGAGGAATATCTGTGGGTGTTCGGGGAAAGTTCTCGCTGGATTCCGGTGCATTATTCTCCGAGGGTCGAAGCGCGTGCCGATTTCATGGACATCTCGCTTACGCTTGCTTACGAAAATGCTGAATACCAGAATTACAAGAAAAAAGAGACGGGAACCCGCACAGAATGGAATGGCTCTGCCTATTACCATTGTGGCAAACTTTGTAAGGATGGAATGTTCTGGTTCGGTACAGGTTTGCAATTCC
The DNA here is from genome assembly GCA_946405515.1 of uncultured Fibrobacter sp. Classification (GTDB taxonomy): domain Bacteria; phylum Fibrobacterota; class Fibrobacteria; order Fibrobacterales; family Fibrobacteraceae; genus Fibrobacter. The sequence continues at coordinate 50,730 of CAMJHM010000004.1, read as the reverse complement.
GTACCGTGGAAGACGATGGCACTGTCTATACCGGGTTAGAAGATGACTTTGTCGTGTGGCCATTTGCCCAGCTGCGCGTGATGCCGCTGAATGTGTTGACTTTGGAAGCGATGTTTGGCGTGAACAATCGCGATTGGCTCTTGCAAGATAGCGTGGAGTACAAGGTTGATCCCCTGCCTCGTCTGGGATTGATTCTTGGCGAAAAGAATATCGCCGGAACGCGTTTAAACCCGATTGCCGATACGGAAGAATATTTTGACGGGGATACGATTAGCCTCGCTGCCGATGGCAGTATGCAGATGCATGAGCTTTATGTGCGTGCCGAGGATTCTTTGTCGGTGTTCCGCTTGGGGGCGCGTGTCGCGGGTTGGATTGAATATGGTGCCGAAACTTTCGATACGACGGGGTTCGTGGAAGCTGAAAACCTAGTCTATCGTCATGGTAATGTGGACCGTATTCACGAATGGATTCAGGGCCTTTCAGGTGAAGTCTGGCTTGGCCTAGATTATGGCAAGATGTTCAGTTTTACAGCGCTCGGCGGTTATGAACACATCTGGGGACCGAGCCGTGAATTCGAGGTCTCTCCGGTTGAATATTATGCTGCGTTCGAAGGGGATTGGCTCTTGAACGGGACTTTCCGCATTGCCCATTCTTTGCGCTACCGCAGCGATGCGCGTTGGAACTTGCGCTCCTCCGACCCGATGGTTATTAAGGGTGACTGGTATTGGGACGCCACATTTGAACAGCGCTTCCCGAAGTACGGGATTTTCTTGACCGGGACTTTGTTGCATGTCCTTACGGATGATGCAATACAGACTCCGAACGGGAGCTACGACCGGTTACGCTTTGTCTGCACGGTCCGCAAGACGTTCTAGTGCCTTCAAACTGAAACTGTTGGCGAATGTTTCTGAGGCTTTTGCTTTGGGAACCCAAGAATACGTGCTGGGAAGTTTTTGAGATTTGCTGGATTTCTTCAGCAAAACATGCAACACGTCGCATTCCATTTTGTGGATGGTGATGTTGTGGCGGAAGCTCCCGCAATCGGTGATGCTTTCGACATCGTCTGCGTTGATGTAAGCCTCCGCCTTGGCCGGGAAGCCTGCGGTTGCTGTTTTGGCGCTTTCAAAATGGGGGAGAGATAGTTGCCCTTCGAGGAATGCTTGCCCGCTGCTGACTGCAAGAATTTTCCCGTCGGTGCTTTCGATGACAAGGACCGTTCCGTGCCAGTCTTTCTGGAGGCGCCTCCGGGTCGGCGGAAACTCGGCGACCCGGCCGTTCCTGTAGGAACGGCATGTGCCCGCGAGCGGGCACGAGGCGCATTGCGGATTCCGCGGTTTACAAGTGGTGCGTCCCAGCTCCATGAGGGCTTCGTTGTGCATGTAGCCCTTGGGGGAGTCGGCCCACTTTTTTGCATAGTCCCAGTACGTTTCGCTTTCTTTCTTGCCCGTGGGCAAAAAGGCGAGTTCGTATAGCCTGCTGAAAATCCTGACCAAGTTCCCGTCCAGGATGGCTTCGCGTTTGTGGAATGCAAGGCTTAGGATTGCCCCTGCCGTATATGCTCCAATTCCGGGGAGAGCTTCGAGCCCCTTGCGTGTTTCCGGGAATTTGCCCCCCGCGTTGGCGATGAGTTTTGCGGTTTTGAGGATGTTCCTGGCGCGGCTGTAATAGCCAAGCCCTTGCCAGTAGCGGAACACTTCGGCTTCGTCGGCTTTGGCTAATGCCTCGACCGTCGGGAAACGCTCCATCCAGCGGACAAAATAATCCCGCACAGTGGACACCTGCGTCTGTTGCAGCATGGTCTCGCTGATCCAGACTGCATAAGGGGCGCGTTTAGAATCTAAATCGGCATTGCGCCAAGGAAGCCCTGTCGCATTTTTCCTGAACCAGGTGCGGAGGGCTTCTTCTGGGGCGGCCTTTGAAACCTTAGATGCCGTAGGCTTCCTTCTTGAGTTGGCGGAAGTACTTGAACTGAGCCTTGGCTGCATTTTCGAGAGTGTAGATGCGGCTCTTGTCAAATACGCGCTTGCTCATGGCTTCGTATTCGTCCGGGTGGTTTTTCTTGAGGTCGTAGCACTTCTCGAGGGCTTCGAGCCAAGCTTCCTTGTCGAGCGGACGGATGAACCCGCAGGATTCTTCCTTGACGATGCTCTTGGGCCCGCCGAAATCGCTGACCACAGCGGGAGTGCCGCTGGCCATCGCTTCAACGACCACGTTACCGAAGGTGTCTGTTGTACTCGGGAACACGAGGTAGTCTGCGTCGGCGTACAGGCCGGCGAGCATTTCTCCGCCCTGTTCCCCGGCAAATAGGACTTCCGGATTATCCTTGTAGATCACCTTGAGTTCTTCGAGGTACCAGCCGTAACCCACGAACATGAGTTGCACGTCGTCGTGGCGCTTTGCGAATTCTTTCCAGACTTCGTTCAAGAAGGGAATGTTCTTTTCTTTGGAAATGCGGCCGCAGAACAGGAAGCGTACGGCTTTTTTCTCGCCGAATTTTTCCCAGGTGCCCTTGTTTGCCCAACTCGGATTGAACTGGTCGAGCGGGAGGCCGCGGGGGAGCATCACGATCTTGTCTGCCGGGACCTTCAGTTGCTTCTTGAGAATTTCCACGTAGTCGTCGCAGGGGCTGATGACCGGGCGGGACATGGCGTAGAAAATGCGCATGAGCCAAAGGACGTACACATGCATCCACTTGGCCTTCACGAGGGTCTTCGTGTAGGTGGGCACGTCGGTGCGGTAGTGACTGAGTACTTTCACTCCAGCAAAGAAGGCGCAGAAGCGAACCAGCCAAGCGCCAGGGCTCGGGGTTTCAAGTTCAATGATGTCGACTGGGTAGCGCTTCAGAAGTCTAAGTACGGGGCCGATGCGCATGATGTCAAGTTCGCTGTTTGCATAGCCGAGCAGCTCCATACTGAATATGCGCGGCAGCAAAAAGCAGTAGCCGTTCTCGACCACGCCGCAGGGCCTTGTGTTGAAGGCAATGCCGGCAAGGCTGGCCTTCATACCGTGGGCGCGCATGTAAGGAACGATATGACGCAGGTTGTTCGCAATGCCGTTTGTTTCGTCGAGCAGGTCGCTGTAGAAGATGACGCTCACGTCGTCGGGATCGCGTTTCTTGCGTTCCTTGTTCATGTACCAGCGAAGTTTGAGCAACTTGGGAATGTTCAAGATGCATGTGCCGAACACGATGGGCGGAATCCAGCATGTGCGGATGTTTCCGGGGGGCTTGTGCTTCATTCCCCAGTATTTGCGGAATGTGCTGGTGACCGTCCTGCCGAATATGGGCGGGCGAGTGTCCACCACGTCGGTCTTAGCGTTGACCTTTGTTGAACGCAATACAGTCGTCATATTTGACTCCTTTCCCACCGAAAATGTCCAAGGCACTTCCGATAGTGAGGTCTACTTTGTCGTTTGAAATTTCTTTGCAGTGTTTTAGGTCGTCGAGGCTCTTGGCTCCGCCGGCGTAGGTGACCGGAATCGGGCTGAACTCGGCTAGGAATCGGATGAGTTCGTCGTCCATTCCCTGCTGCTTGCCTTCCACGTCTGCGGCGTGGATTAAAAATTCATCGCAAAAGCCGGAGAGGCTTTGGAGCGTCTGCCTCGATATCTTGACATTCGTGAGCGTCTGCCAGCGGTTTATGGCGACGTTCCAGCTGGGGCGTTCTCCGTGGGAGGTGCTTTTGCAACTCAAATCCAGCACGAGGCGGGATTTCCCGATGGTGTTTGTCAGCAGGCGCAACCGTTCGTTGTCCAGTTCGCCGTTGGGGAAAATCCAGCTTGTGACGATCACGTGGCTTGCTCCGGCGTCGAGGTATTCCTTCGCGTTGACGGCCGTGATGCCGCCCCCGACCTGAAGGCCTCCTTCGTAGGCTGCAAGGGCCGCCTTGGCTGCGGCTTCGTTGCCCTTGCCGAGCATGATGACATGCCCACCCTTGACTCCGTCGCGTTTGTACATCTCGGCGAATGATGCTGCGGACTTATTCGTCTCGAAATTCGTCTTGAGGCCGCTTCCGCTATCGGAAAGCGAACTGCCTACGATTTGCTTTACCTTGCCGTCGTGGAGGTCTATGCACGGTCTAAACTTCGTCATTAGTCTTTACCTCCCGTTACGCACCAGTCAACGGTTTTGCCGTTAGTCGCTGTGCTTTTGCCACGATAGAACAGAATTTCGCCTGCGGCAATCTTGAATGCCTTCTTGGCGAGCCAACCCTCGACTTTGTCGAGGATACTTGCTTTTTGGTAAGTCTTGGTTGCGGGGAATCCGAAGGTTTCCGCGCTTTCGTTCCATGAAAATTGGATATTCCCTGTAGGGAATTTTTCACCGTTGTATTCTTTTCCGCCATCGGTAATCGATTTCGCGGTCAATGTTGTGGCCTTGCCTCCGTCTTTATGGACGGCATACCCAAACAATTTGCCATCGGGCGTGATGTTGATGCGGCCGGCATACAACGGCGTGGCGGTAGTCGGGTTGAAATTGATTGTGCGCTTTACAATTTTGGTGGCCTGTACCGTTTGCCAGGTCTGGTCCATGTAGGCGTAGCCTTTTACGTTCAGAGTGTCTTCGTTGTAGGCTATCTTGCCAGAAAAGCGCCCGTAGGGGATGTGAACATACTGCCCGAATCGCTCTTTGCCGATTTTCCAGATTCCATCCCCGATAACCATGCCGGGTTCTGCGGATTCGAAAGTGACATCGAGCAGGTATTTGCCGTTCTTGTCGGCACTGAAGAGGACTCGGTGACCTTTGCCCGGTTTGTTCTGCATCAGGTATTCGCCTTTGATGTCAAGAGTGGATGCGGCTTTGTTCGCTTTGAGCCTTTCGGGGGGGTACTGCCTGCCGATGGTGTAGGTTTTTCCCTTGAAATTCCAGAAGGTCATGTCGCAACCGATTTTTCTCCCGGAGCCGGGGACGACCATGAGTGTGTAATTGACGAAAGCGCGGGTTCCGTTGTCAAAGACGAACTGGTAAGACCATGTTTCGTTGAAATCTTCGGTCAGGGTGGGGTGGGGCATGAAATCGTCGGTAGAGGTCGGCCTGGATTGCCCTGCAGGGGCGGTAATGTCCACGGCAAAACATGCCTGGGCAAATACAATAGCCAGGAACAGCGAAATCCTCTTTCCAAAAAACCTCATCAACTATAAAAATAAAAAAGTGAGCGGATAAAAACATTCCGTTTATCCGCTCACATTGTTATTTATCGTTTTTTTAGAGGCGAAGGTCTTTGCCGTAGCCCATTTTGAGCTCTGTACGGCGGCGGACCACCATCTCGTTAAATAGGTCGGTCAGGCTGTCCTCTATGGTAATCATGGGCTTCCAACCGATGCTCGAAATCTTTGTCGGGTCGCCAATTAAGAGCGGGATATCGTTTGTGCGCTCAAAAATTGGGTCGAACCGGAAATCGACGCTGACACCGGCGATGTCCACCAGCATTTCGACGAGTTCGCGGAAGGTGTATGCCTTCCCGCAGCAAATGTTGTACACTTCTCCGGAGGGGGCGGTGTCCAAAATTTGGATCATTCCGCGGGCCACGTCGCGCACGTCTACCACGTCGCGGCTGATGTCGAGGCTTCCGCTGTACACCACGGGCTCGGAACCGTAATACTTGATTTTTACGAGCTGGTAGGTGATGGAGGGAATGGCGAATCGGCGGCTGTGGTGCGGCCCTGTGAAGTGGAACGGACGCACAAATACGATGTGGAGCCCGTGGGCGTTGCGGAACTGGTTCCCGAGCAGTTCCATGCAGGCCTTGGATGTCGCATAAGGCGTAAGCGGGTTGGGAAGGTCGGTCTCTTTGTGCAGATAAGTTAACTGCTGCTCTGTCCGGCCATAAATTTCGCTACTGCTCAAGAGCATGATTTTTGCTCTGGGGACGATTTGGCGAGCCGCTTCCAGAAGTGTCTGCGTGCCGAGCAGGTTGATGTTTAATGTTTCGTAAGGCTTCTTGTAGCTGAGCCCTACCGAGGACTGGCTTGCCAGATGGTAGATGTGCGTGGGCTGTACTGCCTGCATCATCTCGAGAACTTCTTTGAAGTTGAGTAGATTGCCCGTAAGGTATTCCACTCCGTCGACTTTTTGCCAAGGTTGCGGCTGTTCGTCGCTAAAGCTAAAAAGTTCGCATGTTCCGTTTAGGCTGGACAATATGTGGAAGCCGAGGGCTCCTGTTCCGCCTGTGACTAAAATACTCATACACTGCAACTCCCCTGGATTGCTTTCCAGGATTTTTCGACAATCGCTTTGTCGATGTTGACCACCTTTTCGACGGTCCCAATTTTTGTGGGTAAAATATAAACTCGTTTGCCCTTGGAGGCTTTCTTATCGATGGACATGGCTTCCCATGCGGCTTCGGTATCGATTGCGAATTGTTTCGGGAATCCAAGAGCGTCCAAAAGGGCGTTTTGCCTTGCTTCGGCGGCACCATCCAGCTTGCCCAGCAATACGGCGGCCCTTGCTGCGACGCGCATGCCGAGGCTCACGGCGATGCCGTGGCTGAACTTTTCGTAATGGGTCAGCTTTTCGATGGCATGGCCAAAGGTGTGGCCGTAATTCAAGATGGCTCTCAGCCCGTTTTCCTTCTCGTCGATGCCGACGACTTCTGCCTTGATTTGGCAACTGCGGAAAATCAGGTACTTGAGCGTCTCGAAATCGTGAGCCTTTATCTGGTTTACGTTATTTTCCATGTAGGCGAAGAATTTTTCATCGTAAATCACGCCGTACTTGACGATTTCGGCAAGGCCGGCCAGGTATTCGTTTTCGGGCAATGTGTTCAAGACGGCGATATCGCAGACAACGGCTTTGGGCTGGTAGAACGCACCGATCATGTTCTTGCCTTCGGGGTGGTTCACGGCGACTTTACCGCCCACGGAACTGTCGACCATCGAAAGGAGCGTTGTCGGGAACTGGATGAACGGAATGCCGCGCTGGTAGGTGGCGGCACCGAAACCGGCCATGTCGCCCACGACGCCGCCGCTCATTTGCAGGAGGCAGCTCTTGCGCGTGTAACCCCTGTGCAGCATAAAGCTGAACAATTGGTTCAGGTTGTGCAAGGTCTTGTTGCGTTCGCCGGCCTGGAACTTGAAAATGGGGCAGTGTCTGGCTTGCCCGCGCAGTTCGGCGAGTTTCTGGTGCTGGGCCTTCGCGATGGAAGTGTCCGTGCAGATGAGGAACTCGTATTCGTCTGCGAGGTGTAGGCCTTCCAGCATGGCGCCTGCCGCGGGGATGATGTTCTTGCCGATGAAGATGGGGTAGCGCCCGCCTTCGCTGGGGTAGACATCCAGTGCGTGATTTTCCCAGAAGCGCAGCATGTGCAGGATATGCTCGATGACAAGCCCTTCGCTGCTTTCGTTGGAACTTTCGACGCTGAAGTCGGCACAGGCGTAGTTCTTTTCCCTTTCTTTGAGCATAGCCTTGATTTTTGCAAGGCGTTCCTCGTCGCCCAGGTTCGCGAGCAGCGGGCGCGTGTTCTTGCGGCCGATGCGTTCCGAAAGGACTTCGGGTTTGGCCCACAGGCGAATGATGGTGCCGTTTTCGCGGATAATCTTGAGGTTCTCGGGTTGCGTCAACGCTCCGCCACCGAGGGATATCACGTGCGGGTTGTTGCTTTCGACAATCTCGGCGATAACGTCGTGCTCCAGCTTGCGGAATGCCGCTTCGCCGTCTTGTTCAAAAATTTCGTTGATGGACTTTCCTGCGCGTTCCACAATGACGTTGTCCGTGTCGATAAACGGGCGACCCAGACGTTCGGCCAGGGATCGGCCGGTACGGCTCTTGCCGCTGGCCATGAATCCGGTGAAGAATAAATGCTTTTTCATCTTAATCCTGTAATCCCTTGCGCATGATGTTCACGAGGAAACTTGTTGTTTGGTTTGCGGTCTCTGCGGGAAACCACTTTTTGAAACTTTCGAGGCCCTGGTGGACCAGCATCCCTTCGCCTGTGACAACCTTGCATCCTTTGGCCTCGGCCATTTGCAAAAGTTTTGTACGCGGAGGTGTGTAGACGATGTCGCAGACCACTTGATCGCTGTGCAGGCATTCTGCCGGGAGCGGGCTTTCGTTGTCGTTCGGGCTCATGCCCACCGAAGTTGCGTTGATAATAATCTTGTTGTTGGCGGACACGTCGGCAAATTCGGAGAAGGTGACGACCTGGACTCCATCGCCAAGCCCCTTGGCTAGCGCTTCGCCTTTTTCCCTGCTGCGGCAGACGATGGTGAGCTTGTTATGCTGTTCTATGAGTGTGTAGGCGATGGCTTTGGCGGCACCGCCGTTCCCGAGCAGGGCAACGGTCGTGTTGCTTGGGTCTACGCCGTGTTCTTCCAAATTCCTGATGCAGCCGTACGGGTCGGTTGTCGTTCCGCAAAGGGTTCCGCCGACAATGCCGTCTTTCCAGTAGAGCGTGTTCACGCTGCTCGTGAAGCGGCTAATCGGGGAGAGTTCGTCGATGAGGCGCGGTTCACCCGTCGCTGTATCGATGAATTGAGTCTTGTATGGTATGGTGACGTTTGCACCGCGAAACTTCATGGCGCGGAAGCCTTTTATGGCGTCTGCGAAATTTTCTGGTTCGGGGGCGTAAGGTAAATAAGCCGCATTGATGCCGAGTTCCTTGAACAGGGCGTTATGCATGAGCGGGGACTTGCTGTGAGCGACCGGGTGCCCGAAGATGCAAAGCGTTTCAGTCTTTCCGTTTATGGAAGCCAATATATCCTCACTATGTCTTTCCCACCTGGGGAAAAACTCTAAATAAATACATTACAAAGATATATTATTCTTGAATGAAGAGGATACCCCTAACCACTAACCACCAACCACTAACCACTATTCATTGACCACTAGCCACAATTTCTATATTTGGGGGTGATGAAATTACCCGTAGTTTGCATTATTGGACGTCCGAACGTAGGGAAGTCCTCCTTGTTTAACCGCATCCTTGGCCGCAGGGCCGCCGTGGTGAGCGACCGCGACGGTGTGACCCGCGACCGCCATTACCAGAATGCGAACTACAAGGGCCATGAGTTTGTCGTCGTGGATACCGGCGGATTCCTGCCGGACGATTCCATCGACGTTCTTGCGGATAGTGTCCGTAAGCAGATTTTTAATGCCGTGAACGAATCGGACCTGGTTCTTTTCATGGTGGATGTCCGCGTGGGCATCACCAAGCTCGACCAGCAGTTCGCCCGCCTTGTCCGCAAGCTCGACAAGAAGGTCATCCTGGTCGCGAACAAGAGTGAAAACCAGCGCGACCGTCAGGAAAGCTATGAATTCCTCAAACTCGGCTTTGGTCAGCCCCGCACAATCAGTGCGCTGACGGGCTATGCCTGCTTGAGCCTTTTGGACGAGGTCATCGCCGTGCTGCCGACGCCCGTGCTGGGTGAACGCCGCGAAGAACGCCCCATCCGTTTTGCCATCCTTGGCCGCCCGAATGCCGGCAAGAGCACTCTGCTGAATTGCCTCATGCGCGAGGAACGCGCTGTGGTTTCCGATATTCCTGGAACGACCCGCGACTCCATCGATTGCAATTTCGTGGTGGACGGGCAGAAGTTCGTGGTGACCGATACGGCCGGGCTCCGCAAGAAGGCCAAGGTCGAAGACGAAGTGGAAACGTTCAGCAACATGCGCACGCTCGAAAGTATCCGCCGTTCCGATGTGTCCGTGCTGATGGTGGATTGCACCCGTGGCATGGAAATCCAGGATTACCGCATTATCACGGAAATCCGCAAGGCGGGCAAGGGACTCGTGGTCGTCTTGAACAAGTGGGACATCCTCCCGAACAAGAACGACAAGTCCTTCGATCACATGGTGAAGGAATTCCTCGAGCGCGAACCGATGCTCGAATACGTGCCCATCATTTCGATTAGCGCCAAGGAAGGCCAGCGCGTAAACCGCGTGGTGCAGGCTATCCAGACCGTCTATGCCAACTGCCGTCGCGTGCTGGGCCGCGACCGCGTTGCCGAAAGCTTTGCGAATTTCTTGCAGGAAAAGGCTCCCCCGAGCCACAATGCCCGTGTGGTCGCGCTGACCCGCGCCTGCCAGATTATGGTGGAACCGCCTGTCATCGCTATCGAGACCCGTACCCCGGAACTGGTGGACGAGTCGTACAAGCGCTACTTGCTCAAGAAGTTTTATGAGGAATTCCAGTTGCAGGGCGCGCCCCTGCGCTTGAATTTCGACCAGAAGTTAACCCTCAGAAAGGATGAAGAACTTGAACAGTTTACTGAGTCTTCCAATAGCGTACTTGCTGGGGTCGATCCCCAGCGCGATCTGGATAGCAAAACTCGCAAAAGGCCGCGCGTTCGACATTAGGGACTACGGCTCCAAGAATGCGGGGCTCACCAATACGTTCCGCGTGTTGGGCTGGAAACCGGCACTTCCTGTGGTGTTCTTGGATTTGGTCAAGGGTTTCCTGGGCCCTTGGATTGCCATGAAGTTGTGCGAAATGCAGGTGGCTGCCGGTGGCGCAGACTATTCGCACTGGGTTCCGCTGGTGGCGGGCATTCTCGTGATTCTCGGGCATAGCTTCACGTGCTTTGCCGGGTTCCGTGGTGGCAAGGGCGTGCTTGCCGCACTCGGCGTGTTCCTTGCGCTTTGTCCAATCACCGCCCTCACTTGCTTTGGCGTGTGGGTCGTGCTGACGGCCTCGACGAAGTACGTTTCTGTCGGGAGTATCGGTGCTTGTATAGCTCTTGCCGTCATTTCGACGCTCGGCTATTTTGAAATGCCGTTCCCGCCGGAAAAGATTAACGAAGGCCTTTGGATTACGTGCCTTCTTGTGGCCGTTTTCGTGATTGTGAAGCACAAATCCAACATCAAGCGCCTTTTGAACGGCACCGAGAATGGATTTGGCAGCAAAAGGAAAACCCCGAAGGCGTAAATATTGTAGATTGTTGATATGAGACGAAAGAACGGTGCTTCGCACCTACAGACGAAAGACGAAAGAGAAAAAATGACGCTTCGCGTATAATACAAAGTGTTCTCTCTCGTCTCTCGTCTCTCGTCTCTCGTCTCTCGTCTAACGTTTTATAATTAGGATATAAAAATGAAAGTAACTGTACTTGGAACTGGTGGATGGGGCCTGACTCTTGGTCAGGTGGTTTATGAGAATAAGTGCGATGTCTCCTTCTGGACGAACTCGCAGGCCGAAGTCGATCTGCTTTCGACGGAACACCAGTACAAGGACAAACTCCCTGGCGTGATTTTCCCGGCGGATTTCAAGTACACGACCGACATGAACGCGGCTCTTGAAGGCTGCGACATGGTGCTTATTGTGGTGCCGTCCCAGTTCATGGGCGGTGTCGCCAAGAATTTGGGCAAGTGGACCCCGGCCAAGGGCAAGGAACCTATCGTGGTCTGCGCGACCAAGGGCATTCTCGAAGGTACGAACCAGCTGATGAGCGAGGTGCTGCTCGAGAACGTTCCGTGGCTCACCGAAGACAAAATGGTTGCTTTCAGTGGTCCGTCGCATGCTGAAGAAGTCAGCCGCCATATCCTCACGGCCATTGTTGCTGCCTGCGTGAACGAGGAATCTGCAAAATTCGTGCAGAAGGTGATGAGCTGCTCTTACCTGCGTGTTTACAGTTCTACCGACATTGTGGGCGTGGAACTCTGCGGTTCTGTGAAGAACGTGATTGCCATTGCTTCTGGCGTGCTCTACGGCCTCGAGGCAAGCGGCAAGTACAAAATTGGCGATAATTCCCGTGCCGCTATTTTGACTCGCGGCCAGGCCGAAATGTGCCGTTTGGGCAAAGCGCTCGGTGCCAAGGCCGAAACGTTTGCTGGCCTTGCCGGTATGGGCGACCTTATCGTGACCTGTCTTTCGCAGCATAGCCGTAACCGCTATGTGGGTGAACACATCGGTAAGGGTGAAACCATTGAACAAGTTCTCGCTGGCATGAAGATGGTGGCCGAAGGCGTGCCCACCTGCAAGAGCACTAAGGCACTTGCCGACAAGCTCGGTGTCGAGATGCCTATCGTGAATGCCGTCCATGCGCTTCTCTTCGAGGGCAAGAATGTGGACGACGTTATCAAGGCCATGTGGGGCCGCGAACTCAAGGAAGAAGTCTGGGGATAGAGAGTGTGAGTAGGAAGTAGACAGTAACTTCCTACTGTCTACTTCCTACTGCCATTACCACTGCGCCTTGCGATGCTTGGAACAGCAGGGGCAGGTAGCTGAGCAACGTCGATGCGAGGACGATGTCGGCGGGGATGCCGAGCAACCCAGTGTAAAGGCTTACCTGCACGTTTTCGCGGATGCCAATTCCATTGATTGAAATGGGGAGCATGGTAAAGGTCACCATGATGGTGGTGAAAACCGTAATGACGGCGATGTCTACATCGACTCCTACTGCGCGGAAATAGGCATAGTGGATGATGATGGTGACAATTTGTAGCCAAATAGAATCTAACCCCGATAGGAGGAACGCCTTGGGGTGTTTCCTGTAGATGGCAAAAGCTTGTTGCAGTTTGAGCAGGAATGGAACCTTATTTGAAACAACTTCGGGTATCTTTATCTTGTCTGAAAACAGGCCGCCGAAGATGATTCCCGTGGCGATAATTGCGATAATGCTTACGGTAATCGTGTACGATTTGGGGATGTTGTATTGTATCATCACGAAGGGAAACGCGATGAAAAAGCTAAGGAACATGGCGAGAAGCCCCATGACTCGCGAGATGGCTATAGCGGCTACAGAATTTGCCGTGTCCCCGAATTTACGGCCAAAAGCGATTGTTTTGACGGCGTCCCCTCCAAAACCGCTAGGAAGAAGGTTGTTGAAAAAGTATCCTAGTGCAATATATGCGTAAAATGTCCGAAATTTGACTTTTTCCCCTTTTTCGAGCAGGAGCCCCCGCCAGCGGTTGGCTTGAATTGCCATAAGAAGGACGGTCAAGAATAAAATTAGGAGCAACCAGGGGAGTGTAGTGGCTTTCCAGTGGCTAATTGCGTCAAAAAACGGGATTTTCATGAAAATGTAGGTGATTCCACCGATTGTAACGGCAATTTTCAGTGCCGTAAACAGCATTTGTACCCATTTTTTTTGGTTGACGCCTTGCATGGACCTAATATAATATATATATTCTAAACTTGGGGAGTTCATTAAGGTAAAGGAGCGAAATTATGAGAAAACAAACTGCGATTTTTGCTATGGCATCTGTTGCAATAGCTGGATTGTTCGGTTGCTCTTCAGAGTCGGAAAATTCTACATCGCCTCTGGCTACAACGGTAAATACACAACTGCCAGGCGAGGTCCTTTCCGATGAAGTTCTTTCTGACGAAGTTCTTTCTGACGAAATCCTTTCGGTAAACAAGTTAGAAGCAAAAGCCCACTTGGCTAAGTTTAGGCGTTCTGTGGTTGATTCCAGGCGCTTCAAGGCTTCTACGTCTGAAGAAAGCGAAAATGCGACAATCGAGATTGATTCTTCGCTTCAAAATGGAAATTTTGCGGTTGATGCAGATGTGACGGTCGAAGATGATTCGACTTACACGGTTGCCTCTGCTGGCGTCGAAGACGATGCCTTTGCTTGGATTATCCAGGTTGAAGAAGGCTCGGTCGTTTACTCTTGGCGCGAAAAGGCTGGCAAGGAATGGCACCAGTTCAAAACCGAAAAGTTCTGCAAAAAGAACGATGTCAACAATGTTCGTGTGGAACGAGCCGAGTCGATGATCGTTGTATTTGTGAACGGTGAAATTGTTGCTGCTTTCGACGATGAAATCAAGGGCTCCTTCAAGGTAAAAGGCAAGCTCACGATTGGTTTCGACAAGAAGGAAGAGGGCAAGTGCCATTGCGAAAACGGCCACGTGGAACAGATTGGCGTAGAAACCGTCGACGAAATGGAAGACGAATTCGTTGCCGACACTGCTGATGTTGTGGATGAACCTGAAGTGGCGGATTCCTCTGAAAAGCCTGTCGACGAATGGATTGCTGAATGGAATTTTGACGATTCCGCTTCTGTCGGCTTGGACGCAACCGGTAACGGACATGATGCGACCATTGGCGAAGGCTTTGTGTCGACCGAAGATGGTATTGCCAGCTTTAACGGACGTTCTGGATTTACGGTGGATTTGGCCGATGATATCAATATCAATGAGTTTGTCGTTGAAGCCCGTGTAAAGCCGACCCAGTTTGGGACAATGCAGAACATTATTGTCGCCGAGCCTCCTGGAAGGGGTGTCGATGGCTGGCAGCTTCGCATTGACGAAGGTGTTTTGACTGTTCATCTGCGCGACTCCGACAAGGATGGCGATGATTGGAACATTTTCCCGGGCAAGAGAATGGCTCTTGGCGAGTGGAGCGAAATCCGCCTCGAACGCAATGCCGACAGTGTCAAGTTGTTCCAGGATGGCGAACTTACGATTGCCGTTGCTTATGAGGGCGATTTGACGCAGATGCGCTACGACTGGAGCATCGGCTATGACGGTATGCAGCAGGCTTTCCACAACCGCTATTTCATTGGTGAAATGGATTACGTCCGCTTTGGCAAGTTCACCAACTTTAGCGCTGGCTCTGTGGCTGCTAGCTCTGAAAAGCTGTTGGTGGCTTGGGAATTCAATGAACCCTCGTTTGTCGGACTTGACCGCATGGCGAACAATTCTACGCATTACCTTGTCGGTTCTGCTCGAATTGCCGATACTACCGTTATTCTTGACGGCAATTCCGGCTTGCAAGTGCCGCTTTCTAAGGTGTTCATGCGCAATACCTTTGCTGTCGAAGCTCGCGTAAAACCGGCTCAGTTCGGCGGCATGCAGAATATCGTGGTTGCTGAACCTCCCGGACGCTATGGCGATGGCTGGATTGTCCGCTTGGATTCTGGCGCCTTGACGGTGCATTTCCGTGACGAAGATGTTGACGATACGACTTGGAACATTCTGAAGGGCGCAAAGCTTGATCTGGATGAATGGACTACAATCCGTGTCGAACGTACTGCCGATTCGATCAAGGTGTTCCAGGATGGCAATCTCACTGCGAGTGCCGCTGCTGTAGGCGACGTCTCTCAGTTGGGCTATAACATTGGCATCGGATATGATGCAATGAAGCAGGCTATTAGCGATCGCTTCTTTAACGGCGAAATCGACTATATCCGCTTCTATGGCCTGTAACATCTGGCTAAGCGTTTAAGCTATATTTAAGGGACCTTATCGGTCCCTTTTGTTTTTGAGTGATTATGAAAATTGATGTCGGTATAATCAATTATAATGGCGGTGCTGAGTTGACGGCATGCGTCAAGAGTCTAATGGAACAGTCGGAACCTGTTCGTGTTTTTGTTTTTGACAATGCTTCAATGGACGATTCCATTCATACTTTAAGGGCCCAAGGTCTTGATTGCAAAATAATCGAGTGCAAAAAAAATTTGGGCTACGCGGGCGCCTGTAACGGGCTCCTTGAAAATATGGATGCCGACATTCAGGTGCTTTGCAACATGGATTTGGAATTTGATCCCGCGTGGGCTTCGAATTTGCTGAAGTGTTTTGAACGCCATCCCGAAGCGGGCTCTGTTGCAAGCCTTGTCATGGAAAAGAGCGGTGTCGTGAATGCGGTAGGGGTCCAGTTTGGGCCGGACCTTTTTGCGAAAAACGAGGCGAGTGGTTTGAATATCGCCGAAGCGGATGTGCGCGAAAAAGAGGTGTTCGGTTGCTATGGTGCCGTGATGAGTTTCAGGAAAGAGGCTGCCGTGGCTGCGGGCAAGATGGATGCGAGTTTCTTTTTGTTCTTTGAAGAGACGGAATGGTATTTCCGCCATAACCTGGCCGGTTTCAAGACGGTCTTTTGCCCCGATGCAAAAGTCTATCACGAACGCTCCATGACGACGGTGCGCTATTCTCCGCGGAAACTGTTCTACTCGGAACGGAATCGCTTGCGTACGGCGGTTCGCTTGTTGCCTTGGAGTGATGTGTTCAAGTTGCCGTTCCTCGGATTCGTTCGTTACCTAAAAATGGCAAAGGGAGGTGTCCCAGGCCAGTCCGGTGACGGGAAAAAACTTTCGAAAGTTTCTATATGCACGGCTCTATTCAAAGCGTGGTTCCAGGCTTTCGTGATGTTGCCAGAAGAATTGCTGATTCGCATGAAATACCGTCGTCAATTTGGTAAAGTCAGCGCAGTCGTTAGCAATATACTTAAGACGTATCCCGTTGATAGGTAAGGGGTTAGACGCGAGGCACGAGCAGTGAGCTATGAGTTGTGAGGTCGTGCTTCGCACTCTGAGGTATAGTTTCTGTAGTTTTACTACTCATCGCTGACTGCTCAAAAGTTTTTTTGCTTCGATTCATTCTATAAAGAGATCAGTGCTCAAGTACCATACCTCACAGCGCAGCGACCTCAAAGGCACGAAGTGCCGCCCTCATGCCTCAGAGCGAAGCGACCTCATACCCCCTAGCCCCTAGATTCTAGTCCCTAACCCCTAACTACTATTTACTAAATTGCAGTCATGCCCTTTGTTCACCTGCAAGTTCATTCCGAATTTTCTGTTTTGCAGTCGTCTGCGCGTCTAGACGACATTCTTGCCGCCGCCGCTGCCGACAATGCACCTGCTGTCGCCCTCACCGACCATGGTGCCATGTTTGGTATCTTGGAAATCCAGACCCGTGGCAAGGACTTGAACAAAAAACGCAAGGAACAGGGGCTCCCGCCGGTAAAGACGATTTACGGTTGCCATGTCTACATTGATTCCTCGAGCGCAAGCCAGAAAGATCCGACGACTTTTGAACGATTGACGCTGCTTGTTGAAAACGAAAAGGGTTATTATAACCTGCTGCGTATCGTGAGCTACCGTTACGAAGAGAGTGAACGCTGGGCGGAAATTCCCTCGGTGCCGCTGGAGGTGGTGAACCAGCACAAGGAAGGCCTTATCGCCATCGCGGGCGATTTTTTTAGCCGTTACGGGCAGAATGTGGCTGCGGGCCGCAACGCCATGGCGCGCGAATACATGGACTGCCTGGACAAGATTTTCGACCGCGAACATCTGTATTTGTCTGTATGCGACAACGGGGTTCCCCAGCAAAAGCTGGTTAACGATTTCAATGTGCAGTTGGCTCAGGAAATGGGGCGCGAGGTTGTGGCTGTGGCTGATGTTCATTACATCAAGTCCGAAGATGCCATGGCCCATAAGGTGTTGCGTTGCATCTCGCTCAAGTCCACCCTGAACGATTTTACGGATAAGCGTTTCCCCACAGACCAGTTCTATTTCCGTACCGAAGAAGAAATGGTCAAGTTGTTCGGCCATATCCCGGGTGCGATTGAAAATACGGTCAAGATTGCCGAACGATGCAATTTCACCGTGAAAACGGGTATTGGCGACGATTTCTGGCCGCGTTTCAAGATTCCGGACGAGTTCCTCGCTTCTGAGGAATACCAGACAATCAAGGGGTACATGAAGGCTGAATATGATGCCGAGTATCCGGTTATCCGCGAACGCGAACTGAAGGGCGTCATCAAGGACAAAAAGAAAAAGGTCACGGAGCAATATTGCGCCGACAAGGGAATAGAACCCGATGCGCTTACCGACGAAGACAAGGCGGAAATTGAACGTCTCTCTTCGCCGGAATTTTTCAATGACGACGACAACAAGGCTTGGGACAAGAATACGCACCGTTGGTGTAAACCGGGCGGCGATGCGGATATATATATAACGCACCTTTGTAACGAGCGCCTCAAGTGGCGCTTCCCCGACGAAGATTTCAAGTTCCCCGCGCACGAGACCGATGTGGCCAAGCGCATGTACAAGGAACTGAACTGTATCCGCAATATGAATGTGGCGGGCTACCTCCTGATTGTGTGGGACTTTATCAACTGGTCCCGCGAACATGGAATTCCGGTGGGGCCGGGACGTGGTTCTGCGGCAGGCTCGCTTGTCACTTACATCATCGGTATTACCGACATTGACCCGCTCAAGTTCGATTTGCTCTTTGAACGTTTCTTGAACCCGGAACGCGTGAGCATGCCGGATATCGATACCGACATCGCAGATAGGGACCGTGGCCGCGTTATCCAGTATGTGACAGACAAGTACGGCCGCGATTGCGTGGGCCAGATTATTACGTATGGCATGCTCAAGTCGAAGGCGGTGATTACCGATGTGGCTCGCGTGCTGGGCCTTCCGCCTGCAGAGGCGAAAACCATCACCAAACTGTTTCCGCAGCGCACGCTGAACTTTAGCCTCAAACAGGCTTGGACCGGCAAAGACAAGAAGGGCAACAATCTCGAAGACGGCTACAGCCCTGAACCTTTGCAGGCGATGATTAACAGCCGTGCGAGCTACCAGAACCTTTGGAACATCGCGCTTACGCTCGAAGATTTGCCGCGCCAGACGGGCGTGCACGCTTGCGGTGTGGTGATTACGCCGACTCCGATTTACAACTTGGCCCCGCTTTACCGAGCCGCTCCCGCTGATACGCCGGTGGTGATGTACGACAAGCATTACGCCGAAGACATCGGGCTTTTGAAAATGGACTTCCTTGGCCTCATCAACTTGTCCATCATTCAGGACACGGTGAACATGGTCAAGAAGAATCGCAAGATTGACCTGGACATGGGCCATATTCCGCTCGATGACAAGAAAACCTTTGACTTGCTCGGCAAGGGCATGACGACTACGGTGTTCCAGTTCGAATCTCCGGGTATGCAGAAGTACCTGCGCGAACTGAAACCGACGCGAATCTTTGACTTGATCGCTATGAACGCCCTGTACCGTCCGGGGCCCATTGAACAGATTCCGCACTTCATTGCGCGTAAGAACGGCAAAGAAGAAATCGACTGTTACCATCCTGACCTGGAACAGGTTTTGGGCGAAACGTACGGCGTGATTGTGTACCAGGAACAGGTGATGAAACTGGCCCAGATTCTGGGTGGTTACACGCTGGGTGGTGCTGACAATATCCGCCGTATCATGGCCAAGAAGATGCCCGAGAAGATGGCAAAGCTCGAACCGGAATTTTTCGAGAAGTGCCTTGCGAAGGGCTACGACCGTGCCATGATCCAGAAGGTCTGGGATGCGGTGCTCCCGTTCTGCGGTTACGCATTCAACAAGAGCCATGCGGCGGCCTACGCATACGTGGCTTACCAGACGGCTTATCTGAAGGCTAATTACGGCCCCGAATACATGGCCGCCTCGATGACATCGAAGATGGGCAAGACAGAAGACATTGTGACCATCATCCAGGAATGCAAACGCTTGGGAATCGAGGTTGTGTCGCCAAACATCAACTCCTCATACGGCGTGTTCACGGCGAACGAGGATGGACGGATTTTGTACGGGCTTGCCGGTATCCGTAACGTGGGTCTCGCTGTTGTCGAAGACGTGGTGGCCGAGCGCGACCGTCGCGGCAAGTACAAGGATATTTTTGACTTCTGCAAGCGCGTCGTGGAATACCAGGGCATGCAGAAGGAAAAACGTCCACCGCTGAACAAGAAGGTGATGGAATGCCTTATCATGGCGGGCGCCTTGGACGATTTGCCGGGGAGCCGTGCTGTGCAGTTTGCGACGGTGGACCGTGCGCTCGAAGTGGCAGCCCACTGCCAAGAAGACAAGGCCAAAGGGCAGGTTTCGCTGTTCGACTTGGGCGGCCCCGAAACCATCCAGAATATGGCGGAGACGCTTGAAGAAGCGGAAGAGTGGACCGCGATGGAAATGCTCAACAAGGAGCGCGACGTGCTGGGCCTGTTCCTTTCGGGGCATCCGCTCGATGAGTTCCGCCCGGAGCTTTCTGGCTTTACCACGTGCAGCCTTGCCGAAGATGAACTGAAAAAGAAAATCGGCCACGGTGTTTGCGTTGGCGGTGTCGTCACGATGATGCGCTCTATCGAAACAAAGAAGGGCGATACTATTGGTGTCGGCAAAATCCAGGATTTCCACGGCGACATTGAGTTGTTCTTCAAGAAGGATATTTGGCAAGATCTCCGCGACAGCGTCTCGGAAGACGATCGCGTGCTTGTCCAGGGCCAGTTGGAGCAGAAGCGGGACCGCGAAAAGAACCTCACCGATGAATTCCAGGTGATTGTCGACAAGGTGGTGCAACTCGACCGTGTCCGCGAAAGCATGGTGAAGTACGTGCATATCTCGCTCTATTCCTTGATGCTTACGGATGAGTTCCTTGCGAAAATGGAAGAAGGCCTTGCGCGTTTTGAACCGTTTGTCGAAGGGACAGGCTGCGAAATCGTTTGCCATATCGAAACGGAATCGCGCTATGAGCATGCCCTGACGCTGAAAAAGTCCAAGGTGGAATACAGCCCGGAATTGCTGAAGTGGCTCAAACAAGATTTGGGCGTTGTCAAGTTCTGGGTTTCGAACAAGGTTCGGTAGGTTTTATGGATTCCCCCGGTGGAAAACCTTTTGTCCTTTTTTGTGCGGGCGAAGATTCCGGGGATATCTTGGGTGAATCGTTTGTTCGTGAGGCTGTAGAGGCCGGCTGGGGCGCTTGTGGAGCGGGGGGGCGCCGCATGGATAGTGCAGGGCTTAATCCGCTTGTCAATTTTGAACATCTCCCCGTATCTGGTTTTGGCGATGTGCTGGCAAGTTGCGGGACTTTGCGCAAAGATTTTGAAGTGCTCCGTTCGGCCCTTTGCAGCCCACAGTGCCTTGCGCTTGTAGCCATAGATTATCCCGGATTCAACATGAAGTTGGTGCGCCTTGCAAAGCGACTGGGGAAGCCTGTGTTGTATGTCGCTCCACCGCAAATTTGGGCCTGGAAGCCTGGTCGGGCGAAACAACTCCGTGGAGTTCCTCTGGCTGTCTTTTTTGACTTCGAGGTGGATGCGTACCGCAAGCATGGTTGTGAGGCTCAGCTGATGCGGCATCCCTTGGCTCTTGCACAGCAACCCGCAAGGCAACCAGTCAACAGCGAAGTGCTCCTTTTGCCGGGGAGCCGTCTTGCTCAGGCAAAGCGGAATATCCGCACTTTCCTGAAACCGGCCATAGATTTGGTGTATCATATAGGCGGGGGTAAAAGCGTGACGATTCTTGCCGCGAGGGAATCGCTGTGCCGTCCATTTACGGAAATTGTCGATGATCTTGCCCTGAAAAAAACTCCGTGTGAAGTGAATGTAGAGGTGATTCCTGCCAGTACGGAGGAACGCCTTGAACGGTATTCGCGGGCCTCGCTCGCCTTGGTTTGCCCTGGAACGGCTACGCTTGAGGTGGCCTTGGCTGCTACTCCGATGGTCATTTGTACGAAGCCGGATTTGTTGACCTATGCGCTTGGGAAATTACTCGTCCGTTCCAAAAGTTTTGGCCTCCCGAACCTGATTGCCGGAGAGTCTTTTTATGGAGAATTTATCGCAGCGCCTTTTGCGAATTCGAACGATGTGGCAAAGTGCGTTTTAGATGCATGCCAAAAGGCTGTATCGCAATCGTCGGACGCAGTCAGACAAACAATAAAGTCAAAACTTTCAGGGGGCAAGCCAGCTCGCGAATTAATGCTTGAATTTCTTGGACAGTTCGTCGAGAGAAAGTCGCATTAACGTCGGTGTGCCGTAGGGCGATTTGAGCGGGTCGTCCATTGTCATGAGTTGGCTTACGAGCATCGCCATTTCTTCGGGCTTGAGTTTGTCGCCTGCTTGGTAAGCGTTCGTCTTGGCCCAAGACTTCGCGATGGTGTCCTGAATCTTGACCATGTCGTTGCGGTCTCCGCCACTGATGCTGTCCAAAAATTCGTGGACGGCCTTGGTTGCCCTAGAAAGCGATAGCGCACTCGGGATGGCGCGGATTTGGAATGTGTCGCCACCGAAATGCTCGATGTAGAATCCCAGATGCTTGAGGTCGGTCTCTACGGAATGGAAAAGTTCTTGCTCCAATTTCGAAAACTCGATGAGCTCAGGGAACAGGAGTTCCTGGCTTTCTAGCGCCGCTCCCGAAGCAAGAGTCTCTAGCGCTTGCTCGTAGAGGATGCGTGAATGCGCTGCATGCTGATCGATGATGAGCAGGCCCTCTGCATCTTCGCCCGCGATGTAGGTGTTTGCCACCTGGAAAAATGTGGGCGGCGCCCAGGGTTGTTCTTGCTGGGGTGCGGCTGCTTGTACAGCCTGCTGCCCTGGTTCTAGCGAGATGATTTTCCCGAGTTCCGGCTGCGAGAACAGGTCTTGTACCGTGTCGTCTTCTGCGGTGTATTTGGGTGGCTTGCGTTCGGCGAGTTTGAAACTGTCTTGCGAGGGCACCTTCGGGCTTCTGAATCCAGCATCGAAGCCAACATCGGTGTGGAAACTTTCTGGGGAAGCCCCGGTAGAGTGATTGGTGAATGACTCGTATTTTTCGTCGGACAGGTCGATGATGGGGGAGGACGCCTCCATGGCTGCCTTGAAAGTCTCGCGTATAGCGTGCGTGATAACGAGGAATACCAGGTTCTGGTTGGCGAAACGGATCTCGCGCTTGGCTGGGTGGACGTTCACATCGAATTCCATGTCGGGCATGTCGAGGAACAGCACCGTGACCGGCTTGCATTGCGCTCCGTAGGGCTCGTATGCCTGCGAGACGGCTTTGCCAATCAGCTTGCTTTCGAAGGGGCGGTTCCGCATGAACAGGAACTGGTGGTGGCGCTTGCCGTTAGTCTCGGTGACAGGGGAGATATAACCGGAAACGTGGATCTGCGCTTCGGTGTAGTCGACAGGCAAGAGGTTTTTGGCAACGCCCGAACCGATAGCTTCGGCGAGGCGGTTCTTGAGTTCTCCCGGGACTCCAATGAATACGGACTTGTCTCCTACCTTGTAGTCGAAGCGGATTTCGGGGTGCGCGACTGCTGCACGGATGACCACGTCCAAGACGCGGGTCCCTTCGGAAGTGTCGCTGCCGAGGAATGTCCTGCGGACAGGGGTGTTGAAGAATAGGTCTTCGATGAGGAATGTCGTTCCCCGGCTTGCCTGAACGTCTTGTTTTTCAACGACTTCTCCGCCCTTCAGTATGATTCTGCCGCTTTCGCCATCGTCGGTGGCGCTGGTAATCGTCATTTTGGATATGGCGGCGATCGATGCCACGGCCTCGCCACGAAAACCGTTCGTGTGCAGGTGAAAAAGGTCGTCTGCACTGTGTAGTTTGGATGTCGTGTGGCGGAGGTAGCAGATGTCGAGGTCGGCTTGTCCCATGCCTTTCCCGTTGTCCGAAACGAGAATTTTTGCCTTCCCACCCTGTTCAATTTGGACTTGAATACGGGTTGCTCCCGCATCTATGGCGTTTTCAATAAGTTCCTTTACGGCGGATGCGGGGCGCTCAATAACCTCTCCGGCGGCAATTTTATTGATGATTTCGTCGGGTAATTGGTGTATTTCGGCCATTTTCATGACAAAAATATAGACAAAATCGGTTGTTTCTACAAAGTTTTGCTACATTTTGCCAAACAAAAGTTCTAGGTACGAGGTACAATTATGGTATCCAATCTGTTTCTTCAATTGATTCACATTGAACTTCTCCTTTCCTATTCCGTCAAGGAAATTCTGACGTTGGTGAAGAGGGACCCTCGCTTTAATGTGAAACTTCTGAACGATCTCTACTTTGGAGATTCCGTTATCGATGAAGAAACCCACCGTTTCATCGCGAACAATGTCGTTTCGTGGTTGTATGAGCGAGGGGAGAATCCGGACGATTTCATCGAACGCATCGTTAAGCGGTGCTCCGATTTCGAGGCAATTCCGTCTCGCTGCGTCCTCCGTACCTACCTGCCTTATATTTCGTCATTCTATTCGTGTAAGGATGTCCGCGAACTCTGCCTGGAAATTATCCCGAAGCGTTACCAGTTCCTTAAGCAGGCGGCCATACTTCGTAACGAGGTCGTCGCTGGGACTCGTGAAATGCTCTTCACCTACCGGTTCGATACTCCGAGTGCGCTGGTCTCCAACCCGATGCGCTGGATTGTCGGTATGTTCCGCGTTGGTCCGCTCCTTTTGGGAACCCCGACTTACGAGCATATGAACTTCATTGCTAGCCAGACGTCGTTTATCGAAGCCATTGAAAACCGCTTGCCTGCCGAAATTAAGGACGGTGACGTCTATGTCAATGGTGAAATTGTTGGCAAGAGCACCCACTTTAGCGAATGCGTAGAAAAGTGCGGCATCAAGTGGGATAACGCTGCGGAACTGGAAATCGGTTGCGTCCTGGCTACCAAGGATGTGGTCGACCCGAGAACGAAGACGGTCCTGATTAAGGAAGGCTGCTATTATGGCGCTCCGGCAAACATCCTCGATGTGAAGTTCAAGGCGAATATCAGCAATGTCGAACCGTTCATCAAGTTGATGAATTCCGTCGTCAAGCAGGAATTCGAAGCATGGCAGCCTATCCAGAAGGCTCAGGAACAGCTCCTCGATGCCATGAACGATTCCGTGACTGTCGTCTACTACAAGAGCGACGACTCCATCTCCGTGAACAGCAAACACCTGATGCGCAACGTTCCCGCCCGAATCCTCCGCAACTTGCTTCGTGAATACACGGCAACCGGTCGTGAGGAATACGAGAACCGCGAGTTCAAGCGCGACTCCGCTATCTGCATGGATCCGCTTCGCCCGAATTTCGAAAGCCGCTTGAACCGAGTTATTGCCCACATCAACGGTACCGATGACAAGGACGGCAAGGAAAACGAAGGCGTGAAGAAGTACTTCGAAATCGAACGTCACCGCCGCGGCGGCTTCCGTTTTGTTCCGAAATGCAAGATTGTTTTCCGCGAAGAATAATGAAAAAAAACGAACTTTGAAAACAAAAGTTGACGTATTTAAAATTGTTGTTTCAAATAAGTAAAATAAAATATCCGTCAATTTCTTTTTTGGCTATATTCTAGGTCGTGAGCAGGTGAAAGGTAAATCCTTATACAACTTTATCGTTGCTCCCCTCCTGATAAGTTCAAGGTTCTGTAATCTCTCATATTTTCTCCTTCTTAGGAAAGGGCTCTCGCAAGAGGGCCCTTTCTTTTAGTTCTTCTTTTGTATGTAGTTTCGCGCGATGCAGCAAATGTCTGCAAATAGAGAAACTGCAAATGCCTGCAAATAAAAAGCTCCGCGCATTGCGCGGAGCCTTTAAACACTCTAGCCTCTAGATCCTAGATTCTAGCCCCTTATCTCCTTCTCTCCGCCATCTCTTTCTTCAGGATGTCCATGACGGCACCGAGGTCTGCCGGGGCCTTGAATATTGGGTTTGCATATTTGTACGAATCTTTGAAATCCATAAGTCTTTGTTCGTGATAGAATAATTTGAATTCGGTGAACTTGAGGCCGTGTGCCGTGCTGATGACCACAACGTTTTCTTCCTTGTCGATCTTGCCTGCGGCAACGAGCTTTTCGAGGGCGCCGAGAGCCACGCCAGTGTGCGGGCAGCAGTAGAGACCGATACGGTCGCCGCGGTGGGCTGCATTGGCGAGTTCTTCTTCAGTGACGCTTACGACCATGCCGTTCGTCTTCTGGATGGCGCGTACGGCCTTCGGATAGCTGACCGGGTTACCGATCTGGATGGCGCTAGCGAGAGTCTTCTTGGCCTGCATCGGAACGAGCTTGTCGAAGCCACGTTCGAATGCCTTGGCGAATGGGTTGGCGTTTTCGGCCTGGGCCACGATAATGCGCGGGATGCGGTCGATAAGGCCCATGGCCTTGCAGTCTTCGAAACCCTTGGCCAAAGCACTCACGTTACCGAGGTTACCGCCCGGGATAATCACGGTGTCGGGAACCTTCCAGCCCATTTCTTGGCAGATTTCCGGAGAAATCGTCTTCTGGCCTTCCACGCGGAGGCTGTTCATGGAGTTGGCGAGGTAGATGCGGTTGTCGGCAGTGACCTGCTGAACAATCTTCATGCAGCCGTCAAAGTCGGTGTCGAGGGCGAGCACGATGCTGCCGTTAGAAATCGGCTGGATCAGCTGGGCAGCGCTCGTCTTGCCGGCCGGCAAAAAGACGATGCTCGGGATGCCGGCCTTGGCGCAGTAGGCGCTCAAAGCGGCGGAGGTGTCGCCGGTAGAGGCGCAGGCCACGGCGTCGATTTCGTGAATCTTCTTCTTGATAATGTGGTTCACCTGGCTCACGAGAACCGTCATGCCGAGGTCCTTGAAAGAACCCGTGTGGGAGTTGCCGCAAAGCTTGACCTTGAGGCTCTTGATGCCCAGTTCCTTGGCGAGCGGGGCGGCGTCAAACAG
Organism: uncultured Fibrobacter sp.; assembly: GCA_946405515.1. Taxonomy (GTDB): domain Bacteria; phylum Fibrobacterota; class Fibrobacteria; order Fibrobacterales; family Fibrobacteraceae; genus Fibrobacter. The sequence continues at coordinate 24,664 of CAMJHM010000004.1, read as the reverse complement.
CGGGCTCCAGCCTTCGCGCATGGTCACGATGTCTTCGATGGGCATGTCGGGGAGCACCATCTCGCGCTTGCTCCAGATACCGCTCATATCGGCGGGTTCGAAGCTCATGCGGCGTTCGGCGAAGAGTTTCTTCCATTCGTCGGGGCTCTTGCTGGCGAGTGCTTCACGGTCGTGTTCGACTTCGAGCAGGCTGCCGTCCACCTTACTGCGGTAAATGACGTCGGTCAGCGGGTAGGTGTCGTCCCCGTTGATGTTCCTAAAATGCGCGTTAAATTGGGCCATAATGTCCTCTTGATTTTACGGGGACAAATATAGTAATAAGACGAGAGAACGGGCTACGCCCTACAGACGAAAGACGAGAGAAATAAGGCTCGAGGGCGGTCCTATTCGGCCGGGGTGTTGGTGGTGTCTGCTGGGGTTACTGTGCTGTCTGCTGGTGCTTTGGCGCTGTCGGCCGGGATTTCGGCGGCTTTGCAGTCCTTGATGGCCTTGTCGACTTCTTCGCGGATGGAGTCCAGTTTGGCCTGGTAACGCGGGTTTACGGTCGTGTCTCCGTCGCAAATCTGGGTTTTCGCGTATTTACCCACGTTGTACGGAATCGAACGATTGACGCATGCTTTTAGACTGTCGGAAACGGTTTCGCCTGCCGCAGTAAGGCTATCCAGTTTTTCTTTTATGCTGCTGTTGGAAACATTGCTTTTCCCAATGAAGTCCGTTTTTTGGCAAAGCGGAGAGGGTGTCGCAGAACTGCTGGAAGCCTCGCTGGAACTGCTATTGAACAAGCTGTCGTACTCGGCGTTTGTATAAACTAACCCGTCCTTTAAATATGTATAGGTTTTGCCGTTTGAACAATTATATTCGGTAAACGTTATTGCTCGCGGCATACAGGGAGAAACACCGTAAACGGTGACTGCTTCAATGCAATTTTCCAGGCGATTTTCGATTTCAATCAGTTCTTCGATAGTCAGTGTTGTGTTGATGCGCAAATCGCTTTCAATGGAGTAGCATGTTTCGCCAGAAGAACCGGCTGTGTTTACGCATTCACTGTAGGAGGTTTGTTTCGATGTGCAGGTTACGCTTGTGTCGCTGGCTAGCTTGAATTGCTCGCCGCTGCTGCTGGAAACGTCCCCAGTCGGAGCCGAAGATGACGATTCGGGGGTGCTACTTGAGATTCCTTCGGCTGGGGCGGAACCATTTGAACTGCTTGATTGTGATAATGAACTTTCGGAGCTGCTGGGTTCGAGGGATGAACTGGATTCCGGGGCGGGCTCGCTGATGCTGATGGGCTGCGTGTCGTCTTCACCGCAACTGGCCCAAAAGAATCCCGCGATAATCAAAATGGATTTTCTTATGAAAGATCTGTATTTCATGGTCGCCTCGAAATGTTGTTGATGGTTCGTGGTTAATATATGTTTTTGTGTTTTGAATGATTTTTTTTGATAGATATTTCGGTTGATTTTTTGTCTATGGACGGCCTGCCTCAGTATGACTCCATTTTTTAGATGCGATTTGGGTTGGAATAGGGGGGATTTTCTATATTATAGCTCGAAAAAAGTTCAACACGATTCGGAGATCCGCGTGAAGAAAAAATTTGTTTTATTGTTCTTTTTGGCCATAGGTGCTTTGGCCCTTTCTGCTTGCCTATTTGATTCTGATGAGGATGGTCTCGGTAACTGGCTTTCGGACCAGGGGCTGCCGGACAGCTACAAGGTCCAAACGTTAAGTGTCGATGGACTTGTTCCGAGTAAAGTGGGCGCCTATAGGGATTCCACTCCGCTAATCATGGATGGGCGCATTGTCTTTGGAAATTCTGCAAACATATCGCATGAAATGGCTCTTGAATTTTTATATGGAGCTAAGAAAGACGATTCCTTGTACATAGAGCGTTTTGAAAATGCAGATACGATTGGTGCGTACATCTCGTTCTATTGGCTAAACACGTTTTATGAGGATAAGGATATTCCTGTAAAGTTGTTGCCGATTAAGGAGAAGTTGAATGTCAAGGTGAGTTGGGCTCTTAGAAAGGGCCAGAAAAAGGCTTTCTTGGATAGCCTTCGCTCCGTTTCGGATTCCGCATGGCAGAAAGGGCTTGAAACTTGGGAGCCGGATGTTGTTGTTGACACGACGTATTCCATAAATGTGAAAAAAACGAAGGATACCCAGGTTTTCTTTGATTTGCCGGGTGCCTTCTTGGATAGCCTGAAAACATGCAAAAAATTCTGCCATTTGGAGGTTCGTCTGGCAGCTCCCGAAACCGAGAACTTGTTCCGTTTCTATTCGTTGGGAAAAAAGAATAGCCCTGTTTTTCGCATGAAGTATACGCAGAAGGGGGATACCCTTAGTTATTTCAAGCAAAACAATCCTTATCGCATTGCAAATGTATTGGTCAATCATGATTGTTCGGACTGTCTTGTTCTGCATGGCGGAGTCAAGGATTCGATTGTTTTTGAATATCCTGCAGAACCGGTTCTTAATGCGTTATCTGAATTTTATGGGGACGAGTTCCCTTATAAGGAGGGTGATGGTTATGATGTCCGCCAGGCCGTAGTCCTTGCTCAGCTGACTTTTGCCCGCGATGATTCTGAAGGTGAACATTATCTTGGTTTGCCCATTAGGGTTGCGGCTAGCTCCTTTGTTGATAGTTTGGGCAAGGAACGTCGTATAGTGGAATCCTACAAGCTGAACAAAGTGGATATTACAAAGCATGGGCATAGGAACATGGTATTTTATGAGGGAGATTCCTTGACGCTCCAGGTCACGCAGGGATTGCGCCATTTCATTAATCGAGCAAGTAATGGCGCTAAGTTGAAGTTCATGATAAATCTGCACTTCCCGCAATTGCAGGACAAGGACTCTACTTACCAGACGCATGTAGTTGAATATGAAACGAAAAAGAAAAAGGTTGTTGATGGAGATACCGTTGAAACAACGGTAATCCAGAAGGACACGAGCTATGTCTTCCTCAGCCATTACGATTATGCCCGCTACGATTTCTCCAGTATGATGCAGAAGCCGGCGACACTCAAGCTGTGGCTTGCCACCAAGCGTGGAGGTGATGATGAATAAGCTGTTGTGTTTTATCCTTTGTGCTGCTTGCTTTGCTTCGGCTTCTATGCTGGGGATGGAAGCCCTTGGAGAAGAAAATTCACTTGGTGGAATGGTGAATACTGCCGGTCGCGGTTTTGCCGGTGGGGCAAAGACTGGCGATGCCGAAGGTGTGTCTGTCGTGAACCCTGCCCGCGTTGCTTTTGATACCAAGGTCGTGTTCAACTTGAACTTCTTCATTGATATGACGACTGCGGAAGGCGATAATTCCACGTATTCTACGACGAATATTTCTTTGCCTTCGTTCAATTTCTCGTTCCCGATGGGGTCGTTCGGAGCGTTGGGGCTTTCTCTTTGGCAGCATTACGCATCCAATATGGACGAAGATGTCAAGGATTCTGCTTCTAGGATGGATGCAGAGGTCAAGTATCAGGGAAGTATCTATGAAATTGTCCCGGCTTATGCGGTGCGCTTGCCGTTCTTCCGCATGATGTCGTTGGGTGCTTCGGCTCATTTTGTGATGGGCAATGTGGAACGCAGCTTGACTTTGGGCCCGGACAATAGTGAAGTCGGTAAAAATGATTATTGGGCGACAAATGAATCGAGGGTGAATGACTATGTAAGCGGAAACTGGGAAATCAAGAACCATCCTGCCTACTACACCATGTCTATGCAGTTCCGTGGTCGCCAGTCGTCGTACTACTTCTCTTATACGACCCCGTATACATTGAAAAACGACTTGACTTATAACTTGCGTTTTAGCCAATTGGATACCTTGATCCCCACTCGCGATACACGTGAAATCGAAGTTCCGGCTCTTTTGGCAACGGGTGTGAATTACCGCTTGTACAAACGCCATAACGTGATGATGGATTTGCAGTGGCGCGCCTGGGACAATGATGTCGAGAATGTTGCGGGAAGCTGGGATATGCCCAAGGTGACCGAAACGCAGAATGATTTCATGATTTCCCTAGGCTACCAGCGCGATGGCAGCCCGCTATTCTATGATTCGTATTTGGAAAGAACGGCATTCCGTTTTGGCGGCTGGATGAAAAGCTGGTACGTGAAGGATGTCTATGAATATGGTGGCTCTATCGGAGCCGGGCTCCCCATGGGTAAAAAGGGAACAACAATTGATTTGGCCTTGCAAGGCGGAAAACGCACTACAGGTGGGCATGGAGACTGGGAAGAATTGTTCTTCGGAATTCGTGTTGGCCTGATGGGTGTAGGCACTTGGGGACAGTCCCGCGCAAGGTAACTGCGAATCCGGATGATTTAAAAGAAGGAGGTTCGAAAATGGCTGTTAAGAAGAATGCCAAGGAATCTGAAACAAAGAGTGTAAAGAAGGTTGCTGCCAAGCCGGCTGCAAAGCCTGCACCGAAAACGGCGGCCAAGCCCGCCGCAAAGCCTGCTGTGAAGGCCGCTGTTAAACCTGCTGCTAAGGTTGCAGCCAAGGCCATTGCCAAGCCAGCAACGAAACCTGTTGCAAAGGCTGTCGCTGCCAAGCCGACCACCAAGTCGGCCACCAAGTCGGCGGCTAAACCCGCACCGAAGCCGGTTGCCAAGCCCGCCGTAAAGCCTGTTGCCAAGGCCCCCGCAAAGGCCGCCACTAAGGCTCCTGCCAAGGCTCCCGCCAAGGTCGTAGCCAAGGCCCCTGCCAAGCCTGCAACGAAACCTGTTGCAAAGGCTGCCGCTGCTAAGCTGGTCGCAAAGCCTGCTGTAAAGAAGGTTGTCGCCAAGGCTCCTGCGAAGCCGGTTGCAAAACCTGTAGCAAAGGCTCCGGCCGCCAAGCTGGAACAACCTTTTGATGCCGAATACCTTGTGCTCATGCAGAAGGACCCGAACTGGCTGCATGCCTTTTGGGAAGTTTCTGAAGAGAGAGTGAAACGCTCCAAGAATGGCAAGGGCAAGCTTGTGTTGCGCTTGTTCGACATCACGGACGACTTGACCGTACAACGCGGCAAAAAGCGCAAGTTCCACGATGTGGAAGTCCCTGCCGATGCCCGCAGCTGGTATGTCGAGAATCCTGTTGGCAATAGCTGCATGGCTGTCCTCGGCTCCGTTGATGGAAACCAGTTCATGCCGATTCTCGAATCGTCTCCGGTGCTCACGTTCGACAAGAATGCTACCGTCCCGTCTTTCGACGATGAATTTGTCCGCGCTTCCTTGGGCGGCAGCGTGCAAGGGAACTTCATGAGTTCCGGATTTTCTAGCACGACGGCCGAATCCTGGCTCAACAGCCTGCGTTTGGGCAGTTCCTCCGAATCCATGTTCTCCGGCGCACTTTCTAGTGCGGCGCTCAAGAGCAACGAGATTGCCGCTCCGAAGGATTCTGTCAACTATGGCAAGGATTTCTTCTTGTGGGTCAAGACGCGCTTGATTGTGTACGGCGGAACCCGCTCCGATGCCCATTTGCAGGTGCGTGGCGAACCGTTCCCGCTGAATCCGGATGGCACGTTCAGCTTCGAAGAAGATCTCCCGGATTCCACGAAGATTATCCCCGTGTTCGCGACCGACAAGGATGGCGATTTCCCGACGACAATCGTTCCTATCGTTGTCAAGCGCACGGAATAATTCAGTTTTTCGGGTGTTGTTAGCTTGTCTGCACCAGGCCAAATTCTTTTTCTGTTGCATGCGCACTTGCCTTTTGTGCGTCATCCAGAATGTGAACGCTTTTTCGAGGAAAACTGGCTTTTTGAGGCGGTTACGGAATCGTACCTGCCTCTGGTGCAGTCTATGCGGCGCCTGCTCGAAAAGGGCGTGCCGGGCAAATTCAACTTGAGTGTGTCCCCGCCGCTAATCGAGATGCTTCGCGATGAGAGCCTGGTTTCAAAGATATCCGGCCATCTACAACGCCAACTTGAACTTGCCGAAAAAGAGGTCGCCCGTTTCAATGACGGCCCTCAGGCGCATCTTGCCCGTTTTTACTTGGACCGTCAGCGTGCGCTGATTGATACGTGGGAAAACCGGATTGGCCGGGATTTGTTAAAAGAATTCAAGGCCCTGGAAGTTGCAGGAAAACTGAATTTGCTCACGTGTGTCGGGACGCACCCCTTCTTGCCCGCATACCAAAGCGACCCTGCCTCGATTCGTATGCACTTGGCCGCGACAGTATCTTGTTTTGAACAGGCCTTCGGGCGCAAGCCTAAGGGTATTTGGCTCCCGGAATGCGGCTATTTCCCCGGGCTGGAACGTTTCTTGGCCGAGTTTGGCCTGAAGTATTTTTTCCTGGAAACGCACGGAGTCCTGTTGTCGTCTCCGCCGCCCAAATACGGCGTGTTCACTCCGCTCCGTACACCGTCGGGGCTCTATTGCATGGGCCGCGAGCAGGCCAGTTCCATGGAAGTGTGGAGCCGCCGCACGGGTTATCCGGGGCATCCTGAATACCGTGAATTCTTCAAGGATATCGCAAGGGAGCGCGAACGCTCTTACCTGGGTGAGTATTTCTTCTCGGGCGATACCCCGATTGATTCTGGTTTCAAGTATTACCGTATTACAGGGAGCGAACAGAAGGAATTCTATCGACCATGGAATGCGATGCGCCTTGTTCAAGACCATGCGCGATTGTTCGTGGCGAACAGGGAGGCGACCCTTTCGGATATCATCCCCAAGATGGGTGGAAACAAGGCTGCACTCCTTTGCCCATACGATGCCGAACTTTTTGGACATTGGTGGTTCGAAGGCCCGCTTTTCTTGGAAGCGCTGTTGGAACGTGCCGCAGCGAGCTCCATATTGGACTTCATGGGTGCCGACGATGTGATGGTCTCTTCTGCCGACCCGGATGCCCATGAACCGGCATTCTCTTCGTGGGGCGAGGGTGGATTTGCTTCAGTGTGGATCAATCCCGAAACAGAGAAATATTACCCGCTATCGTACCGTATTCGGGCGAGGATAGATTCCCTGAAACGCACTTCCTCTAAAGTGAATGATGCCGAAGTCGCAGCGCTGATGCAGCGCTTTGTCCACCAGATGGAACGCGAACTGATGCTGTTCCAGTCGTCGGACTGGGCGTTTATGATTCACAACCATTCTACAGAAGACTATGCGAAACACCGGCTGGAATCGCATTACCTGCGGGCAGAATCGCTGTATGGCGAAGCCTGCATGGTGTTAGACGATTTCAAGGATTGCAAGAGCCTTGACCAGTTCGATACTTCTGTTTTGACAAAACTCGAATCCGAAGATTGCATTTTCAAGGATTGTCTCTAGTAGACAATCATGAACTTTTCGGCTTTGCCGCTATTGCCCGCACGGAACCAGTAGACCCCAGGAACCATTTTTTCACGGACTTTATTTTCTTCGATGCAGAGAAGCGTGCCTTGGTATTTTTCTTGCATGACGATGGCTCCACGACGGTTGCGGATTTCAACGTAGTCCTTGTCACGCGGGAGCGGCGTAAAGCAGAGAGATCCTTCGCGCCATGGGGTGGGGTATGCCCTGAGCTTGCTGTTTGCGTAACGCGTCTTGACAAAGTCGCTTTCTCCGAGCCTACTGAAAATCCAGACCGTGGAATCTGCGCTAGACATGGTGCTGTAGATGGAATCTGCCGTGTTTGTTGATTTGATGGGGACTATGCTTGCTTTCCCTTTGCGGTAGATGGCTGCGCTTGCATCCCCTTTGTAGTGGGTGAAGTCTGGATGCCCTCCGGCATAATACGAGAACAGGAATCTTGTGGTATCGGGCTCAAAGGAAGAGGCGTTTGCATAGCGGATGGTGGCCCAGTTGCCCTCATCGGCATGGATCCAATCCGTTTTTTTGATTGCAGAACTGCGGTTGCCCGAGAAAGAAAGACGAACAGCGTAATCATGGAATACAGAGTCGGCATTGAGTTTTTTCTTGCTCAAGTAATTTGCAAGATGAATGTCGAAACTTTGTTCGTGATTTTGCAGGAACCCGTTCCAAATTTCCTTGTCAAATTTTTTCTCGACGTTGTTGAAAAGGAAAAGGTAGAGTGTGCTCATTCCGTAAGTGTCTGAATCGGCGAGGGAATTGATGGGGGTGCCTATCTGTTTGAATGTGTTGGCGATATATCCAAAATAGTCGTTTACGTTGGGGTCGCCCAGTTCTTCGACGCCTGTGGCCGAGGCTTCGAACCAGAATGTCCAATAATCAAACATGTTCAGGTAGCGGAGCTGACTAGCATGGTACATCTCGTGGAATGTGGTTATTCGAATGGCCTTGTCCCAGTTTTTGCTGAAATCTTCACCTGTTGTTTGTTGCTTGAGCGGAATGGATGCCTCTATGTAGGTACACTCGGGATTGTTTTCCATGCTTTTTCGGCTACCCATCGAACTTATGTATTTGAAGTCGTTGTCAATGAATAGCTGGGTAGTGTCTGTCGTCTCCTTGTTTTTGGGAAGGGTGAGCCCGAAACAACCTCCGCAAGTTTGCCCGAGAAATATGGAAGATGCGTCGCGGATTAGGTCAACATCGATGATTTCAACGGGATAGAGTCCTTTGTCAACGTCTTCGTTGTAATGGTGTGTCTTTGTCGAACCAATCGGTTGGCGCATACCCAGTTCTTTTGTGTGCATCGTGTATGCACGTTCCAGGTTTGCAGCTATGCTGTCGACGAATGCTTTCTTTGTGGCATGGGGGCCATCTAGCGTGTAGAATATCTGGAAGTGCTCCGTCTTTTGCGAGAGCACTTTGTTGTAATAGTTTTCGGTAGCGCAGTTTGCAATTTTGAACAGGTCTGCTTTTTGGGCGCGTGCCTGTAGCGGTCCCCTGTTGTACTGCTTGTTGTGAAATAGGTTTGCTGTTGCACAATTCCTGCCGTGAGCGAACGCTCCGGTGCAGGCGATGAGTATGCCAAGAATTATTGCTGTCAGTCGCGTCATTTGGCCCTGTCGAGGATTGCCCTTGCGCGGCTCGTGATGGCGTCAGGGACGGTGAGGGGTTTCTGGTGGTGTGGCTTGATGCGGGCATCAAGAATGAGCGGGGCCTGGATGCTCCAGTGCTTGTCGCGGAATTCTTCGTTCAGCCCATGTACATCCTGTGCTGGGTCGGAGCGCGTGAAAGACATCCAGAGGAAATCCCTCAAGTCGATATTTTCCGTTGTGTCGACAAGGCTCACCCAGGGATAGTTTTCGCGGTAGCCCCAGCTTTCGAACGTCTTGCGGAGGGTCTCCAAATCGGCGTCTGCGTTTGCGTGGATGGCGATGGTGCCGGGCAAGATGACCTTCGGACTGTCGAAGCCGCTTGGTAGCGGGAGCGAATCTAAATCGTGGGCGTTGTTGCGGAGAATCCGTCGGGGTTCGCCGACAGCGACAATGACGAGCTTGGATCCGTGATTCAGCTTGGTGCCTGTGTAATCTAGTGTATCGATGGTCGTGGATGTTTGGAAATGCAAGTCACGGCCGAAGTCGATACGCTCGAGAACATGCGTGAAAAATTCGGGAATGTTGTTTACGTCCAGTTCAGGATTGTCCTGCTTGGCCGCAAGAATCAGGTATTTGGAAAGGCTCACCTGGTTAAAGCCGAGGAGCGCGTTTGCAATTTTCAGGATTCCCAAGGGTTCCCTGCCGCTGTTGTATGGGCATTCCTTTTCGCTTGCGATGGCAAGGCACAGGGAATGGACTCCGGCATCGTCGACTGCGTTGATGGCGTGGACGCCGGGCACCGAGGCGGGCACCATTGGCTTTGTTACTTGGTGGATGAACTTGCCGAACAGAGTGTCTTCTTGCGGGGGGCGACCGACGACAGTGAACGGGAAGATGGCGTTCTTTTTGCAAAGCACCTTTTTCACATTGATGTAGGGGAAGGGGTGTGTCGCGGAGTAATAGCCGATGTGGTCGCCGAAGGGGCCCTCCGGCTTAAGTTGCGGAGCAACTTCTCCGAGGATGCAGAAATCTGCATCCTCGGACACGATATAGCCATCATGGATAAAGTAGCGGAATCGCCTGCCGCCGAGCATACCGGCAAATACCAGTTCCGAAAGATTTTCGGGCATAGGCATGATGGCGGCTATCGTGTGAGCCGGAGGCCCGCCTACGAAAATGCTCACCTTGAGCGGCTTGCCTGCCTCTATGGCGGCCTGGTGGTGCCTTGATATGTCCCTGCCTAGCTGGTAGTGCAGCCCGCATTCGTTTTCTAGGTAGTTGTTCCCTGAAATTTGGATACGGTACATGCCCACGTTGGTTTCCAGGATGCGAGCCTTGGGCGATGGCCGCGTGGCCACCTGCGGCAGCGTGATGAACGCACCGCCGTCTTCGGGCCAGCACTTGATTTGCGGCAGGTCCGCGAGACTGCATTCCTCGAAATCGTGGATGCTCCCGGCCTTGAGGGGGAGGCTAGCCTTGCCGGCCTTGGCCGCGCGGTACCAGCGGAACGGGTTGATTCTCCTGAAGAACCCCGCCGGGTTGGCCTTGAAGGCGACCGCGTCCGTGACGGACTTGATTTCCTTGCGGAAGAGGTACTGCATGCGCTTCTCGGTGCCGTAGATGTTGCAGGCGGCGCGGAAACGCGAACCTTTGACCTTCTCGAACAGAATAGCCTTGTCGCCCCGTGCGAATGCTTCGCGGGCGATAGCTGCCATTTCAAGATTAGGGTCTACCTCTTCCTTGATTCTTTTCAGCATCCCCGCTTTTTCAAGATCCAGCAGGGCCTGTTCGAGGGAGATGTACATGGCCTACCCCGCGGTTGCGCTGGAATCTAGGCTTTCAAAGGACTGGGTCTGCTTTTTCGCTTCGACAGAGAGTTCTACTTCGCGGGCGGCCTTGCGGGAGTCCATCGCGTAGATGACATGCGTCTTGTCGATCAGGTCCTTGAATGTACTTTCCGAAATATCGGTAAATCCCTGGAACGTGAACTCGTCGCAACAGGCGGTAAAGCTGCCTTCTGCCTCGTACCAGTGCGTGGCCGTGAAGCCGCGGAACGGGCCCTTCTCGAGACGGACCATCAGCTTGCCTTCGTTGATGGCGCCGATGATGCCTGTCCACGTGATGGTCTTGAATCCGGCGACAAGCGTGTACTTGATTTTTTCGCCAGCGACAAGTTCTTTGGGGAGGGTGTAATGCAAAACGGGGTTGGCGCCAATAGCCAGGTTCAGGGGGGCGAATGTGAGGATTTCCTTAACGTCTGCCAGGGAAATGTCTTGCCACGATGTCTGACTCATTTGTACCATACATTACAAAGATAATAAAAAAAGCCCTTAAAAACGAAGAAAATGGCATCTAAAATGCCTTTTGCTAGTGCTAGTTGTGTTAACGGCTTGATGGTCAACGAGTTGACGAAATAAAGAAACCGCGGGGTGGTGACCCCGGCGGCAGATAATAACGTAAAATGATTTGTTAGAGTTCTTCCACGGCGTTCGCGTGGAGGTTCTGCACGATGTGTTCCTGACGGGCCGGCGTGTTGTTGCCCATGTAGTATTCGAGCATCTTGCCGAGGCTTGCGTCGGGCGGGATGTTCACGGTTTCGAGACGCATGTCTTCGCCGATGAACTGGCCGAACTCTTCGGGGCTGATTTCGCCGAGACCTTTGAATCGGGTGATCTCGAGGTCCGTCTTGCCGATATCGCTTGCGGCCTTGTCCCTTTCCGATTCGTCGTAGCAGTAGCGGGTCTCTTTCTTGTTCCTCACGCGGAATAGCGGAGTCTGCAAGATGTAGAGGTGCTTCTGTTCCACGAGTTCCGGGAAGAACTGCAAGAAGAATGTCATCAGGAGCAGGCGGATGTGCATACCGTCCACATCGGCATCGGTCGCGATAATCACCTTGTCGTAGCGCAGGTTCTCGAGACCGTTTTCCAGGTCGAGCGCGTGCTGCAACAGGTTGAATTCCTCGTTCTCGTACACGACCTTCTTTGTCATGCCGAAACTGTTGAGCGGCTTACCGCGCAGGCTGAACACGGCCTGGGTCTGCACGTTCCTTGCCTTGGTGATGGAACCGGATGCAGAGTCACCCTCGGTAATGAAGATCATGGATTCGCGGTTGAGCGCGTTCTTGGTGTCGGTGAGGTGGACCTTGCAGTCGCGGAGCTTGCGGTTGTGCAGGTTCGCCTTCTTGGCGCGTTCGTTCGCGAGTTTCTTGATACCCGCGATTTCCTTGCGTTCGCGCTCGTTCTGGTTGATGCGGTTGAGGAGCGCCTTCTCGGTTTCGGGGTTCTTGTGCAGGTAGTTGTCGAACTGGCTTGCCACGTAGTCAACGACCCAGGTACGCAGCTGGGCGCCGCCGGGGGCGACCGTCGTGGAGCCGAGCTTGGTCTTGGTCTGGGATTCGAAAACCGGTTCCTGGATGCGCACGGAAATGGCGCCGATGATGCAGTTGCGGACGTCGGAGGGGTCCAGGTCCTTCTTGAAGTGGTCGCGGGCGCCCTTGACTATACCTTCGCGGAAGGCCTGCTGGTGGGTACCGCCCTGGGTGGTGTGCTGGCCGTTCACGAAGCTGTAGTAGTGTTCTCCGTACTGGTTACCGTGCGTGAACGCGCACTCGATATCCTTGTCCTTGAAGTGGATGACGGGGTAGCGGATGGAATCGTCCACGTGCTTCTGGAGCAGGTCCAAAAGGCCGTTCGGGCTCGTGTAGGGCTTGCCGTTCATGACGAGCGTGAGCCCGTTGTTCAGGTAGGCGTAGTTCCAGACCTTCTCTTCCATATAGGCCGGGAGGTAGCGGTAGTTCTTGAAGATGTCCGCATCCGGCTCAAAATAGATTTCGGTGCCGTTCTTCTCGTTGGTGGCGCATTCCCTGTATTCCTTGATGAGCACGCCGCGGCAGAACTCGGCCTGCTTCATGCGACCGTCGCGGAAGCTCTTCACGATAAACTTGGTCGAAAGCGCGTTCACGGCCTTGGTTCCCACGCCGTTCAAGCCGACGGATTTCTGGAACGCCTCGGAATCGTACTTACCGCCGGTGTTAATCTTGCTAACGCAGTCGATGACCTTGCCCAGAGGGATGCCACGGCCGTAGTCGCGGACCCTGGCGGAGCGGTCCTCGATGTCGATTTCGATCTTCTTGCCGGCACCCATCACGAATTCGTCGATGGAGTTATCGATAATTTCCTTGACCAGAACGTAAATACCGTCGTCCGGGCTATTGCCGTCGCCCAGTTTGCCGATGTACATACCCGGGCGGAGCCGGATGTGTTCGTGCCATTCGAGGGATTTAATACTTTCTTCGGTATAGTTGTTCGCTGCCATGGGAATCCTTTAAACTTTTTGCGGGGGCTTTCCCCGGATAGGACACAATATAGAAAATTTTCAGCTAGTGCACTTGTGTTCACTCTTTTTTATGCAAAAAAGCGGCCCGCTTGTGCGGACCGTTTCTATAGGGTTTGAAAACTCTGCTTAGAAGTTGACGCCGAACTTACCCTGCAGGGTAATCGGGGTGTCTTCGCCGAAGAAGTCTTCGCCGAAACCGAAGGATGCGCTTACGTCGGCGTAGAACATTTGGGTGATGGCGATGTTCAAGCCAATGTAGGGGGCGACACCAATTGTGCCACTAGCATCGGAACCCGCAATTTCATCACCGTCATGAGTATATTCGCCAAGCCACATGTAGAAGTCCAAGCCAACGTACGGGGTCAGCATATCGGTGACGAGGAAGTCTGCTTCAGCTCCGATGTTCAGCAGCCAAGGAGGAGCAATTTCGTTGTCGCCTTCGGTGCGGATTTCAAGACCGAGTTCGGAACCGAAGTTCACGATGCCGAACTTTTGAGAGAACTGAACACCAAAGTGGACGCCCAATCCATCGTCGCTGACTTCTTCGTCGCCAACGGGGAGGTCCACATCAACGAATGCATTCAGGATAGGCAGGAACTGGAAGCGAACCATGAGCGGAATGTTGTTCAGACCGTCGCGCTTCACATCTTCACCGTCAAAGTGAGTGAAGATGGTATAGGGGACGGCAACACCCAGTTCAAGATTTTGGACTACTGTGAAGCGGGCCGCTCCAAAGATTCCCAGTGCACTTAAATCACCTTGCATTGCATAAGCAAGGCCGACTTCGGCTTGACCCTTATGTTGTTCGAGAACCGGGAACTTGTCCCAAGTTGCGAAGGATGCTGTTGCTACGAGAGCCATGGCGAGGATGATTTTCTTTAACATGATATCTCCTTTGGTTGTTGTTTGTAATCAAAATTTAATAAAGAAGGAAGATTTTGGGGGGATATAAATAAAAAAGTGTGACAAAAGTCAAAATGTGGGGCTGAAGTCCCGTTTTTTTTATATTAAGGGGCGAACAGGCGAATGTCCTGTGCACTTTCGGGTGCATTTGTACATCCCGGGCAGGGGCTGCCGGCCTCCAACGGTCACGGCGGGTATGCTTTTTTCTAGGAGGCCCCTTGTGTGTTCTGGGTGTACGCCGCCGCTTGCTGCGGCTTGTTTTCTATTAGTGGTTCTTTTCCTATGTATCTTCGGCCCTGTCGGGGGCTGGTGTGCGCCGTCGGGCGATGTTCCTGCGCGTACTGGCACTGTTTCGCTCGATTTTGTCGATGCCACGCTTTCGGACGTGGCGCGCAGCCTCTCGCTGGCGTACGATACGCCTATCGTCGTTGACGAGGGGGCCGAGGTGCCGGTGACGCTACACCTCGACAGCGTGGGGCTGTTGGAGGGGCTTTCCGCGATTTGCGGGGCACACGGCCTCGAGGTGGTCAAGGACGGCCGCGTGCTGCATATCCGCCGCGTCCGAGAGCGTGGCGAGGCGGAGTTTGCGGTGTCGGATTCCGGCGTCTCGCTGGCCGTGAAGGGGAAGGACGTTGCCGAGTTTGCGTCGGAGTATGCGGCAAATACAGGGCTCAATATCCTCGTGGAACCTGACGTGCAGGGCAAGGTGTCGGGGAGGCTGAGGAACATGCCCGCCGTGGCGGCGTTCCGGGCGCTGATGGAATCGCAGGGGTTTGCTGTGCGCTCCGAGGGTGGTTGCTTGCGGGTGTCGGTACGCCGCGACCGGGCGGGTCCAGAAAGCGCGTCCGTATTTCGCGACGATTCCCTGTATTCCGTTGACCTGGCCGCTGTCCCCCTGGCGAGTGTCCTGCGCGAGATCGCGGCGGCTGCCGGGTTGAACCTCGCGATGTACGGTGACATGCAGGAGCCCGTGCGCCTCAAGTTCGACCGCGTTCCGCTGCGGGATCTCGTCGGGGCGGTATTCCGGGGGAGTCGCTACGCCTATGTGCTGGATTCTGCAAATTTGTTTGTGGCCGAGACGGGGGTGCGCAATGCGCTTTCGCAGACGCACCTTTATCCGCTGAAGTATATCGATTCGGAGAAGGCGCTTGCGCATCTCTCGAAGTTTATGCCCGGGAGCAGTTTCGTTGCCGCCGAGGTCAAGGAACAGAACGCGCTGCTCCTGGGTGGCGTGCCAGAAGAAATCGCGATGGCCGAATCGCTCCTGGTGCAGGTGGATATGCCGGCGCTCCAGGTGACGCTCTCGTGCATCATCGTGGAAATCAAGCGCGGCAAGAATTTCGAGATTGGCTTGCGAGGTGGGAACGCTCGGAAGACCGCTGCGGGGGATATCGGGTTCCGGGGTTTCTTTGATTTTTTGGGGAAGGACTTGTCGAAGTCGGGGGCGTTTGGGAAGGTCGGATTCTTGCCTGACCGCTTCGAGATGGAACTTGCGAGCCTCGAAGAAAATAATATGGCCGAGGTGCTGGCACGTCCGAGGCTTACGACGCTGAACGGCAGCAAGGCGGAGTTGAACGTGACGAATACGGTTTATTACTTGGTGAGCCAGGTCTCGGCGGACGGCTACCCGATTACGGATTACCGCTCGTTCAACGACGGGATTTCGCTGGAACTCACGCCCGTGGTTACGCGGGAGGGGAGCATCACGCTGGAGGTGTCGCCCGAAATTAAGACGGCCGGGCGGAGCTCCGGTGACGGCCCGCGTGACATCAGTACGCGGAACCTCAAGACATCCGTGGTGTTGCGCAACGGAGAGACGCTCTGCCTCGGCGGTCTGATGCGCAAGAACAAGTCGGAAGTGCGCACGGCCGTGCCGTTCCTGGGGAGTCTCCCGCTGGTGGGGCGACTTTTCAGTTATACGTCCACGCAAGACGAACTGAGCGAACTGGCTATCTTCATAACGCCCGAAGTGGAGCCCTCACCTGCGGGAGGCTCCGATGTTCCGTAGGCTGGTTGCCGCGTTGGAGCGCGTGGGCGGTGTCGGGGCTCCCTTGTTTACCTGGGAAGTGTCGGTTCCGTTCGACGATGAACCCGGGGAGGCCCGACTCCGCGAAGAGTTTGCGCGGGAATTTCCGGAGTCGTCTGGCCGCGGCCGCCCCTGCTTTTGGAAGATGGTCGCCTTCAACGGGGATTCGGGAAAGAAAGTGCGTTACCTTGTCGCGGTGGCGGCTGCGCCTGTCGACGGAATGCGTCGGAAGTTCGACCGCGTATTGCCTGAGGGAATCGCCCTGTACGGAATGGCCGACCGCATTATCCGCAGTAGCGATGCCACGCACGGGAATGCGCTATTTTCGTTCTTGTGTGGAAGTCGCTTGGTGTTACTCGTGTTTTGCGAGGGGAGGCTTTGCCATTGGTCCGAAGAGGAAGGCTATGAAGAAGGCTTCGGCGGTAGAGCCTATGCCGAGCGGATGGAGCGGTTCCGGCGCTTCCTCGCCCGTGACGAGTATTTGGCCCGGGGTTGCCCGTACAGTGAATTCCGGGAGCGGGTGGACCCGGCAACGATGCAGGGGGAGTTCTGCAGGGCTGCGCGGGATCCGTTCTGGCGGGGGCTGGACTTGGACAATGCCCCGAGGGTGCGCCCGCTTGCTCGGCGGGCCGTACTCGCATTTTTGATTGTGACGGTGATTTCTTGTGCGCTAGGCTCTTTTGCGGCCTTGTTTCGCTATGGCCCTTTTGCAGAAGACCATGGCCAGAATGTGCCTTATGATATCGCGCTGGCAGACCCGCCCGCGCTTGTGCCCG
Organism: uncultured Fibrobacter sp.; assembly: GCA_946405515.1. Classification (GTDB taxonomy): domain Bacteria; phylum Fibrobacterota; class Fibrobacteria; order Fibrobacterales; family Fibrobacteraceae; genus Fibrobacter. The sequence goes on along the minus strand of CAMJHM010000004.1, from coordinate 7,757 downwards.
CCACAGACGAAGTCCGGGATACATTGTATCGGGCTCGCTGGCAAAAAAAATCCCGCTTTCATCGTGGGCCGCACTATAAATCTGATTTCAAAGCGAAGTGTGCCGCTCCGCCGCTCAAGTTGCGCAGCGTCGTACAGGGCGTCCTTTTCCAGGGAGATGTCGGGGGAACGTTGGGTTGGTACCGCCCCGGCGATTCTGTCGGGGCGTTCATCGTGGATTCCATCGGTCGCGATGGAGTGTTCCTCAAATGCGGCGGGAAAAGGGTGGTTGTGTCACATGAGGAGTAAGCGGGGAATGGTGCTTTCGGTAGTCCTCGGTGTCGCGCTGGTGGTTACGCTGATGCTGTCGGGGCTTTTGCGCATGCCGTTTGCTGTTTCGCGGTATGCGCACCGCAAGGCGGAAAGCGTCGCCGAGGTCTACCGGGCGGAATCGGCCCTGCTGGCGAGCCTCGCAGGGTTCCCATCGGGGTATTTCGATAGCCTGCCACCCGTGTCGCAAGGGGAACTGGGGCCGTGGGGAATGTGGTCTACTCCAGTAGAGAATGGGCGCATGACGCTCCTTGTCGGGATGTCGCGTGCGAAGGCTCCGTGGCCCCGCTATGCGGAATGGGCCGACGGTGCCGAGCTGTACCGGCAGGGGTTGCGTGAACGCATTGAATCACATGCTCGGCGGCTCTCGGGTAACCGTCGCTTTTTTAGGCCGGAAGTGAACATGGAATACAGAATCGAGGCGGGGGACCTTACGTTCGATGCGGATGGACATGTTGGTCGGGCCGCATTTTACGTGGAGGGTTCCGCCTTGTTCAAGGGCAAACTCCACGTGGATACACTGCTTGTGTATGTGGAAGGGCCTGTTACCGTGAGTGGACTCTTTAATTCCGACTGGGTCGAAATCTACAGCGGGGAGATTGTGCGGGTGGAGGGTTCTGCAACGTTGCACGGGCATGTCTGGGGTCGCATGGGTGTGACATTTTCCGGGAAGGCGACAGCATCGTTCCCTAGTGTAATCCTTGCTATGGGTTCTTCTATTTCAGATGTGTTGGTACAAGGCCATGCGAAAATCGAGGGCGTCTTGGCCGCTCCCAACGGGCACATGGATGTAGAATCTACGGCGCGGTGGGATTCTGCGGGTGCCCTTTTCCCTATTTACGTACAGGGGGTTCCCGTTGCGTTTGAACAGAAAATGTCGAGATAGAGGCTTTACGTTGGTCGAAGTCCTGGTTGCTCTGTGTGTGTTCTCTTTTTTCGTTGCCTCTACAGGGCAATTTTTCCGTGCGTTTCATGCGATGCGGGCTCGGGAACGGGTCGCGGCAATGGCGCTTGTCGCCGCTACGGGCTACGTAGAAATGGCTGTTGCAAAGCCCCCTCGGTGCCTAGATACGAACTTTGTGGTTGCCCAGGAACAGAATGTTATTTTATCTGTGGGGCAGACCGTGCTGCCAGGAAGGGTGGGGATGCTGTGGCTGTCTGTGGAGGCCGCCTCGGTTCCGGTGAGTCTGTTGCCCGGCCCTGTCCGGCTGAGGAGGCTTGTCTATTGTCGTTGAAGTCGGGCTTTACGTTAATTGAGATGATGGTCGCCATGGCTGCGGCATCTATCGTTGTCTTGTCCGCCTATGCGTTTTTGGGGGCGAGCGCTCGTACGTTCAATCTATCGGTGAAGGCTTACGGCGAAGAATCGGCTGCGCTTGTCCGGAGCATACAGCAGTCTCAACAGGGAATTCGCTTGATCAAAACTGGGAAAAATAAAAGGGCGAGCCGGATGACTCGCCCGAACTGACCCTCTTGGTCCGACCTATTAGAGGACGGTTACCTCTTCGGTCGAAATCTTGGCGGACTTTTTCTTGGCCTCGATACGGGCCTTGTGCATCTCGACCAAGTTGCTCACGAAGTGCATGAAACTCAGCACGCCCACAGAAAGGAAGCCGACAGAATACAGGGCGAGGAACGGGCCGATGATGAACTTCTGGGCGCCGATGTATTCGAGAAGACCGAAGATGCAGTACACGCCCACGCCCAATTCGACAATCGCTTGCCACGGGAACTTCTGGGCATAGTGGCTCTTGGCCTTCTTCTTGGAACCGCCGCTCTTCGGGGTGCGGACGAAACTACCCTTGGTACCGATAACTGCCGAGAACACGGCGCGGGAGTTGCTCACTGCAATGCCAACACCCAGAGCCATGAGGATGGGGAGGCTCAAAAGGCGAATCTTCCAGCCAGTGTAACCGGAGCAGCGCTGGGCCACGAAGTAAAGAACGGAAGGAGCGATAGCGGCGAGGAAAATGAAGCTGAACCCGATGGTGTAGCCCCAGCCCGGGATGTGTGCGACCGGTTCAAAGAAGGCAAGCAACGGCCATGCGCAAAGGGCGGTAAACAACATGCAGGGGTGAATCGAATAGTGCGTCGTGTGGAGGATGGCGCCAATCTTGACACGGAGAGGAACCTTGGCCTTGAGCACGCGCGGCAAAATCTTGATGGCTGTCTGAATGGAGCCTTTTGCCCAGCGGAACTGCTGAGCCTTGAACGCGTTGATGTCGTTGGGGAGTTCGGCCGGGACAATCACGTCGAAGACGAACTTCATGCGCCAACCAGCAAGCTGGGAACGGTAAGAAAGGTCCATGTCTTCGGTGAGCGTGTCGCCTTCCCAACCACCGCCATCATAGATGGCCTGCTTGCGCCATACGCCTGCGGTACCGTTGAAGTTCATGAAGAGCTTGCCCCAGCTACGGGCGGACTGTTCCACCACGAAGTGTCCGTCGATACCGATGGACTGGGCGAGCGTCAAACCGGATTCAGTGCGGTTCAAGTGGCCCCAGCGGCCCTGGACCAAACCAATCTTTTCGTCCATCACCAGGTAGGGGATGGTCTTGAGGAGGAAGTCCTTCTCGGGGACGAAGTCCGCATCGAAAATAGCGAGGAATTCGCCCTTTGCGATAGCCATGGCTTCTTTGAGGGCGCCGGCCTTGAATTCGGCGCGGTTCGTGCGGTGAATGAGCTTGATGTCGTAGCCCTTGGCTGCCAGTTCGGCGACCTTCTTCTTGGCGACTTCGTAACATTCGTCGGTAGAGTCATCCAGCACCTGAATTTCGTGCTTGTCTTTGGGGTAGTCGATGGCGCACACGGCATCCAAAAGGCGTTCGACGCAGTTGGCTTCGTTGAATACCGGGAGCTGGGTAGTGACTTGCGGAAGTTCGTTGATGGAGTGTTCGCGGTAGAACTTGAGAATGGCCTTCTTGTCGCTGAGTCGTGTATGACGGCTATTCTTCAGGAAGAGATAAATGCTGTAGTAACAGCTGAACCCGTATATGACCAAGCCTACGCCCGCGATAACGTAGACGACAAACATTGCGTATAGAAGAACAGTACTCATTCTATAAAAAACCTTTGCACATTTGTATGCTTGGGGCCAAATATAGAAACCATTGTCAAACTTTGCTACATTCGGGATGTAATTTTTGTACAAATAATAATGATGCAATAAAAATGCTTAAAGTGCCTTTATTTTTTTACAAATTAAACCCTTGACAAATCGAGAAAATGATGTCGAAAACGCCTTTGCTCAACTGGATTGAATCGAATAGAGGAAAAAATGGTTTTGGTGAGTCCTTGGTCGACCTTTTAGGCTTTGCCTGTGCCGAATGGTTGCGCCGGTGCCGGGGGCGTGTGCTCTCGAAGGAGGCTGCGTTTTACATTTTCTTGTCATCGCATTGCGGTTACGACGTGGGGGAGTGGGCGACCCATCCCGAGGATTATGCCGAAGAAATTGCCGATTTTTGTGAAAAATCAAAAGAATTACCCCTGCCCGAGGCTATTTCGGTGGATTTTCCGGAGTACTTGGACCTGAGGGGCGTGGTTTGCCCGGGCAATGCAGTGAGGGCGCGTCTTGCTCTCGCGGGGTTGCCGGAGGGGTTCCGCATCAAGATTGCGCTCGACGAAGGTTCCCCCATCGAGAATGTGCCGCAGGCACTGGTCGCGGATGGGCACAATGTCGTTTTTCGAGAAAAAAAAGCAAATTTTTGGGAAATTACGGTGGTCAAACGCGGTTCCATGTAGTAGATTTTCAGTGTGGAAAACAGGATTTTAATTATAGGTGACGAATTGATGGGCGAACAGGGCGAGGCGGCGAACCATGCTGCCGAGATAATCCTGTGCCGCGAGGCGAATCTCCCGATCCAGTTCTATATCAATGCTCCGGCCCCGCAGTCGATTCCGCTGTTCCTGGCGCGGCTTGCCTCTGATATCATCGGCAAGAAGGCTGGCCGCCTTGTCATGGGGCTCGGGCTCCGTGAACTCCGCCGTGCCGGTGGTAATGGGGAGGCTGTGGCCAAGACTTATGGGGCGCTCGTGGAGCGGCTCGTGAACAAGACGCAGGGGAGTCTCCATTTTTTGACTATCCCGGAAGACATGTTCCCGGAGGCCCGTTTCGAGGTCGCTTACTTGAACGATGTCGTGCGGGGCTTTGCTTCGCTTTCTCCGCAGCGCGTCTCGGTATGGGATTTTGCTCGGCATGCCGCCGAATTTAGGGAAAAACAGGCCGAAAGAGGCAAATTTGCCCGTTCCCTTTACAATGAGGACGGTTCTTCGACCTCTTTGGGCAATATGCTGATGGCATTGTTCCTGCAAGAATGTATATTAAAGGAAGTAAAAAGAGGATAACCCCATGAGCTTATTTGACGATCGTTTTGCATCCAAGAACGCTGCCCAGGCTAGGGCTTGGGCCATGAATTCGGAAGAACGCGCCCGCGACAATTCTTCATCCCAGCGTCGCCACGAACCGGCGGCCCCGAAGATGGGAATTTGTGACAAGTGCCATAAGGAGGCGCTGCTCAGGTCGTATCGTTCCCGCCAGACCGATGTCGTCGATGGTGCTGCGAGCTTTGGCGTGGTTATCAAACACCTTTGCGAAGATTGCGCCCCCAAGTCCCGCCGTGAACGCGATGCCGATGTACCGCAGCTTAGCAACAAGCAGGTGAAGAACCTCATGCGCTCCGCCAAGAAGGGACTGCTGTAGCGGCTTCGCCGTGATGTGCAATGTGTGGAAAGTCATCAGTTGTCAGTTGTCAGTTGTGAGTTGTGAGTTGTCAGTTGTCAGTTGCCAGTTGTGAGTTGTAAGTTGCCAGTTGTGAGTATATAATTTGGTGCTGAGGGCGAGATTATTGAAACTCAAAGGTGTGTAGCACCGACTCGTTACTCATAACTCATAACTCATAACACATAACTCATAACTCAAAACTCAAAACTCATAACTCAAAACTCATAACTCAAAACTCATAACTCATAACTCATTCCACATTACTTTTTTCTTCCTCCCCCTTAACGGGGTTTGTAAAGTTTTCTAAATTTGGGCGCGCTTGATTGAAGGAGTGTCTAAATGCAGAATATCCATGCCAAGGAATCGTTCAAGAGTTTCCTCGCTGGCGTAAAAGCGACTGTTACCCCGGAACTGTTCCGCACAGTCCGCAAGGGTTACACCAAGAAAAATCTCGTGAGCGACCTCATGTCGGGCCTTATCGTGGGTATCCTCGCGCTCCCGCTCGCCATCGCTTTCGCCATCGCTTCGGGCGTGGGTCCGGAACAGGGCCTTTACACCGCGATTATCGCGGGCTTCACAATTTCCCTTTTGGGCGGTAGCCGCTTCCAGATTGGTGGCCCCACGGGCGCCTTCATCGTGATTGTTTACGGCATCGTGAGCCAGTACGGTTACGACGGCCTTGCCTCGGCGACCCTCTTGGCGGGCATCTTGCTCATTATCTTCGGCATCGCGAAGTTCGGTGCTATCATCAAGTTCATCCCGTATCCGGTGACCGTCGGCTTTACCGCCGGTATCGCCATCATCATTGCGCTTGGCCAGGTCCCGAATTTCTTCGGTCTCCGTTTCTTGGCAAAGGACCCTGCCGATGCGGTCGGTAAAATCAAGCTTTATGTGACCTCCTTTGATACCATTAATATATATGCTGTCATTGTCGGCCTCGTGGCGCTTGCCGTTTGCATCCTGTGGCCGAAAGTCACCACGAAGGTGCCCGGCTCGCTGATTGCGATTGTCGTTGCGACCGTGCTCGTGAAGGTGCTCGGCTGGGACGATCCGGTGACGGGTCATGGCGTGGTGACGATTGGCATGAAAAACCACATCCCGAGCGGTTTTCCGGTGCCGCACCTGCCGAACATCAGCCTCGAAATGATGCAGAAGGTTTTCCAGCCCGCTTTGACGATTGCGATTCTCGGTGCGATTGAATCGTTGCTTTCGGCTGTGGTGGCCGACGGTATGACCTCTACCAAGCACCGCTCCAATACCGAACTCTTTGGCCAGGGTGTGGCAAACGTGCTTTCGCCCATGTTCGGTGGCATTCCTGCTACGGGCGCCATTGCCCGTACCGCGACCAATATCCGTAACGGTGCCGTGAGCCCGATTTCGGGCCTTGTTCATGCGATTGTGCTCTTGCTCATTATGCTTGTGCTCGGTAAGTATGCTGAAATGATTCCGATGGCAGCCCTTGCCGCCGTGCTGTTCCAAGTGGCCTTCAATATGTGTGGCTACCGCAGTTTCATCAAGATGTTCAAGGCACCCAAGAGTGACGTCATTGTGATGTTGGTGGCGTTCCTCCTCACCGTGATTATCGACCTCACGGTCGCTATCGAAGTCGGCGTGCTGCTGGCCGCCGTGCTGTTCATCAAGCGTATGAGCGACGTGTCCGAAATGGAAACGGTGACATCGGCCCTCAAGGAAGACGACGAAGAAGCGGCCCACAATGAGCTCAGTCGCCAGGTGCCGAAGGGCGTGGTGGTTTACGAACTTGCTGGTTCGCTGTTCTTCGGTGCGGTCGACAAGTTCAAGGATACGATGGCGCGCATCTCCGACAAGCCGAAGATTCTCATCTTGCGCATGCGCAGCGTCTCGAGTATCGATGCCGCCGGTATCCAGATGATTGAAGACTTGCTCAACCGCTGCAACCGCGAAGGCACGCAGCTGCTGCTTTCCGGCGTGCATGCCCAGCCCGTGGTGGCGCTGACTCGCGCTGGTGTTTTGAAACAGCTCGGCGAAGAGAATGCTCTCGGTAACATCGATGCCGCACTGAACCGCGCACGTGAACTCCTTGGACTCCCCATTGTTGATACTTCGCACGAAGTGCAGCAAGCGCCTACAGTCTCTTGGGAAAAGAGCCTTGACAAGCCGTGGATGCCCGAAGAATCGAACGCCGCGATTGCCGAAGAAACGCCTGAAGTCATCGCTGAACGCATGGCCGACGAGCCTGTAAGAAAAATAGAAGAAGAGAAGAAGTGATTTGTCACGTTCTCGCGTGAGCGAATGTGATGAATCTCAAGTGGGAGGCGCTTTGCGTCTCCTTTTTCATTGCCCGCGTGTGACCTGAATCGCAGTGTGATTTTGCCCACTGGCAATGTTGTTCGCTATAATCTATCTTAGGTATCGTAAAGGTCGGAGGAATACAACTATGAAACTTCACGAAGAAATGGTGTATGTGTCGGATTACTTCTTGGCGAAGTTCATCGTTGTCTGTTCCGGGGTTACTTTGTTCCTCTTGACCACGATTTCCTAAAGAAGCCAAGGCTTTCTTTATGGGGAGGTTCGGCATAGGCGGCAACGCCTATGCCGATTTTTTTTAAAAAGGCCGCTCCTTGTTATTGCGAGAGACGAACAGTCCCGAAGCAATCTATTCAGGTTGACTATGCTTTGAAAAAGTGTATATTTTCCGAATGAATGTCGCCAAGGGGGTATCATGAGTCGTTTCTTTGTCGGTCTTGCTT